>NZ_JBXWRJ010000024.1:0-68307 GCF_059612845.1 Ruegeria sp. YKSE079 | reverse complement strand
CTCGCACAATCCAGGGGGTGATGGCAAAGGCCAGAATGCAGCTTGGCCTTCCGGCAACTGCCACACCGCATGCGCTTCGGCACAGTTTTGCGACACATCTCTTGGCCGCCGGAGGCGATTTGCGGGCCATCCAGGAATTGCTGGGACACGCCTCGTTATCCACAACACAGACTTATACTGCCGTTGACACTGCGCGTCTGATGGAAGTCTACAATCGCACCCACCCAAAAGCGTAAGTCCTCACATTCTGTCACAGATTCGTGTTTTGAAGTGTACGGAAGTGCTGAATAAGTAAGTCTGTTTTGTGCGAGCCTGATAGTCACCACGACGACTGAAGGGAGAACAGCCATGACAAGACATCTTTTCACGGTCACCGCAGCAATCGCCTGCACGTTCGGCGTCACCGCAGTATCGGCTCAGGAATGCGCGATTCCGACTGAAGACCCGTTTGAATTAACCGAAACAGATATCGGAACTATCTACGACTGCATCAAAGACAAGATGGTGGAGAGCTACGCAAAAGAAGGCGATCGGCTGGCGATGAACTATCGCAACTGGACTGTTAGCGGAACCCGGCCTGCGGTCGCCGGCCCACACGGCAACCGGTTGCTGTTGACATTTGCCAACCCGATCGCTGCCGAGGAATACCTGAAATTCGCCGAAGAAGGCGTTGAAATGCCGATTGGGTCCGTTCTGGCCAAAGAGAGCATTTCCATCGACAAGAAAAACAAGCAAGCCAAGGTCGGACCACTTTTCGTGATGACTAAGGTTGCCTCGGACGAAGCGCCCGAGACCGATGGTTGGGTCTATTCAGCGGTTCAGCCGAACGGCAAGCCGATGAAGTTCAAACAGTCTTTCTGTCACGATTGCCATGTGAGTTGGGAAGCGCAGGATGCTTTGGCCTATCCGTTGGAAGAGGTTCGCATATCAAACTGAAGCAGAAGACAGTCAGGGTTGAAGACAAAGCCGCCAGCTCTGACTTTTACTTTGCATATCTGGGCCGCTTGGTTCATGAACCGGACTATGACACTCAGATTCAAAGCCCTTTTCGTCCACCTCCTGACCGCGACGGGAGCTGTTTTTGCCATGCTGGCCATGCTGGCCGCAGCGCAAGAGAAATGGAGTTTGATGTACCTTTGGCTGGTGGTGTCGTTCATCGTGGACGGCATGGACGGACCACTTGCCCGCCACTATCACGTCAAGAAGTACGCCCCGGAATTCGACGGTGTATTGCTGGATCTTATCATCGACTACCTCACCTACGTGTTCATTCCCGCCTTTGCGCTTTTCCAGTCCGGCCTTATGGACGGGTGGACCGGCTGGTTTGCCATCATAGTGATCACATTTGCCAGCGCGATGTACTTCGCGGACACAAGGATGAAGACAAAGGATAATTCCTTCTCCGGTTTCCCAGGCTGCTGGAACATGGTGGTGATCGTGATCTTTGCACTGGAACCGAATTTTTATGTCAGTCTGGCCTTGGTAACCCTACTGTCTATCGCGATGTTTCTACCGCTAAAATTCATTCACCCGGTGCGAACTGCCCGGTGGCGCAACGTGTCATTGCCGATGGCCTTTGCCTGGACCTTCTTCGCCGGTTGGGCTGCCTGGGTGGATTTCGACCCGCAAAGCTGGGCACATTGGGGGCTTGTTCTAACCAGCCTATACTTGCTAGGCGCAGGAATCGCCCAGCAAATCATCCCTCAGAGAAATGCTGTGGAGCTTCACGACTAAGGTGCGCAAAGATATTCCTTGGCAAGGCGTCAAGTGGTTTCAGAGGACGTCTTCGACTTCGTATTCCTGACCATTGTGAGTAAAAACCTCGCCCGCCTGAAGACCGGCCATCGCCAGATATATCGGGCTCTGCGTTGAGATGCCCATATAGGTTTCGCCTTCGACATCGAAACGGGTCGTCGAAACCGACACCACGAAATTGCGGTTGTCGAATTTCACGACCGCACCCGGCGCGACGGTATCCGTCAATCCGAAATCGGTGTTTTCCAGTGCGTCAATCTTTGCGTGATGCGCATGAACCGGGGCGTCAAAGGCTGCAGCCAAATCGGCGTTTCCGCGCGAGGCCGCGATATCATCCTTGTCGTGCCCTTCCCGGTCATCCAGTTGAGACTCCTTCATGAACGCATCGTGATGTGCTTTGGCTGTGGCGAGTTCTTCTGCTTCCAGCGACATGAGGCGATCGATAATTGCCTTCTTTTTGGTGGCGCGATCTTGGGCGACTGTCATTGAATGGGTCCTTGAGTTCCGGTCGTCAAATAAAAGTGTGCTGCAAACCGGCGGAATGCAACAGCTTTTGCATAATTCAGATCAGCAAACCGGCGGCACTCTCATGACGCAGCAGCGCAACCTTGGTTTCGACGCCGCCAGCCCCCGAAAACCCTCCTAGCCCAGTTGCCGACAAAACACGGTGACAAGGTATGATAACCGGAATTGGATTGCCGCCGCAGGCCTGCCCCACAGCTTGCGCCGGATGACCCAGTTCCTCGGCGATATCGCCATAGGTTCTGGTCTCACCGAATGGGATCGAAAACATTGCATCGCAGACGCGCTTCTGGAACTCTGATCCATTCACCCGAAGCGGCAGGTCGAAACGGGTCAGCTTTCCGTCGTCATAGGCACGGAGTTGAGCCGCGGCCTCCATCAATAGAGAGGAATCCGGAGCCTCCTCTTCATTCGCCCACCGAAGGCGCACGATGACGCCATTCTGCTCCTCGACCGAGAGACGGCCAAATTTGGTATCGACGCAGATCTTTGGCATGCGGCGAAGCTTACAGAAGGCGCGACTGTCTGCAACCGATATGCGTGTTGCTCTGGGATTCCGTTGTTAAATCTGGCGAATTCATCGCCCGATTGCCTCATCGTCGCTTTCCGAGCATGATGAGTGGCTAAACGGGGCGGGGCAAAAGTCATGGTGGACACGGCCAAAATTCACTCGGTGTGCAACTGGCTGATCTCTGGAGCACAACCACCAAAAAGCTTCGAGACCGTAGTCAAGGAATGCGCGCACCGCTTAAACGAGGCCGGTATCGGGCTTGATGCGCTCATCATCAACGGACTGTTCATTCATCCGCGCATCCGAGGCATGCAGACCCGATGGACCAGCAAGGGGGGAGTTCGGCGAGTAACTTTTCTGCACGAGTACTTTGACACGGTTGATTTCAAAAAGACCCCGATTGATGGCAGCATCACCACACAACGCTCCATACGATTACGCTTGGCAGACTCCACGAATGCGTCGGCTAAATTCGAGGATTACATACGAAACTACCAAAATGCGGGATACACTGACGTTCTGGTGCTTCCTCTTATCAACTTCGATGGAACCGTAAGCGGCTGCGTCGAGTTTGCGACCCAATCTCATGGCGGGTTCAAGGATGAACAACTTATGGCACTGCGGCGGGTTCAGTCATGCCTGGCGCGAACGAAAGAAATTTTCACTGAACGTCTGGACAAACAGATCACCCTTGCAACTTATTTGGGGGAGGCCACCAGCCAGAAAGTTCTGAGCGGCAAGATCGTTCGCGGCGAGGGTGAGACTATCTCTGCCGTGGTTCTGTTTGCAGACATCAAGGGATATACCCAGCTTTCAAATAGTATGGGGTCAGAGGACGTTCTTCAGCTCCTGAACCATTTCTTTGCGGTCATCGACGATTCGGTCACCCGCAACAACGGCGAAATCCTCAAATTCCTGGGCGACGGGGCTCTCGTGATTTTCCCCACGCCGGACGACCTGACCGCTCAAGAGGCGGCGGCGGACGGTGCATTGCAGGCCATTGCTCATGCGCGAAAAACGATGGCCCATGGACTTGCAACCCCCGCCCCTGAGTTTCGAGCGGCCCTGCATGTCGGGGACATTTTCTATGGCAATATCGGCAGCAAAACCCGGTTGGATTTCACCGCCATCGGCCCGACAATCAATCTTTGCTCGCGCATGCTGCACGAGGCCTCGCGACAGGATGCAAGAACGATATGTTCGAAACAGTTCATGGACATATCGGCCGTCGAAGCCGGCAACCCCGTATCTTGCGAGGTCGCCGGCTTTGACACAACAATCGAGTTTTTCATTCTCGAATGAACAAGACCCCCTCGCCACCCAGGCGAAGGGATCCCTTCAGGTTTGGCTCATCCCAATGCGTCATCACAACGACCACAAACACCCGCATAGGTGTGGCGGCCAACGTCTGGCAGGATTTTCCAGCAACGCTGGCATTTCTCGCCTTCGGCTTTTTCGAAAACGACACCGACACCCGAAACTTCGGGCAAACGGAACGCTTCGGCAGGCGCCGGGTCGCCGGTCACAGAAAGGCCCGAAGTGATGCACAGATCGTCCATATCGAATTCAGCCATCAAACCGCGTACATCCGCATCTTCGATGTGCACCACAGGCGCAGCTTCGAGGCTGGAGCCGATTACCTTGTCCCGGCGCTGAATCTCAAGGGCTGCAGTGACCACGCGGCGAACGCGGCGAATGGTGGCAAAGTTCGCCTCGATTTCTTGGTCTCTCCAGTTGGCCGGAGTTTCCGGAATATCGACCAGATGAACCGAGCTGTTCTCGCCCGGGAACCGTTCCAGCCAGACCTCCTCCATAGTGAACACAAGAATTGGCGCGAGCCACGTCGTCAAACGATGGAACAGGATGTCCAAGACCGTACGCGCGGCGCGGCGCCGCGGACTGTCGCCATCACAATACAAAGCGTCCTTCCGGATGTCGAAATAGAAGGCTGACAGATCAACGGTGGCAAAGTTGAAAACGGCACTGAACACACCCTGGAAATCGAACTCGGAATAACCCTTGCGCACCTGAGCATCCAGATCGGCCAAGCGGCTGAGAACCCAACGCTCAAGTCGTGGCATTTCTGAAGGGTTTGCCACGCGATCGGCTTCGGTGAAATCCGCCAGCGATCCAAGGATGAAACGCATCGTGTTGCGCAAACGACGATAACTGTCGGCCACCCCTTTCAGGATTTCAGGTCCAATCCGCTGGTCTGCGGTGTAATCGGTCTGAGCCACCCAAAGGCGCAGGATATCCGCGCCATACTGTTTTACGACCTCATCGGGCACGATGGTGTTACCGAGTGATTTGGACATCTTGTTGCCCTTCTCGTCCAGCGTAAACCCATGCGTCACCACGTTGCGGTAAGGTGCGCGCCCTATGGTACCGCAGGCCTGCAACATCGATGAATGGAACCAACCGCGGTGCTGGTCGGTGCCTTCCATGTAGACGTCGGCGATGCCGTCCTCGGTCCCATCTTCGCGGTCGCGCAGAACAAAGGCGTGGGTCGAGCCCGAGTCGAACCAAACGTCAAGCACGTCAAAGACCTGATCGTAATCGTCAGGGTTGGCGATGCCGTTGAGGATCTTTTCCTTGAACCCATCCGTGTACCAGATATCCGCGCCATCCTTTTCAAACGCCGCCTTGATGCGAGCGTTGAGGTCTTCGTTGCGCAGCAGGTAATCCGCGTCAGTCGGCAAGGCGCCCTTCTTAGTGAAGCAAGTCAACGGCACACCCCAGGCACGCTGCCGGGACAGAACCCAGTCCGGGCGCGCTTCGATCATGGAATACAGACGATTGCGGCCGGTCTGCGGTGTCCACTTTACCAGCTCGTCAATCGAGCGCAGGGCGCGCTCACGAATACTGTCGCCCATCTCGCCCATACCGTCATCGAGCTTGCGATCGACCGAAGCAAACCATTGCGGCGTGTTGCGATAGATGATCGGAGCCTTAGAGCGCCACGAATGCGGATAGCTGTGCTTGATCTTGCCACGTGCCAGTAACCCGCCGACCTCAACCAGCTTGTCTATGACCGCCTTGTTCGCATCACCCTCACCGCCCTTGCGGGACAGGATGTATTTTCCACCAAAGAACGGCAGATCCGCGCGGAACGAGCCATCGTCCATCACGTTATAGGTGATGACTTTCTCCAGCCAAGTTCCACCGTGTGGATGCTCACCTAGATCACGATATAGCTCAAATTCCTCCATACCGTGGGACGGCGCACAGTGGACGAAACCGGTGCCTTCGGTATCGGTCACGAACTCAGCGGCGCGGAAGTCGCGGAGGTCGTCCCATTCGCCATTGCCGCCCTCGGCCCCGGCCAGCGGGTGGGTCAGTTGTACATCTTCCAGTTCATCGGCAGTCACATCGCGGACGCGTGTCCACTGGTCGTCGTTCAGACGGGCGCGGCCTAGCACGTCGGCGGCCAGATTATCTGCCAACAGGAACTTGTCGCCAACAGCAGTCCAGCATTCCTCCGGCGCGCCGGTGACTTCGTAGAGGCCATACGAGATGTCCTTGCCGTATACGACAGCCTTGTTCGACGGCATGGTCCAAGGGGTCGTTGTCCAGATCACCACGAACGCGTCATTCAGATCACCCGCGTTCACGACCTTGAACTTCACCCAAACTGTAAAGCTTTCCTTGTCGTGATACTCGACCTCGGCCTCGGCCAGCGCTGTCTTCTCGATAGGCGACCACATCACGGGTTTCGAGCCCTGATACAGCGTGCCGTTCATCAGGAATTTCATGAATTCGTCGGCAATCACGGCCTCGGCATGGAAGTCCATGGTGATGTAGGGATCAGGCCAGTTGCCGGTGATGCCCAGACGCTTGAACTCTTCACGCTGGATGTCGATCCAACCTTCGGCGAACTTGCGGCATTCCTGACGGAAGTCGACGATGTTCACCTCGTCCTTGTTCTTGCCCTTCTTGCGGTACTGTTCTTCGATCTTCCATTCGATCGGCAGGCCGTGGCAGTCCCAGCCGGGTACGTAACGCGCATCAAAGCCCATCATCTGATGGGAGCGCACGATCATGTCCTTGATCGTCTTGTTCAGCGCGTGGCCGATATGCAAGTGGCCGTTCGCGTACGGAGGGCCGTCATGCAGTGTGAACGGTTTGCGGCCCTGCTTTTCGCGCAGGCGGTCATAAACTCCGATCTGCTCCCACCGGGCCAGCCACTCAGGCTCGCGCTTGGGCAGGCCCGCGCGCATCGGGAATTCGGTCCTGGGCAGGTTAAGCGTATCTTTGTAGTCAGGTGTTTCAGTGGTCGTGTCGGCGCACATGGGTGGCGTCCTTCGGCTTGTCTTTTGCGGATAACGGCGATCGTGCGGTGCGAGGTCTCAAACACCTTGTCCCGGCGTCTCGATTGCTCAGAGCGCCGGGGAAATAATTCGAATAATGATGGCCAGCCGGTCAAACATGCCCGGGCTTATAGGACGGTGCCGCCTATTGGTCCAGAGGTTCCGATGCCTGCGGCGAATGGCGCAGCATGGCCCAGCGGTTGAGCCACGCAAGACCGGCCAAGGCAAGACCCAGCGCCAGCAACGAAAACACTCGGATCAGGCCTCCAAGTCCCGCAATGTCGATCAGGAAAACCTTGGCGATGGCCAGACCGATCACGGCCAGGCCCGCCTTGCGCATGATCGCGGAATTCCGCGCCAGCGACTGATAGAACAATACTGCACCTATCACCAGCAACGTGATGGTATAGGTGTATAGCTCGGGCTGGGTCACGCCGGTTTCGTGATACATCCCCGCCGCGCCCTGCCACAAGTGCCGGATCGCCAAACCCAGCCACAAGGCTGCAAGCGCCAGCGCCGCAACTCCGGACGCCCGCCGCAGCAACGGAGGCATGGATTTGATCCGCCAGGCCGAAAAGCCGATGACCAATGCCGGGAGCAGGTAAGAAACCACCAGCGTGTTCGCGACTGGCGGGCCAATCACCGGCATAGCATGGCTGGTCAACAGTGGATTTCCATCGGTCAATGCCGCTACCAGAGCTACACCGCCAAGAATACCGAATACGGCTGCCAGGCCCGTTCGTATCATAGCAAGCCTACCGCCAAGCTCCATCCTTTGCACCTGTGCAAAGGCCAGACCCAGCCAGATCACCGAGAGCAGACCAAGCCCCCAATGGCTTTCATCCGCACGGCCCGCGATGCGTTCCAGCCACCGCATAAGAAGGATCGACAAAAACAAACCACTCGTCGACCACGCGGCACTGTCCAGCATCAGCCTGGCCAACGGACGCGAGAGCGGTCGCAGCAAGTAGAGGGATAGAACCAAAGCAGCCAGGGTGCCTCCATACGCAAGCACCACCTCGGGCAGCGGCGCCCTGTCCGACCAGTCCAGACCGGGATCGACAACCAACCGATAGCCAAGCGTGACGACACCGACCGCGATGAACCAACTCATCGGTTGTAAGGTGAACTTGCGATCCAGCGCCGCCGCCGCAACAACAGTGACGGCCAATGCAACCGTCAAGGCAGCCGAACTCAACACGATGACACAGGCAAAGGTAAGGCAGGATAGTGCGGACAACGTGGCCAGCGCGGCGCGCATCCTGTCCTCTCCGTCTCGACGAGCGAAACGCTCGGCGAATACTACCATGAGGGTGCCCAAGACCAGCGCGTGCAGTGCCCATGGATACGCCCCGATCACCTCGGCCGGCTGCCACGCAACCTCCAACACGATCGCCATCGTCGGAGCGAAAATCGCCGCCGCTCCGGCCCAGATGACCGCCATTTGCCCACCCCGGAATGACCGCCACGCCGACAGAACCGAAATCAGTGCACTGATCACGACCAAGAAGGTAACCACCCATGGGAAATCCGCTTCGGGTGTTTCGGTGTAGGTTTCAAAAAACCGCCGGTAAGCTGCGCCAAAGTCAAATCCCTGGCCCCAAACTACCCACAACAGACCGGTTGTTGGAAACAGCACCGTGTCCTGCAATGCGCGGGCACCGCTCGCCCATACGATCAAAGCCACCGCCAAACCAGATAGTATCAAGACGGCAAGCCAGAACTCGGTCTCTGATCCACCCCAACGCAACGCGATGAATGCAGTGCTGACAACCACTGAGGCAAAGGCAAGCCGCGTCGGGAATTCCGGCCAGGGATCGCCCTTTTTGCGACGTACAGACACCAAAACCATGCTGCCGGGATGATCCGGGGTCAGACGGCGGACCGGAACAACGATGGCAGCCAGCGCAATCAAGGTAGAATAGACCATCAGCGCCGCGTCGGTTGACGGCGACGAAAGCGAAACCAACCAAGCAGAAGCATAGGCCCCGACAAGCGCGAGAACCGAAATCCACGCCCAACGTCGGACGGTATCGATTCCCAATCCCAGAACGGTCACGACAAAGAAATAGACGTAAAGCCACGACGGATCCTCGGACGACCCGCCTACCAAAAACGGAGCGGCGAAAGCACCTATCAACCCCACCGCCGCCAACAGCGGCCCATGAAACCACCCCAGCACAAGTCCCATGAGTGCGATGGTCACCATCGCGGACAGTGCAGCCTCGGGTCCGATCAAGTCATAAAGCTGGCGCGCGGCCAGAATGCCCCCAAACAGCGTGACCAGCCCCGACCCAGAAAAGACCGAAGGCAGGTATGCGGTGCTTGAGGACGCATCATCACCAAACCGGCGGCGCACAACCTCGCCCGAAATGATCAGAACTGAGCCAAACCCCAAGGCTGCGATGATTCGCGCCGCTGGCGGCAGCAAACCGTTCTCCACGCCGTACTGAACCAGAAAAATCCCCGCCAAGGTCAGCGAAAGGGCAGACACCGCATAGAACCAATTCTCACGCAACCACTTGCCCAACGCATCGAATTTGTCCTGCCGGAACACCACAGCACGAGGCGGTGTAGCAGGGGACTTGGGGTGCGTCAGGGTGGCAGCTTCTGTTGCATCTGGTTCTGTCACCGCATGACGCGACCAGGGCGCGGGGCTGACATTTTTTTCCTTTTCCACCGATTCGGCATCGCGCGAAGCTTCTTGAGCAACTGGGTCGGTTCGCTTTTCAGGCGGCTTCACGCGCTCGAAAGGTCGACTGAGTTGCGCGATTTGTTGTTCAAGGTCTTCCACGCGCTTTCGCAGGCGCGACAGACCGACCAACAGAATGACAATAGTCACCGGAATGGCCAAGACGATCAACGCAACAAGTACAAGCAGCGATTCCACGGCGACCCTCCGAAGTGTTTTGTGGAAAGCCTATCCGCCAGTGCTGCTGTCACATAGTGCGGAATACCTGACGAAATCCAAACGTTGCCGCACGCCCACATTGGCATGTGTCAAAAAACCGGTACCGAAATCTCGGGCCGCGCCAGCATCAGCCAGACAATTGCCAGAACGGCTAGAAAGGCCGGAAACCCACATGCAAACCAGGTGCGGAATAACCGGTGATATCTCTGTGGAAGGGCTTGCTGCTCAGCCACCGCTCCCCGCGCCATGTCGCGCAATTGCACCTGAATCCAAACGACGGGCAGCCAGAACGCGCCGGTCACGACGTACAATACGAGGGCCAGCAGTAGCCAACCTTCGATCAAGCTCCATCCCAAACGCCAAGCCAGCAGCATGCCGGTGACCGGCTGCAAAATGACAGCCGTCGTGGTAAAGACAAGATCCGCCAGCACCACCACCCCTGCGGTATGGGCAATGATCTTCGGATCGTCGCTGCGATGTGCCATCAGCATGAAAAACGCGATCCCGGCACCGGTTCCGAGAAGGACACAGGCACCGATCACGTGCAGCCATCGCAGGATCAGATCGGGATCTGTCATCTGCTCTCCAAAAGCTGGTGGGCCAGAAGGGAAAGGAACATGGCCGGCAATATCTTGACCAGTGGCCCCAATGGGTCGACCCATAATTCCGGGGTCACCACGGACGCCGCAACCAGATAAAACGCTGCAACCGCAACCTGTACAAGACAGGCCCATGCAGCCCAGGACCTCCACAGGATCGCCAGTCCCAAGCCGATATCAACCAGCGACCAGAATACCACGCTGACCTTTGCCATCCAGTGTGACCAGTCCGCCGAGATGAGCACCGCACTTGCCTCGTTCAAGCCGATTAGACCGAACACCCCAGACAACACCCAGAACAAGCTGAGCACCGCCACGACGAGCGGCATGAGCAATGACATCCGCGCGGCAAGCCTGTGTTCCCGGGCGCATTCCAGTCCGGCATAAATCTCTGGCAGAGCGACCAAATGGCGCCCGCTGGCCTGCCGGTACGTGGCGGCATTCCCCTCGACTCCGGTTTCCATGACCAAAAGCGCCGTGGTTCGAAGCGGAGACCTCCATCCCAACACCCCCAACCCATCTGCGATCCGTCCGACAAGCCGTGTAATTGCAATTGGAACATTCAAAGAGAACAAAGCAGGTCGAAACCCCAGCCATTCACGGGTCTGCCGTACGAGCTCTGCCAGCGACTGCGCCTGATCTTCGACCAACTCATACTCTCCATGCGGCAACTCGCCAGAGACAGCTTCAAGGACCACACGGCACAAATCCTCCATCCCCAACGATTGCACCGGTGTCGCGGGTTGGGCCAATGGCTGGAAAAATGGCACGGCGGCCAGCATCCGCAGCAGCCCCGTACCGCCAAAAGCAGTTTGCCCAATCACCAGCCCCGGCTTCAGCACCCAGAGCGGCGCACCACTACGGCGCAACGCGGCATCACCTTCTGCCTTGGTTCGCATGAAAGCGGTGTCGGACGTCGCTTCAGCCCCAATAGCGGATATTTGTACAATTGCTATCCCACTCTTGACACAAACTTTGCCAAGTGCGGCAACCGCCTGATGATGGACCGCGGCAAGATCATCCTGAGAGCCGTCCTGCAATGCGCCAGCGCAATTCACGACAATGTCGACATCATTCAGGGCAAGCGACCAGTTTTCAGGCTCCGTCATTTGACGCAAGTCACCATCAATGATGCTGCATCCGGACAAGACCCTATCAGCCAATCGCACCGATCTGACCATTCCGCGAACAGCATATCCACTCTGGACCAGCGCACGGACAACCGATGCGCCAATGAAACCGTATGCTCCCAGGACCAAAACCGTCTTGGTATCAGCATGCTGCATGGTCATGGCATCCTTGGCAACGCATCAATGTGGCAACTCTACCTGTCCGAGGTGCACGCGCCAGTGGCAGACACGCTTCTGCGACAAACTATCGTGACTAGGTCTGAAAAAGGGTTCCAACGAAATAGGCGATCCCCGCCGCCACTCCACCGATGAGAAGTGTCTCACCGCCCGAGTGCCACCAAGGGGCCAGCGACCAGCGGCTCTTCAATGCGCCTATCGTAAAGAATACACCCATCGTCATCCAAGCCGACAATGCAAAGGCGTGATCCAGCCCGAACAGGAACGGCAACAGCGGCACCATTCCAGCGACGAGAAAAGCCATGAAGGTTGCGATGGCCGCCTTCAAGGGATGCGGATCGATAGTTCCCAACCCATACTCGCCCTCCAGCATCAGGCTGATCCAGCTTTCCTGATCCGCAGTTACGGCGCCTGTTGCTTCTTCCAAAACCGGACCTGACAGGCCCTTCTGAGCCAGAATCGCACGCACTTCGCGGCGCTCGCCGTCAGGGTAGAGTTCGATATGGCGCTCTTCGATCGCCCGGATGCGGCGGATGTTGTCCAACTCGGCTTTTGTGCCTGAATAATTGCCTGCCGCCATCGAAAATCCGTCAGCGAGCACATTGGCAAGGCCAAGTGCTACGATTACGAACGGCGACAAGCCCGCGCCCGCGACACCGGCGACGATGGCGAATGTCGTCACCGAACCGTCTATGCCGCCATAGACGATATCTCGCAACACGCCACGCCCGGGCGGAGCGCTTATCCGTTCGGCGATTTCTTCGTGGCTGTGACCGTGATCCGGCATTGTTTACCCTCTGCTTGTTTCTAATCTTGGACGATGCGACGGGCGGCGGCCTTGCGTCAGATCAAGCCTTTCCGCGACTCCTCTCTTGGCGGTTCGACGTCGGATCACTTACATAGACCGAAACGAAACTGGTGGACTCGATGGAAATCGCAATTTCCTTGGGAACTTTCTTAATGGTGAACGTTCTGGCGTGGATTACACCGGCCCAAACATGTTCGCGGTCATGAGCGCCTCCCTGACACACGGTCGCAAACACGGTGTCATGACCGGGTTTGGCATGGCCAGCGCCGCCTTTCTTTGGGCCTTGTCCGCAGTTCTGGGCGTAGCGCTTGTGTTCGAACAGTTCCCCAAGGCGGTTGTCGCACTCAAACTGGCAGGCGCCGCCTATCTGGTCTGGCTGGGGGTCAAGTCGCTGAACTCGGCCTTCGGAAACACCGGCTCGAAGACAGCGCCTCAAATCCAAGCACGCAGACTTTCTCGATCATTTCGAACCGGGTTCATTGTCAGCATAACAAATCCAAAGGCCGCACTTTTCTACGGTGCCATCATGACCGCGGTTATTCCAGCGTCATCACCTAACTGGTTTCTCGGCGGTATCGTCGTACTTTGCGGATTGCTTGCGGCGGCGTTGCACGCGGTGACCGCGACGGTCTTTTCGACCGAGACCGCCATCGCCGCATTCCGAAATGCAAAACGGTGGATTTCGGGAGCCTTGGGTCTCATGTTCATCGGGTTTGGTGGAGCGCTCGCCTTTGCTGCCTTGCGGCGCTCATAGGCAAGGAAATCAACCTAAGTGCCGGGATCATCCCTTTTTAAACAGCCCCGTCAGAGCACGTTTGACGATAGCCCGTGTCGAAGGTTTGTGCCGGAAGGAAAACGGCAATGGGCGACACACTTCCATTGCGGCCACGCCAACGCGGGCACTGAGCGCGCCATTGACCAGCCCCTCGCCAAATCGCCGGGACAGTTTGCTGAGGATAGACCCACCCAGAACCGGCTCTAGCAGATCATCACCCACCGCAACCGCCCCGGTCGCAACCAGGTGCACGAAAACGGCACGGGTCAACCGCCAACTACCCAAGACCCCTGCCCGACCACCATAGATTTCAGCGATGCGGCGGATCATACGTAGCGATGCGCCCAAGGCAGTCGCCACGTCGGCCAAAGCCAATGGAACCAGTGCAGTGACGGTAGCAACCTGCCGTGCCGCGGCTTCGACCTCACGGCTGGCTGCCGCATCCAGCGGGGCCAGCAACTCGTCTTCGGCCAGCGCGA
This sequence comes from Ruegeria sp. YKSE079, assembly GCF_059612845.1. NCBI lineage: Bacteria > Pseudomonadati > Pseudomonadota > Alphaproteobacteria > Rhodobacterales > Roseobacteraceae > Ruegeria > Ruegeria sp. YKSE079. The sequence continues at coordinate 54,333 of NZ_JBXWRJ010000024.1, read as the reverse complement.
GCAACGCTGACGCGTCAAACATGTCGCCTTTGCGTTCGTTCAGCCGTTCCAGCCCCCAACGTGTGTCTTCGCGGCCGCTGTAGAAAACGGCCAGTCTGTCGATCACCGCCCGCGCTTTCCCTAGATCACCCTCAGCCAGAGCCACGTCGGCGGACCGTTTCAGGCTATCGACACTGGCAAGCCGTCCAATCGCCGCAACTTCCCTGAGACCAATGAGCAACACAACGAGAACCAAGGCTCCAATCAGAGCCGTCACCGCCCATCCAAGCATCGGCGCACGCGCCACCAGCGATGAAACGAAATCCCAAGCCGCGACAGATACCACCGCCCCGACCAACGCCCCTGCAAGCCCCCAGAACCATTTTGCCAGTCTTGAAGGCTTGCGTGTAGCAACACGGGCGACGGTTTGCATTGCCTTGCCTTTTGGAACCTGCAAGTCTGGTACGTCTGGCGCTTGCGCCACATTTGGTACGGGCGTTTTTTCGTCTGAAAGATCGATCAAAACCGGACCATTGGTCATCCGGGATATCCTTTCTTTTCCCAGACATAAGTGATGTCGGGCAGGTTTTCATCGTTGGCCGAGCCATCGCCATACCCAGCCTCGACAAATCCGTTACGTTCGTAAAATCGTCGTGCCGGGGCGTTGGCCTCGAATGCCTTCAGGACCAGGTAACCCCGCCGTCCCTTTGCATCCTCCAGCAACTTCTGTCCGACCCGCTGTCCTCTGGCCGGTTCACTCAGATAGAGCGCGCAGATTTCTGCTCCGTCCCGAGCAAGAAATCCGACAACTCCATCCTCGCCTTCGGCAACAGTCACCCAACCCCGATCGATCATGGCCCCGCAGAACGCGATCGTTTCCGCCAGCGAATGGAGTTTGGGCATCCAATCATTCTCGCGCGCGAATCCGTACAGGATTTTGCCGGTCTTACCGGCATCCGTACTGCGCGCTGGTCGAAGGATCGCGTTCAAAGCTTGCCTCCGATCAAGAAATTCGCTGCCCGGTCCAGCCGTATGTGCGGTGGGCCGACACCGGGCTTTCCGTCAATAGGCGCCGGCGCAAAAGCCATGGTGCCGTATTCGCCCTTCAGCCATGCCTCTGCGCCATCGCGTGCTGGCACCAACAACTGCGCGGGATCTTCGGGCAAGCGCCCCGGATAGAACGCCGCCTGTTTGCCGGTTTCCAGCAATGCACCCCGAACACAGGGCAAGTCTTGCCCATTGTGGCGACGCATCTCTTCGGTGGTCACGCGCAAGGCAGCAATCGACAGGGCCGACGTTTCGGCCCCGGCAAACCGGGCGCGGTTTCGGGCCTCGCGAGTCAATGCCTCCATGATCGCGGTCAGGTGCTGGTGCTGCAGATGGTGCAGGTGATCGGCTTTAGTAGCGGCAAAAAGAACCTTTTCGATCCGCTTACCCAGCAAAAGCCCGCTCAGCCAGGCGTTCCGACCGGGCCGAAAGGCCGACAGGATGTCAGCCATCGCACGGCGCATGTCTTCGACTGCTTTCGGGCCCTTGTGGATTGCGCCCAAGACATCGACCAAAACCACCTGACGGTCGATACGGGCGAAATGGTCCCGAAAGAACGGCTTGACCACTTGTGACTTGTAAGCTTCGTATCGCCGCTCCATCTCACGATGCAAAGTCCGCCGCCGCGAAAGACCCGACACCGGGAGAGGTGCGAATGTCAGGACCGGAGAGCCCGCCAAATCGCCAGGCAACAGAAACCGCCCCGGAGTACAGTCATAAGACCCAGCCTCCCGTGCGGCGTTGAGATATCCCGTAAATGATTTTGCCAGACCCTGCGCCACCTGTTCGTCAAGCGTGGCTCCCGGATCGGTGCTTTTTAACTGCGCCAGAAACGCTTGCGCCTGTGGTCGTGCCGCGACCCCTGTCAAAACCTCACCAGACCACTCGGCATAGGTTTTGTCCAACAAACCCAGATCCAGCAGCCACTCCCCAGGATAGTCGACGATGTCCAGATGCACGGTGCGTGGCGATTTGAACCCCGACAGCAACCCACCCCGCTGCACGCGTAGCGACAAACGCAATTCCGACACTGCGCGGGTGCTTTCGGGCCAGCGAGGTACAGGCCCGGTCAGCGCCCCTAGATGAGTTTCATAGTCAAAGCGCGGCACCGTGTCATCGGGTTGCGGTTGCAGATATGCGGCAACGATCCTGCCCTCCTGCTCTGCCGTCAGCCCGTGCATCCGCCCTCGATCCAGCAGGTTGGCCACAAGCGAGGTAATGAACACCGTCTTGCCCGAGCGTGCCAGCCCCGTCACCCCCAGCCGGATCACCGGTTCGAACAAGGTTTCGGACACACGGTCGCCCACGGTTTCCACACCGCGCATGATATTGTCTGCCAGAGTCGAAATGACCAAAACGCTGCCTCTCTCACGACTTGCCGCAAGATAGGCACGTCCGTGCAGGGTTACCAGTGCAACACAGAACGGCAGGCCTCCCCACTGGACTTGTCCGCCTCTCCGGGCTACCAGCGCGGCCATGCCACGTTATGCATTGAAAGTCGAATATCACGGCGCCCCATTTGCCGGTTGGCAGCGCCAAAAAGAGCTGCCCTCGGTTCAGGGAGCAATCGAGGACGCGCTGGCCAAGCTTGAACCCGGCCCTCACACAATTGCTGCGGCCGGCCGCACCGACGCAGGCGTTCACGCCCTTGGTCAGGTCGCCCATTGCGATCTGGCAAAGGACTGGGACCCTTTCCGTTTGTCTGAAGCGCTGAATTATCACCTCAAGCCGGAACCAGTCGCAATTCTTCAGGCCTCTCAAGTCGCGGACGACTGGCACGCGCGCTTTTCGGCGGTCGAACGGCAATACCTATTTCGTATTCTGATCCGACGCGCTCCGGCCACACATGACAAAGGGCAGGTCTGGCGGATCGGTCATCCACTCGACGTATCAACGATGCAGGCAGCCGCAGACATGTTGATCGGGCGGCACGATTTCACCACGTTCCGGTCCTCGATTTGTCAGTCTGCCAGCCCCGTCAAGTCGCTGGACGAGTTTCGCGTCGAAGCGGTCGATGGCTTTTCCGGACCGGAAATCCATTTCCACGTCCGAGCACGTTCCTTTCTCCACAACCAGGTGCGTAGTTTTGTGGGCACACTTGAACGGGTCGGAGCAGGCGCGTGGTCACCCGAGGACGTCTATTTGGCTCTCAAGGCCTTAGACCGGGCTGCCTGCGGTCCGGTTTGCCCACCGCAAGGCCTGTATCTTGCACGCGTCGGTTACCCGGTCGATCCCTTCCGGAGGTGAAGTTGTGTTTTATGACGGACAAAAATCAACTGTTTTTCGGGACAAAACGATTTCAAATCTTTTTGCCAGCAGCTTTCCGTCGCAATAAAATCATCTCATTCACCCGTTTTTGAATGAGTTCCAGATGCAGGCGGGCATCATATTGTCCCTGTCTGTAGGCGGCTGGAAGCCGAAGCGTGGCAAAGCGGTTGTCCAGATCGACCAACTGCGTTTGCATCGCCTCAAGTTTTGACAATTCAGGTTCCTCGGACAACTCTTCTTCGATCTGCCTTATCTCGGGATAGTGCTGCCAAACCCGCCAACGCTGAACATAAGCATAAGCGCGAGGCAGCATCCGCAACAATGGAACAACAATGAAGAAGAATGGCAGGAACAGCAGAAGCACACGATTGACCTGAGCAGCTATCCAATAGGGCAACCAATCGTGCCATGTAGACGGGCCTTCCTGTATCAATTGCCGTGCGGTGTTGTTGACTTTCAATCCGGTCCCTTCGATCGACGGGAACATGCCCGGGTCGGTTATGATCCCACGTTTTCGATGCACTTCTATCGCGGCGGTGGTAAGGCGGTTTATCAGGGCGGGATGCAAATCAGGCTCGACAACCAACCGCGCTTCCAAAGCTATGAATTCACGAGGTCCGGGCGGAAGCACAGGATCCAAAGACATGCCTCCTGTCGGAACCGTTACGACACTGGCATATTCCAGTCTGCGCGAAATGGCTTGGACATGTTCGACTGGCAGGAACCTTAACTCGGATTGCTCATATGCCCGCTTCAGATAGGGCGCATCAATCGGCGCGACAAACACGGCAATATCAATTTCATCGTTGATCAAAGCATCAATTGCCTCGGCATATCCGATTTCGAAGTGCGTGTTGTCTTCTCGCGATAAATCTACCGCTCTTTCAAAGTCACGAAAGGCGGCCTCGGTTCCTGATCCATACGCACCGCTGTTTATACGCAAACCTTTCCATTCAGCAGGGTTGCGCGGAATGATCGCATCAGCGCGCCCGAGGAACACCATTGGCTCAAAGAATACGGCTCCAATCGCCTCGATCCTGTCATCTTCGATCGGGATGCCACCCTGCAGGAAACCCGCATCCACCGCTCCCTGCGACAGCAGGCGTGCGTTTTCAACAGACCCGGCAGTCCGCAAGATTTCAAGCCGAATGCCATCTTTGGCAAGAAGATCCGCATAGGTCTTGGCGATACTCTCATATGACCCGCCTTCGGGGCCTGCAGCGAATTTGAATGAGGAAGGCGGGTGAAGCCGCGCATATATGAGGGCAAGCGCAATCGCGATGGCGCAGCCGAAAAAAAACAACCAGGCTCTCAATGCCGCTCCCCCCAGAAATGTGCATGAGATGTTGCAAGAATTCAGGCTAGTCTCGAATTCTTTTCAGAACAAGTCTGCTACCTGTTGCGCTTGGGAAGTTCGAAATTCCCGGTCCAGTCCCACGTCCCTTCGTCACGCTCTGCCACCGCCTGTTTCCAACCCACATCTTCGGCGCGCGCCTTGAAGTTTATGCCTTCGGGTGAATGCCGGGTAATACCGTCAAAAATCGTCGCCAGCCGCTGTGTCTGCATCAGTCCCGTCTGTTCGATGGCCTGGTTTATCACCAGTTTCTGCATCGCCAGTTGGTTGATCGGAACCGCCGCCATCCGTGCTGCCAGTTCCTCGACCGCGTCATCCAACTCATCTGCCGGAACCGCCCTTAGTACGAGGCCCATGTCGGCGGCTTCGCGACCCGAAATCTTGTCCCCGGTGAACAGCATCCGCTTGGCTCGCTCTACCCCCAGGCGATAAACCCACATGGCAGTCGTCGGACAGCCCCAGACACGCGCAGGCATGTATCCGATCTGCGCATCTTCGGCCATGATGGTCAGATCGGCACACAGCGCGATATCAGACCCACCTGCAACCGCGTACCCATGCACTTTGCAGATCACTGGCTTCATAGCACGCCAGAGCGACATGAAATGCTGTGTGTTGCGCCACATAAAACGATAATCCTTGATCGGGTCCCAGGGCATTGGCTGCGTCACCTCTCCAGAACCATTGCCTTCGGCATAAAAGGCCAGATCATAGCCCGAGCAAAAGGCGCGACCCCGTCCGGACAAAATCATGACGTGCACCTCCGGATCGGCGTCTGCCTGCGACACTGCGGCCTCCAGTTCCACCGGCAATTCATCATTGATCGCGTTCAATACTTCTGGGCGATTCAGGGCAATTCGCGCGATACGGCCATCCTTTTCATAGTCGACAACTGGCATGGCACACTCCTCCTCAGAGCCCAGAAAAGCACAGGCCAACAATTGCGCATAGAGCACTCTGTCAGGACGTCACGTCGCATGAACAACCCCTTGCAATCCCCCGGCCACACCTGAACCTTGTTGCCAAACGGAGAGCATCGCATGTTGAACGGCATTCGCATCATCGAATTCGAAGGGCTCGGTCCTGCCCCATTCGCAGCCATGCTGCTCGCCGATCTCGGTGCAGACGTAGTCACCGTGCACCGCAAGGGCGGCCCGGTCACGCCTGGAATGCCGGAACGTTCGCTGCTCGACCGGGGCAAGCGGTCCATCGCGCTGGATCTCAAAAGCGCCACAGACAATGAAACCGCGCAACGCCTTATTGCCACCGCCGATGCGCTGATCGAGGGTTTCCGACCCGGCGTGATGGAAAAACTGGGCCTAGGCCCCGAAGCTTGTCATGCACTAAACCCCAAACTCGTCTACGGACGCATGACCGGTTGGGGGCAGGACGGTCCTTTGGCTCAACAGGCGGGCCACGACCTGAACTATATTTCTCTGTCGGGTGCGCTTTGGTACGGGTCAAACCCCGGCGATGCGCCGCAGACACCGGCAACTCTTCTCGGTGATATCGGAGGCGGTGCGATGTACCTAGTGACCGGCCTGCTAGCGGGTTTACTCAATGCTCGCGTCAACGGGTGTGGAACAGTGGTCGACGCCGCAATTTATGACGGCTCGGCCCACATGATGAACCTGCTCATGAGTTTGTCGCAAACCGGAAACCTGTCCGAGACACGCGGGGAAAGCTTGCTTGACGGCCCCCACTGGAGCCGCACCTATGCATGTTCGGATGGCGGTTATGTGACGGTGCAATGCCTTGAACCGAAGTTTTACACACTCTTCCTCGAACGCATGGGCCTCGCAGAAGATCCAGATTTCCTCAAGCAATTTGACAGACCCGCGTGGCCGACCCTTACCTCGCGACTGGCCGAAATCTTCTTGGAAAAACCGCGCGATCATTGGGCCGGGCTGTTTCTGGGCACAGACGCCTGCGTCGCTCCGGTTCTCAGCCCCGCCGAGGCGGCTCGCCACGAAATGAACGCGTCCCGCGAGACCTGGGTAACCCAAAACGGCATCTTCCAGGCCGCCTGCGCCCCCCGTTTTTCAAACCACGACTGGACTCCGCTACCCAGCCCGCTACGCGGCGAACACACGGACGAAATCCTCGGCGAACTCTCAGCTTTGGACAGGAACTGACTTGGTGCTTCTTTCTGGTCTGAAATACCCCGGGGAGCGCGAGGGGTTGGCCCCTCGCCCCTAACGCCCGCGCACCGTATCGATCATGATCTGAACATTTTCCGGATCAGCATCCGGCGTGATCCCGTGGCCCAGATTGAAGATGTGGGGCCCATTGGAAAAGGCCGCGACGATTCGGCGAGTCTCGTCAATCAACGCCTGCCCGCCGGTCACCATATGCGACGAGGCCAGATTCCCTTGCACGCATCCATCGACCTGAACGTGCTCTGCGGCCCATTCCGGCGTCACCGAGTTATCGAGAGCCACACAGTCCACGCCCGTGGTTTTGGCAAAGCCAACATACCCGTCACCGGCTTCTCGCGGAAACCCGATGACAGGAATACCCGGGTGGCGCGCCTTCAGGGCCTGCGTGATCACCCGACAAGGTTCGACTGCGTATTTGGCGAACGCCTCTCCGTTCAACGATCCCGCCCAGCTATCAAAGATTTTGACAACCTCGGCACCGGCTTCGATCTGGGCAGACAGATACTCGATCGTGGCCGCTGTGATCCGCTTGATCAAGGCGTCAAACAGTGCTGGATTGCCCTCGCGCAAGGCATGCGCCGGTCCTTGATCGGGCGTACCCCGACCGGCGATCATATAAGTGGCGACAGTCCATGGTGCACCCGCAAATCCAATCAGCGTGGTTTCCGACGGCAGTTCGCGCGACAGTATTCGAACGGTTTCATAAATCGGGTTCAGAGTCTCGTGAACAGCTTCAACCGGTTTCAACACATCGAAATCGGCCTGGCTTTGAATCGTTGACAATCGCGGCCCCTCGCCGGTTACGAACCACAGATCGGCCCCGAGCGCCTGCGGCACCAGCAGAATATCGGCAAACAGGATCGCCGCATCAAACCCATAGCGGCGGATCGGTTGCAACGTCACCTCGGCCGCCAGATCGGGTGTATAGCACAGCCGCAAGAAATCACCTGCCTGTTCCCGGGTGGCGCGGTATTCCGGCAGGTACCGCCCTGCCTGGCGCATCATCCAGATCGGCGGAACCTTTTGAACTTCGCCCGCCAGCGCCCGCAGCAATGTTTTTGTTTCGGCCATGCTCGCCCCCAAAAATCCGATTTCCGTCACGGGTCCGCCTTCGGCGGCAATTTGTCAAGCTCTGCCCCCATTGTCAGGGCAATGTGACGCGACTAAAGCTGACCCCATGATTTCGAACTTACCCTCCCCCGCTTCGCCGCTGAAGATCGGCACCCGTGGTTCGCCGCTGGCGCTGGCCCAGGCCCATGAAACCCGCAATCGGCTGAGCGAGGCGTTCGACCTGCCCAATGACGCGTTCGAAATCGTGGTCATCAAGACCACCGGCGACAACCGTGCCATGATCGACGCCGACCGTCCGCTGAAAGAGATTGGCAACAAGGGTCTGTTCACCAAGGAAATAGAAGAGGCTATGTTGCAGGGCTCAATCGACATCGCCGTTCACTCGACCAAGGATATGCCGGTCGAACAACCCCACGGTCTGGTGCTCGATACATTTCTGCCGCGCGAGGACGTGCGGGACGCGTTCATCTCTCCGTCGCTCGCATCGATCCACGATCTGCCCCAGGGAGCTGTCGTCGGAACTTCGTCACTGCGCCGCCGGGCACAGCTTCTGAATCGCCGCCCCGATCTGAAGGTAGTGGAATTTCGGGGCAACGTGCAGACCCGGTTGAAAAAACTGGCCGAAGGCGTTGCTGACTGCACATTTCTTGCCATGGCCGGTATTCGGCGGCTGGACATGACCGATGTTCCCGCGACCGCAATTTCTCCCAATGACATGCTGCCCGCCATCGCGCAGGGTACGATCGGGATCGAACGACGCGCAGATGACCTCCGCGCCGCCGAGATGCTTGAGGCGATTCACCACGCAGAAACCGGCCAAAGACTGGCTGCTGAACGCGCATTGCTGGCCGCGCTCGACGGCTCGTGCGAAACACCAATTGCCGGTTTGGCTGAATTGCGGGGCGCCAATCTTCGTCTGCGCGGCGAAGTCCTCAGGCCAGACGGTTCTGAATCGATTGCTGATGATGTCACCGGGCCTGTCGAAGACGGCAGCGAGATGGGTCGTGCCATGGCAAGTCGCCTTCTGGACCAGGCTGGCCAAGGCTTTTTCGACTGGCGCTGAAAGAAATTTTAAAAAAATCCACCGATTGTGATCTGGTTCACTTACGCAACCACAGGTTTCGGGCAAATCTACCCTCAGCCAGATTGGCAACATGAGGGGGGCAAACCCGATGAAGATCAGAGCACATGGCGGAAAGCTACTGAACGCTCTGGGCTTAGAGGGGGTTGGGTTAATCCTTGTGGGACTGGTGGGGGCAGTCGCAAACGATTTGCACGCACCAGAGGCTGTAATGGCTGCAGCCGCGTCAGGGGCCACGATTTTTGTGTGGGTCTGTGCAGGGTTCCGCGGGCCGGGTGGCTCCGGGGAACGTTGTCGCAAACCAATGGTTAACGAGTGCCTATGACGCGGCTGCCGACGCAGTAGTGACGCTGCGGCGAAATTGACAGGCGCAGCCCGAATCTGAGACGTTTCCGACCGGGAGGCGCCGTGATGACACCCGGAAAGGCCTATCTGACTACCGAAGAGATTCGTCCTCTGGCGCAACGCTCAGATCGCATGGGTGTGTGTCTGGTGGTTCATTGCTGGGGAACAATCGCGGCGGCGCTGATTGTTTTTGCACTTTGGCCGAACCCTCTGACTTTCCTACTTGCCGTGGTTGTCATCGGATCGCGCCAACTTGGGCTGGCGATTTTGATGCATGATGCAGCCCACAATGCCTTGTTCCGCAACAAGCGTTTGAACGAATTGGTCGGCGAGTGGCTGTGCGGCAGGCCTATTCTGGCGGAGCTTGAGGCTTATCGTCACTATCACCTTACCCATCATCGCTTTACCCAAACCGAAAAAGACCCCGATCTGGTCCTGTCCTCAAAGTTTCCGACCTCACATGCCTCGATGCGGCGTAAGTTCACACGCGACCTGACAGGGCGAACGGGGTTGAAACAGCTTTGGGGCCAGATCGTGATGTCGTTTCGACTTGCGGGGGACAAGGATGCAGTCGAAGCGGCGGCCTCGGATTTCGCCCAAAGCTTCAATGCGGCCCAACTTTGGAAATCCCTCCCAATTTTTCTGGGCATCATGTTCGTCATGGGGCTGGCGGGCCAGTGGTGGTGGGGACTTGCCTTCTGGTTGCTACCCTATCTCACATGGTTTCAGTTCGTCTTGCGCATCCGCAACATCGCGGAACACGGAGCGACCGAAAAATCAGAAAACCCGTTGCAAAACGTCCGCACAACCTTTGCCGGTCCAGTAGCGCGATTGCTGGTGGCCCCCTATTGGGTCAACTACCATCTGGAACATCACATGATCATGCATGTGCCCTGTTACAACTTGCCAAAACTGCACAAATTGCTGCTCAGCAAAGGGCTGGGTCACAGAATGCGCACAGCACCCAGTTACGGGCACGCACTGCGTGAAGCAGGGTGGCGTTCAGGCTAGGCGGCGGGCGTACCAAAGCGGTCAAGCACGTTGCGCGTAACGCATTCGACCTGCCAGTCTTGGCGCGCAAGGCCCATGACCCACTCGCAGGTGGCGGCGTTGAATACCGCCCCCTGACCGCGTTCCCAATACACGATCACCCCGTTGCCGCGCACTGCCCGGTCCAGAGTTTTGTCACTAAGCTCCCCAAACATGGCAAGCGCTTTGAACGCGGCATCGTCGGAACCGATGTAAATCGTCTCACCCCATACACCATGTTCCGGTTCCACATTCGTAGCCAGACCCATCGCGATGATCTCGACGTTTTGATCGGTGCCGTCTGCACCGGTTGGAAATGGCAACCCATCCTCCATCCGATAGTCCAGCCCATCGACCTCATAGCCAAAGATGCGCGATCCGGCCCCCAGTACGTCGCCATAGCCCAGTTGGGTACCCTCCAGCGCCCAGTGTCCAGGTCGGTAGGTAGTGAACCCGCCGCTGCCCTGCCCTGCGCACCGCCCCAGACCAGCATAAACCCCCATCAACCCGTTCGCCCCGAATGTTTGTGATCCGGGCCATTTCACTGGCGCAGCCTCCCACGCGCCGGTCACCAGAACCTCGTGATCGGTGCCCATAACCGGGTCGCAGTCACGCGCGGTGTATTTGTAGCAGATCTGCCTTCTTCCTTCGTCCTCGATCCGGGTCTGCCACAGGAAGTTACCCGCGAATCGGGCGACGTTGCCGCCGCGTTCGACAAACCGGTCCACTGCGCGGCGCATGTTTGCGCTCCAGTACTCGTCATGGCCTACAAACACGGCGCAGCGATGCGCATTCAAAAGGTCTGGGTCCATTTCCAGATCGTGCTGCGTAACGATTTCAAACTCATACCCCTGCGCTTCGGCCCAGCGGGCAAAGTGGCGTTCGTAACTGGCCCAACCAGCAGAGGCATATTTCTTTGAGTACCCATAGGCATAGGCCCATTCCATGTACGGATAGCGAACCATCCCTCCCGGCACGTGTGGTTTTTCCGGCAAAGCGCGCGGCGCGCCTTCGGGCAGTTTGCAGAACCCTCGCGTCCACGGGCGCTGCGTCGAAACAACGGGGGAAAACGCGTTACCGTCTGGACCGGTGATACCTTCATAGTGGTTCGATCCGCCCCAGCAATTGTAGGCCAGCCATGTCCCCGTAGCGCAAACCAGAACGAAAGGTGCTGCCGGGCGATCGGTTGCCCTACGCAAGAAAAACAGGTGATGCTCTTCGACCATGTCCGCACCCCGGCGGGCGCGCAGGGTAACCAGATATCCACCCTCCATCCAGTCCTGCGGAATGTCGAACTCAAACTCGACTGGCCAACCGCATCCTTCAACGGAACAGTCGACAGGCGTAGGGTGATGTGTGCCTGGCAGATCGGTTCGATGAAAAAGAGGGGCGTAGCGGGCGCCGTCGCGTCCGATCTCGACATCCCAGGAATCGCCCGTCGTCGAAACGCGCAGTGCAAGCCGCTCGCCGGGACGATAGGTGTAGCAATCGGAATAGCCCCAGATCTCAAGCACAGCGCCATCACGCGACGGGCCGATATAGTAGTTATCAAGAATATGCCGCGCCTTGGCGCGGGTACGCGGCGTGGTCGCGGGGGTGGCGCATTCGCTGGTCCGCATGATGAATTCCTGTTTTCCGGCCCGACCTGAGCACAGTAATCAGAAGAATTTCATCCAGATCAACATATTCAGCTCAAGCCGAACCCTTTTCAGTCGTACCTGATCTGGCCTGCATATGGGCTGCGCGTCACGATGTTGTGGACCATTGTCGCCAATGTCGTCAGGTCGGCTATAGGCAATCCCAACACTTCTTGCAGGCGGTGCGCATACGGCGGAAGGTCGGTACATTCCAGAACGATCGAATTGACATCCGGATTGTCTGCTACCAGTTGACGGCCAACAGTGGCGAGTTCCTGAGCCAGTACCTCTTGGTCGATTTCCGGCCGATTGTCATCAAGGATCACGTCCCGGAATTCCGGCTGTTCTTCCATCCCCGCAATGGCGACGGGCGTCGTTCCCGCCCCGACTGCATCCATATGCGCCTGTGTCAGCGCCGATTTGCGGGCAGTGATCACACCGACCTTGCCACGCTGCCCTGCCATCTGGTGCATCAACGGGATCTGGATCAGGCTGGAAGAAAACACGGGTATCGAAACCTGTGCTGCCAACTCGCGGTGAAACAACGCCATGAATCCACAGCTGCCGGTGATGGCGGCGCATCCCTGAGCCTCCAGTTCCCTTGCCGCGTCCAGAAAGGGTGAGAAGAACTCGATACTGGGTCGTTCCAGCAACTCGCGGATGGTTGTGCCTCGCACGATCCGTTTGACCGTCGGGAATGGCAAGCTTTCACTGCACCGGATATGGCCGGGTGGTTTGGCGAAATGTGTATCGAGACAAAGTATGCCGATCGGGGTGTTTGTGACTGTCATGGTCAAAGGTCCGTTGTTGGGATCAGTCCGCGGGAAAAGCGGCCCGTGGAATAGGCCGAGCAATCAATGTTGTTACTGCGCCCCGACAGTATGTCCGCCAGCAGTTCCCCGGTTTTCGGTGCCATCATCAATCCCCAGTGAGAATGACCAAAGCCCGCAAACAGGCCCGGTTGATCATCAAATTCGCCGATCATTGGCAGGCTGTCAGGAAAGGTCGGGCGGCGACCCATCCAGAAACTCGGGCGATCGGTCGCGAGATCCGGAAAGGCGGCCTTGGCCTGCGCCAGCATTCGGGGTTGCTTGCGAGGATCTGGTGGGTCGTTCACATCGCCGAATTCGGCTTGTCCAGCGATACGCATACCGCCTTCCATGCTGGATGCCACGATCTTGGCATCGGTATCCATGACCGAATTGTTCACCTCAATCCCCGGAGCAGAAAACTCCAGGTGATATCCACGCTCGGCCACCAGCGGTACGTTGATACCCAAAGGCCGCAGGATCTCGGGCGACCACGCCCCCATCGCGATCACCACCCGGGAGGCTTCATAAACACCCGCATTGCAGGAAATGCGCCACCCCAGATCGGTACGCATCAGGCCGGTGACCTGCTCCTTGACAATTTCGACACCAAGCGAACGAGCCTTGTCGGCCAGGGCCGCGCCAATACGCCCCGGTGAAAGGGCGCGGGCCTGATCGTGGATCAGAACGGCCGCCTTGAAATCGTGCGACAAAGCAGGCTCAATCCGGCGCAATTCATCCACCCCCACCAGTTCAAGACGCGCGCCCTTTTCTTGGCGAATGCGATAGTCCAGAGACCGCAGCGAAGCCTTGTCGCCCTCGCGAAAGGCGTGGATATAACAACTGTCGCGCACCAAACCTTCTGCCCCGGTGCCTTGCAGATGCCGACGATAAAGGTCGATCGAAGGGCCGCACAGCACCTCCATCGCATCGGCGGCCCGCTGCACACGGGCTTCGGTTCCGTTACTCAAAAACGCCAGACCCCAACGCGCCATCCTGGGCCAGAATGTCGTGCGTACGGCCAGTGGTCTGTATTTGCCGAACAGCAAATGGGGCATCTGTTTCCACGTCCCCGGCAGAGCCTGCGGGATGATGGACCATGGCGAGATGACGCCGGCATTGCCAAAAGAGGTCTCTTGCCCAGGATCGCCCCGGTCAATCAGTCGCGCCGCGACGCCGCGCTCAGCGAGGGAGAGGGCGGTGCAGATGCCAACAACACCTGCACCGAGAATGGTGACATCCTTTTCCATCGAGTTACGCCACGGAAGTTTGCGCCCGTCGGGCGATGATCTGGCTTAGGATTGCCGGGCTGGCAATTGCAAGCGCCACCAGATCGGCCTGCAGCGATGGAGCGATGAAAACAAGACCCGAGATTGCCATCAGGATCCGATAGAACACACCCATCGGTGCCAGCCAGTAACCCACGACTGCCGTCGACAGGGCGATGACACCCGCAATGCAACTGGTGGCCGTATAGCTGAACTCGACGAAGTTGAAGCCGGTCGATGAGACGAACAGCAGCACCGGCGCATAGACGAACGCCATTGGAGCCACCACCTTTCCCAATCCCAGCGAGAAGGCCGACAAGCCGGTCCGGAACGGGTTGGAGTTGGCAATGGCCGCAGCCGCGTAAGCCGAGGTACAAACCGGCGGGGTGATCTCAGCCACTACGCCATAGTACAACACGAACATATGACTCGCGATCGGTGGGATGCCAAGCTGTGCCAACGCGGGCTGAGCCACCGAAACCAGCATGATGTAAAGCGCCGTGGTCGGCACCCCCGCCCCCATCAGGATACAGGCAACAGCGATGAAGATCAGGCTGATGAAGAGCGTCAGATCCTCGACTGCGAACAACTCGAAGCTGCCGAAAGTCAGAAGGCTGTTGAGATCACCGCCAAGGTTCGCTGCGGCCTGCGTAACCATGAAACCGATCCGGAACCCGACGCCGGTGGTGTTGATCACACCGATGACGATGCCGACAGCTGCCGAGGCCGCGCCCACGGCCAGCGCGTATTTCACGCCGGTTTCAAGCGTATCCGCCATTTCCGTGATTGTCGTGCGGCCCTGTGGGTTGAATGTGGCGATGACCGATCCCGCAATGAGGATGAGGGACATCGTCAGATCAAAGCCATCGCCGGCATATTTCCACAGTACAAAGGCGATGAACGCTGCGGGAATTGGCAGAGTCAGCGGCTCTTTGTAGCGGGCCATACCAGCGATCAGTGCCAGGGATATACCGCAGAACGCAGACATATAGGGGGTGTACCCCGAGAACAGAACCACCAAAAGCCCGACCAGCGGAACGATGTTGGCCCAGCCTTCGCGCCACACTTCGCCAAGCTTCGGCAGCATTTCCTTGGACAGACCCTGCAGGTTCAGGCGGCGCGCCATCAGATGCACCACTGTGAAGACGCCGGTATAGTGCAACAGCGCCGGAAAGATCGCCGCAATGACAATCGTGGTATACGGCACTTCCAGGAATTCAGCCATGATGAAGGCCGCAGCGCCCATGATCGGTGGCGTGATCTGCCCACCCGCCGACGCCGCCGCCTCGACCCCGCCTGCGAAATGGCCTGGGTAGCCAAGCCGTTTCATGTTCGGAATGGTCAGCGCCCCGGTCGAGACGGTGTTCGCCACCGAAGAACCCGAAATCGTACCGAAAAAGGCGGACGAAACCACCGACACCTTAGCCGGGCCACCGGTATAGCGGCCCGCCAGAATGGTGGCATTGTCAATGAAGAGCTGCCCCAACCCGGTGCGCTGCGCAATCACACCGAACAGGACAAAGTGGAAAACGATCGTCGAGACGACCCAGAGCGTGACGCCAAAAATGCCTTCCTGCGGGAAGTACATCGAGCTGACGAATGTTTTAAATTTGACGCCAGGATGCTGAAGGATGCCCGGAAAGATCGGACCGAACAGCGCATAGGCCATAAAACAGCAGATGATCAGCGGCAGAATCCAACCCAGCGTCCGGCGCGCAATATCGAGAACCAGAACGATCAGGATGCAGCCGAATATCATGTCATAGGTGTTCGGATTTCCCATCCTGAAGGTCATTTCTTCTACACCAAGGAAGGGAATACCATGCCAGGCGAACCCCAGATAAAGTGAGGCCGCCACGCCCAAAACCATCAGCATCACATCCAGATAGGGCACGCCGCCCAGATGGAACGCACCGGTTTTCAGGTCGAACGAAGTTTTGGTCTTGATATGCGGGAACAACGCGTAAATCAGGATAAACAACCCCGACAGGTGCCAACCCATGTGCCAATAATCAGGCGGCAGTCCAAACCCTGCGGTCAGATAGTGGTACGTGGCATAGATCAGGGCCACATAACGCAGGAACTTTCCGAACCGGTCCGAAACTTCGCGTGTCGCGGCACCTTCGTCGAATTTCTCTTCGATTGCGGCCAGCTCTTCGGCGGACAGTTCCGGAGACTCGTGGTTTGGCGCGTTGCTCATGGCCCGCCCTCTCGCATCAAGTGTGGTGTGGGATTGATTGGGCGGCGCAGCTTACGCCCGCCGCCCAGGACTTGGAATAACCGAGGAGAGAGGGGTTACTCCAGAACGCCAGCTTCTTTGTAGAACTTCTCGGCACCCGGGTGCAGCGGGACGCCCAGATTTGCGATCCCGTCAAGCGCGGTATCCAGTGTGATTTGCTTGCCCTTGGCGTGGCCGTTATCCAACAAATTGCGGGTGTTGTCGTTCCACATTGCCTTGGTGATGCCATAGACCAGTTCGTCGGACAGGTCGGACGAAACCACCAGCAATGCCGAAACCGCCGGGGTTTTCACTTCATAGTCGACACCTTCATAGACACCGGCCGGAATCTTTGACGGGATATAGGCCGGGATGATCTCATTGATCTTGGCAAGATCCTCGTCGGTGAAGCTGTGCAGGTCCATACCTTTGGTCGAGGCGAGCTGAACCATCGCCGAAACCGGCCAACCGGCCGCATAGAAATAGCCGTCAAGCTGACCGTCAGCCAGACGTTCGGCCGACTGGCTGTTGTTCAGTTCGGCCTCTTCCATGTTGTCGCGGGTCACGCCCCAGGCCTCGAGCATCTGCAGGACTGCAACTTGGGTTCCCGATCCCGCCTGAGCGATGCCCACGCGTTTATCTGCCAGATCGCCAAGGTTGCTGATCGACGTACCCTTGGGCAGAACCAGGTGCAGGTCTTCGGGGAACAGGTTCGCGACGATACGCAGCTTGGGATGCGGCTTGCCTTCGAACTTGCCTTCGCCCAGATACATCGAACGCGTGACGTCCGCAGCCGCCAGACCAGCTTCAAGCTCGCCGTTCTCGACAGCGGTATTGTTGAACACGGACGCGGTGGTCGATTGTGCGATGGCGATCAGGCCCGGCACGCCGCACTGGCCACCTTCCTCACAAGGGCGCGAGCCCGGAGGGGACGAGATGCCGTTTGCGATGGTGCCGCCAATGGGGAAATAGGTGCCGCCTGCACTGCCCGTGCCAATGCGGAAGAAGGTCGGGTCCTGAGCATAAGCTGCGCCAGCTGCCAGAGTGGCTGCCAGAACAGCTCCGCCAAGATTTCTGATGAAAGCCATTTTTGTCTCCCTTTGGTGTGATTGGACGTTAGGTCACGATCCTTATTCTGAAACGATGATCGAACTTTTAAATAAATGCAAATTTGATTACTTTAGGTTAGGCAAAGTTTTCCTTATGGATTTACGATGAATCTATCCCAAATCACTGCGTTTCGCGCTGTCATGAACTCGTCATCTCTGTCTGAGGCAGCACAGAAACTGGGCAGGACCCAACCTGCGGTCAGCCTGGCGATTCGATCTTTGGAAGATTCGCTGGGTTTGAAACTGTTCGAACGTCGGGGTCGCCAACTGGTTCCGGTACCCGAGGCCCGCTATCTTCTTGCCGAAACCAGCGATATTCTGGATCGTCTATCCACAGTGGCCGGAACCATGAAAAGTCTGGTCAGAGGCGAGCGCGGAACTTTGAACATTGCGTCGATGCCAGGTCCTTCGGCGTTTCTGTTGCCACGATTTATCAGTCGCGCTATCGGCGATGTGCCAGATATTCGCGTGTCCCTGTCATCACGGACCTCAATGCAAATCCGCGAATTGGCAGCGACGCAGGCTTTCGACTTTGGTTTTGCCGATCTTGCGGTCGGCCCGGGCGACGACCGCACATTTCAGCAGGAACTTATCACCGCAAACTGTTTTTGCGCGCTACCCCGCTGCCACCCTCTGGCCGAGCGCGACACGATTTCCTGTCAGGATCTGGACAGTGTTCCGCTGGGCACATTGCAGAGCTATCACGTGATGCACCAACGAACTCTCAAGGCTCTGCGCGACGCCGGAGCCACGCCGAACATACTTCTTGACAGCCAGTTTTTCGCCCCCTTGATGCAATTCATCAGCGCAGGGCGCTGCCTGTCCATCGTCGACCCCCTGACGGTCGTCAACGAACAAGAAACCAACACGACTCGAGGCGAGGTCGTCTTTCGCCCGATGCCCGACATTTTCAGGTACGAATACGTGATCCTGACCCCGCTTTATCGACCGCTCTCGCAACTTGCTAAAAAGATCAAGGAGGGTTGGCAGACCGAGGTTGTCGCACTCCTGGACAGTATCGGCGCGCACCCAGATATCTCCGCCATCGAAGACGAGACTGAAATCCCTCAGAATGCTGCTTCCAGGCCGGATTGATAACCGAACAACGCAGCCAGACCGCCCGTGTGCACGAACAGAACCCGACTTCCTTGCGCGATTTCTCCACTCGCCGTTAGGGCCGGGATGGCCGCAAAGGCCTTGGCCGTATAGACTGGGTCAAGCAGAATACCTTCCTGCCGCACCATCATTTCCATTGCAGATTTGGCGGCTGGTCCGAATTGCCCATACCCGGGTGCGAGCGCCCCGTCCCAGATGCGGATATCCTGCGACGTCACCGAAGACGCGTGCTCGGTCAACTCGCTCAACCGGTCAAGAACCTCGGCTATGCGCAGGCTCTGCGACTCGCGCGACCGGCGCACACAACTCCCGATGACGGTGGCCTGTCCGCCCGCCCCACGCAATCCGGTCAAAAGCCCTGTATGGGTCGCCCCGCTGCCGGAAGAAACGACAACAGTGTCGAAATCACCAGCTTGCGCCACAATCTCCTGTCCGGCCCGGACATAACCCAAGGCGCCGAGCGGCGGGTTGTTCACCGCGAGAGGAATGACATACGGATGACGCCCCGCCTCGCGCAGTTCTTCTGCCCGGGCACGCAAGGCCGCATCGGCACCCGCCTCGTTCTCGCCTTCAGGGTAGTGCATGATTTCGGCCCCAAGAACGCGCAGCAGTAGGACATTGCCAGAGGTCCGATAGATCTCGTCAACGCCATTCACACGCTCTTCAAGCTGCACGACGGTCTGCATACCCAGCGAGGCGGCGGCTGCAGCCGCAGTGCGAACGAAATTCGACTGGACCGCACCGGTAATCAGTATCGTGTCGGCATCCGCCGCCTGCGCCGCGCCCAGATAGTATTCCAATTGCCGGGACTTGTTGCCACCAAATGGTGCCCCGGCCAGATCATCCCGCTTGATCCACAGGTCGATGCCAAGATGCCCGGAAAGCCGCGGCAGGCGATAAAGCGGCGTGTTCGACGCGGCAAGGTCGGCACGAGGTCTGTCCATGAGAAGCTCTCCGAAACCCGGGATGATGTATGGAAAACCTAAACACCTCCCGCACGCCGGCACAAGCCAATCCGGCTATAGGGTCAATCCGGTCACCCGTCCCTCATATATTGCAGCCGCAGCCAGGCGCGGCGCGTACACGTCACCGACCAAACGAGGATGGATGCCCCTGGAACGCAGGTCATCGTGCAGGGTTCTGTCGACGATGTTGCCCGTGGCCAGAACCAGTGAGTCTGCCTCGATCCTGCTTTCTCGCCCAGACAGCAGGCAAAACACATTGGCACCGGAACCGGTCCATTCGGAAATCGCGCTTTCAGTGACGAACCGCACGCCAAGTGCGGTCAGTGACCGGCGCGCGGGCAAATCTGTGGCCGAGCGGATCAGGTCGCGCGCCACCATCGGGCTTGGTGTCACGATCGTTACGTCGTGCCCTGCCTCGGCCAAATGCCAAGCCGTGCCGATCCCGCGCCAGTTTCCGGCCTCATCCAGAACAACAACCCGCTTGCCCAACCTCGCGGCACGCCCCATGACGTCCTCGGGCGACCAGACATTCGCACCACTGGCGCCGGGCATTGCGGCCACATGCGGCAGCGCCTTTTGAAACCCGGTTTCCGCAGGCAGCGACCCCGTGGCCAGAACCACCTGATCCGCACCGATGCCTGAAATGTCATCCGCATCAAGAAACGTGTTGAACCGCAAATCAACGCCCAACTTGTCCAGTTGCCGACCATACCACGCAATAAGATCCGCAATTTGCGCCCTGCGCGGTTGCAATCCCGCAAGACGGAACTGACCGCCCAGTTCCGAGGAGGCCTCCGCCAGTAAAACCCTATGACCTCGCTCCGCCGCTACGCGAGCGGTTTCCAGACCGGCGGGGCCAGCCCCCACCACCAGAATGGTCTTGGGGTCGTCGGTTTTCGCGAAACGATCGCCGCCCCACAGATACTCATGCCCTGCAGAAGGGTTGATCAGGCACGATATGTAATAGTCACGCCCCCGCCGTCCCCAGCATTGTTGATTGCAGGACAGACAGCCGCGAATATCCTCGACCCGATCCTCTCGGGCCTTGGTGACCAGATGCGGGTCCGCGATCTGACCGCGCACGATCGAGACAAGATCGGCCTGCCCACCCCCTAGTAGAGCGTTGGCGTTCTCAGGCGTCCGGATATTGGCCTCAGCCGTCACCAGCGCATTCCGAACCACCTTTTTCAGGCGGATCGACAGGTCGACTCCCAGACCCTCCGGATACTGGAAACTGGGCAAGATCTTGTAGAAATCAAAATAGCTTCCTGAACCAACAGTCACATAGTCCATCAAACCTTCGGCGTCGTGCAAAGATATGATCTCGACCATCTCGTCCCGACTGAGGCAGACTTCGACTTCGGCATCGTCGTTGATCGCCAAGCCTACAATGAAATCCTCGCCACAAGCCGCGCGAATGCGGCGCAGGATATCGCGGGAAAACCGGGTTCGGTTTTCCAAACTACCGCCCCATTCATCCGTGCGCTTATTGGAAAATGGCGTCCAGAACTGATCAAGCAGACAGTGATAGGCCGCCCAAACCTCGACGCCGTCGAACCCAGCACTCTGGCATCGGATAGCAGCCTGAACGAAACCTTCGATCGTCTCCTCGATCTCGTCGGCGGTCATTTCGTGACTACCGTCACTATCGTGATAGCTGGGACCGCCCGAAGGTGACCAGTTGGCATGCCAACTGTTGTCCCAATCCCCATGCGCACCGACGTGATACAGTTGCTGTATCATCACCGCACCCTGCGCCTTGCAAGCTTCGGTCAGGCGGGCAAAGTGCGGGATTACATCGTCGCTGCAATGTCGGAAGTTGCCGCGGGTCAGAACCGCCGCCGGATGAACCGGCATCGGCTCTACCACGATCATCGCGGCCCCACCAATGGCGCGCTCCAGATAATAGCCCAGGTGTTGGTCACCCGGCACCCCATCCTGCGCCATATTGGTCGTGTGTGCGCCAAAGACGATGCGATTGTGCAAGGTCTTGTGGCGCAAGCGCACCGGGGTGAAGACGTGCTTGAGGCTCATGGCAAACCTGTGAACATGCGTATCAGATGTCTTTCACCAGCCGTAGAGCGTCATAGATTGCCGCATGTGTATTGCGGGCACTGACGGCATCTCCGATTCGAAACAGTTTGAAGTTGCCCTCAGGGTTGCGTGTTACTTCCTGCGGCAGACCCGCGATCAGCGCATCATAATCGACCGCCCCCTCGTTCGACGACAGCGGTTTGAGGTCGAAGTAAAGGTCGGCAAGCGGCATGGTGCCATAGTTCACCACAACCTGATCATAGGTCTTTTCGGACGTGAAGCCGCTGTAATCCGTACCAATCACTGCGCTAAGCTGGTTTCCGTCACGCTCAACGTCCAGTAGTCGGCGCGCGACAGTAAAGGTCGTTTCCTTATCCTGCAATGCACGCATATAGGGCACGAGGTTCATCCCCATGATGTCGGGCGCAAACATGCGGTCAGGCGTCATGACTTCAACCTTCGCACCCGCACTTGCCGCAACTTCGGCGGCCATAAGGCCGGGGTGATCACCACTTTCGTCATAGACAAGCACGTTCTGGCCAGGTTTCACATCACCCGAAATCATGTCCCAGGCACTGACCAGAAGGTCGTTTTCCTTTTTGCTTTCAAACAACTCGGTGTTGGCAATACCACCGGTCGCCACGATTACCACATCCGGGTTCAGCGCGGTGATATCCTCGGACTCGGCCCAGGTGTTGAAACGGAATTCGACGTCGCGCGCGGCGCATTGGGCCATGCGCCAATCGATGATGCCGATCATCTCGCGCCGGCGCGGGTTCTGTGCCGTCAGGCGCACCTGGCCACCCGGATCGGGTTGCGCCTCGAACACGGTGACGTCATGCCCCCGTTCGGCGGCCACACGAGCGGCCTCCAAACCTGCGGGACCGGCCCCGACGATCACCACTTTCTTGCGTGTTTCAGCGGGTGATATTTCGTGCGGCATGGTCAGCTCGCGACCCGTGGCGGCATTGTGCATGCACAGCGCCTCTCCGGCCTGATAGATCCGGTCAAGGCAATAGGTAGCGCCCACACACGGGCGGATATCGTCTTCGCGCCCCTCGACAATCTTTCTGACGATGTGCGGGTCCGCCATATGCGCGCGCGTCATGCCCACCATGTCCAACAGGCCCGAGGCAACGGCATGGCGCGCTGTAGCCACATCGGGGATTTTCGAGGCGTGGAACGTTGGCAGGCCGGTCGCCTTCCTGACCTCACCGGCGAAATCCAGATGCGGCGCATTCTTCATGCCCTGAACCGGAATCACATCGGTCATCGCCGGGTCAGTATGAATACGCCCCCGGATCACGTTGAGAAAATCGACCATGCCGCTATCGGCAAGGCGTTTGGAGATTTCCAGCCCTTCCTCTGGCGAAATGCCGCCCTCCTCTGCCTCGTCGGCTGTATAACGCAGGCCGACAATGAAGTCGTCGCCTACCCGTTTGCGGATGTGGCGCAATACGTCGAGAGGCATCCTCAGTCGGCTATCCAGTGTCTGTCCGCCATAAGGACCTTCCAGATCGTTGGTGAGCGGCGACCAAAACTGGTCGAGCAGGTGGCCATAGACCTGCAATTCGATCCCGTCCATACCGCCTTCTTTCATCCGTTCGGCGGCATCGGCAAAATCCGAGATAATGCGCTCGATGTCCCAGTCCTCGGCAAGCTTCGGGAACGATCTGTGCGCAGGTTCGCGATGTTTCGACGAACTGACCGACGGCAGCCAGTCGCCCTTGGCCCAGCCGGTACGGCGGCCCAGATGGGTCAACTGGATCATTACCGCGCATCCGTGTTCGTGGCAGGCATCCGTCAGATTCCTGATCCACGGCACCACCTCATCCTTGTAGGCGAGGATATTGTTGAACACCGGCGGGCTGTCCTTGGAGACCGCCGCCGAGCCGGCCGTCATCGCCAGCGCCACGCCCGCCTTTGCGCGCTCCGCATGATAGGCGGCGTAACGGGCTTTCGGCATCCCGTCCTCGGGATAGGCCGGTTCATGACTGGTGGTCATGATGCGGTTGCGCAGGGTCAGGTGTTTCAACTGATAGGGCTGCAGCAGCGGGTCTTTGGACATGACTTTTCCCTCAGTACCAGGCGTCGGCCATTGCGGCTTTCTTTCGAGCGACGAAATCCTTCAAAGCTTCATCGGTTGCTTCATCCATGGCGGGCGCCTCATAGGCGTTCAGCAGGTCTTTCCAACGCTTGTTGGCGCGTTGGGCGTAATCCACACCGCCCTGTTCTTCCCATGTCTCGAACGGCTGATCGTCGTTCAGTCCACTGTCCCAATAGGCGGTTTCGTAGTGGCGCAGGGTGTGATCGGTTCCAAACAGGTGTTCACCGGGTCCGTTCTGCGCCAATGCCTCAAAGCCCAGCGTATCCTCGTTAACGTCGATACCCCTCAGATAGGAATGAAGTGCGCCGCACATATCGGTGTCCATTACGAACTTCTCGTAGGACATTGACAGCAAGCCATCAACAAACCCGGCCGAGTGCAGAATGTAGTTGGCCCCGCCCTGTACCGCCGACATCATCGACATCATAGCTTGCTGCATCGCTTGCCCGTCAGGCGCCTTGGAGGTCGAGAAGTTGCCCGCACAACGCAGCGGCATGTTCAGGCGTCGAGCCAACTGTCCCATGATCAGGGAACCAAGCGCGGGTTCCGGTGTGCCAAAGGTGGGCGACCCCGACCGCAACGACATCGACGAGAGGAACCCGGCCAGAATGGCAGGCGAACCCGGCCGCACCAACTGGGTCAGCGCACACGACGCCATCGACTCCGCCAGACACTGCGCCACTGCCCCGGCCATGGTCAGCGGCGACACTGCACCACCCAGCAGAAACGGCAGATGGATTGAACCCTGCCCCGCCTCGGCATAGGTTCGGATTCCCGCAGTCGTCACCCCGTCCAGAACCAGCGGCGAGGTTGTGTTGAAGTTACCCATGATCACGCAATTTTGGTCGACGAAATCAGACCCGAATAGAATGCGGCACATCTCGATGCTGTCGGCGGCGCGTTCAGGCGCGGTGATCGACCCCAGAAAAGCCCGGTCTGAATACCGCATGTGAGCATAGACCATGTCGAGGTGCCGTTTGTTCACCGGAACATCGGTCGGCTCGCAGATGGTGCCACCCGAATGGTGCAGCCAGGGCGAGGATTGCGCCAGCTTCACCAGATTCTCGAAATCGGCGATGCTGCCATACCGCCGCCCCTTGTCCAGATCCATCACGAAGGGCGAACCATAAGACGGCGCGAATACCATTGCATCGCCGCCGATCTCGACATTATTGGCCGGGTTGCGTGCGCATTGGGTAAAACGCGCAGGCGCCGACCTCAGCAATTCCCGCACCATTCCCGGCTCGAATCTCACGTTCCACGCCTCGGCGGACACATCAGTCACAGTTGCCCCGGCCTGCTGGTACAGTCGCACGGCTTCGGCATCCTCCCGCACCTCGATGCCGATCTCGGCCAGGATGCGTTCCGCCGTCGCCTCGATCCGATCCAGGCTTTCCTCGCTGGCAAGATCATAGGTGGGAATGCGACGGGTGATATAGGGCACTCGCAGATGCAGGTTTTGCCCCGGCTCAGCCGAACGCGAGGGTTTTCCTGAATTGCGGCGAGAACGACGAGAGCGGGTTACGGGCTCAGCTGTCATAAGGCGATTCCTGGCACAGGGTTGCGTCTATTGACATATGTGTTGCTTATCTTGACACATGTGTCAATATTGTTGTGCACCCCTCACGGACCTGATACGGCGCTCAGATGATCGAAGAGTTGAAACATGGTGGAACAGAAGCCGCATGGCTGACGGCGGCTTATGAGTTGCTGACGGAAAGCGGTGTCGAGGCCGTCAAAGTCATGCCGTTGGCCAAGCATCTCGGTGTCGCGCGCTCAGGGTTCTATTGGCATTTCAAGGACCGCGACGCGCTGCTCGAAGCGATGATTCGCCACTGGGAAGATAAAAACACCGGCAATCTGGTCGCACGAACCGAAGCCTATGCCGAAAGTATTGTCGAAGCGATGTTTAACCTGTTTGACTGCTGGCTGGACGACACGCTGTTCGACGCCAAGCTTGATCTGGCCATCCGCAACTGGGCGCGCAACGACCCGGCGCTGGAACCGCGCCTGAACGCCGCCGACAAGGCACGGCAGAATGCGCTGGTCGCGATGTTCCTGCGATTCGGGTACGCGAAATCGGCGGCCGAAGTCCGGGCTTTGACCGTGATGTACACGCAGGTCGGCTATATCTCGATGCGGATTGAAGAGAACCGGGAAACCCGGATTACAAACATGCCCGACTATGTCGAGGTATTCACGGGTGTTAAAGCGAGCGAGGCGGATTTCGAGCGATTCAAGTCGCGCCACGCCACTTGATCACAGCGCATTGCCGACGATCCGCGACGGTGCCTCACCACCACATAACCGACTATTCTATCCGCCCCTAAAAAACGGCGGCTCAGAGAGCCGCCGGAGTGTCAGGGAGACAAAATTCGGTACTATTGCGCTGCCATCGGCATTCTGGCGATCTGGCACCGTTGCCAGAGTTTAGACAGCGCTCCGACCAGATGATCGATATCCTCATCCGTGTGCACCGGAGACGGCGTGATACGCAGACGTTCGGTTCCCTTGGGAACCGTGGGATAGTTGATGGGCTGGATATAGATGCCGAACTCTTCCAGCAGCGTGTCCGAGATGAATTTGCATTTGACCGGATCGCCCACCATCACCGGGATGATATGGCTGGGGTTGGGCAGATGCGGGATACCTTCAGCGTCCAGACGAGCTCGTACCTGTTCGACGCGCGCCTTCTGCGCATCACGTTCAACCGGCGATTGCTTCAGGTGACGTATCGAAGCAGCTGCGCCAGCGGCAACAGAAGGTGGCAAAGCCGTGGTAAAGATGAACCCGCTAGCAAAGCTGCGCACGAAATCGCATAGCGCAGCAGAGGCGGCAATGTATCCGCCAACCACACCGAATGCCTTGCCCAGGGTTCCTTCGATCACCGTCAGGCGGTCCATCAGACCCTCGCGCTCGGCAATACCGCCGCCGCGCGGGCCATAGAGACCTACGGCGTGTACCTCGTCCAGATATGTCATGGCACCGTATTTATCTGCCAGGTCGCAGATTTCCTTGATAGGCGCGATATCGCCATCCATGGAATAGACCGATTCAAAGGCAATCATCTTGGGCGCCACCGGATCGGCGGCGGCCAGCTTTGCCTCAAGATCCGCAAGATCGTTATGTTTCCAGATTATCTTTTGCGCCCGCGAATGACGGATGCCCTCAATCATCGAGGCGTGGTTCAGCGCGTCCGAGAACACGATAAGACCGGGAATTTTCGAGGCCAACGTACCCAGCGCCGCCCAGTTCGAGACATAGCCCGAGGTAAATAGCAGCGCCGCCTCTTTTCCATGCAAATCGGCCAGTTCGCCCTCAAGAAGAACATGGTCATGCGTGGTGCCGGATATGTTGCGCGTCCCCCCGGCTCCGGCCCCGCAGCGGTCGAGCGCATCGTGCATCGCAGTCAGCACTTTCGGATGCTGCCCCATGCCCAGATAGTCGTTCGAACACCAGATCCGCACATCGCGCTGAACCGGCCCGTCGGTCTGCCGCGCATTCGGGAAGGCACCGCAACGGCGCTGGAGGTCGATGAAGACACGATAGTTCCCCTCGTCCCTCAGCGAATCAAGGCTCTGGGTGAAATAACGCTCGTAATCCATGACTGGCTTCTCCCGGGTATTCTGAGGTTCCCCGCAGACTAGGGCGAGGATCCAGCGCGCCAAATGACAATTGTCAAGTGGCCGCACGGCATTGACTAACAGCGCGCGAAAATGCAGGTGCGCCACACGACTCTTTGCATTAGCTTGGTCGGGGACGGACAAAATGGCCCATAAAGCCTGTCGACGGACGAGAGGGGAAAAGCGCTTGGCGCACGAAGCACAAAAGGCAATCGCACGGCAATCCGTGCTGGTTCGCTCATTGCCGGATCAGCATGTGGACACCCTGCTGAGCCACGCCATCTGGCGTAGCTATGACCGGGGCGAGACGATATTTCTGCAAGAAGAAAAAGCGCAGGCCATCCATGTCGTGATCAGTGGCTGGGTCAAGCTCTTTCGCATGGCTCCGACAGGGGCCGAAGCCGTGGTAAGCGTCTTTACCCGCGGTGAAAGCTTTGGCGAAGCCGTGGCGCTGCGCAATATGCCGTATCCGGTCTCTGCCGAGGCGGTTTCGACCTCCGAAGTGATGCACATCCCCAGCCATGTCTTCATCTCGCTGATGAAGGAAGACCCCGAGATCTGCGTCTCGATCCTGGCATCGACATTCACGCATCTGCACTCACTGGTCGCTCAGTTGGAACAGCTCAAGGCGCAAACCGGGGCGCAGCGGGTTGCCGAGTTCCTGTTGAACCTGTGTGACACAGCAAATGGCACATGCGATGTAACCTTGCCGTACGACAAGATGCTGATTGCCGGACGTCTGGGCATGAAACCGGAAAGCCTGAGCCGCGCGTTCTCCCGCCTGAAAAGCGCCGGAGTGACGGTGAAAAGAAACCACGCCGAAATCGCTGACATCGAAATGCTGCGCGATTACGCCGAAAGCGATCCTGCCGAGAACTGGAGCCGGTGATGAGCGAGCGAATGAACAAAGTGCTTGCGGCGGTCGACGCTGCAAATGAAGCTGATCCAAACAGGGAAGAGGGTCGTCCCGAAGCTCTGCTATATGGTGAAAGGATGAGCTCGGAACTGAACCGGTTGTTCCCCGACGCCTCCGAAATCCTGCAGATTGCCGCACGCGGCCAGCATGTGGAACGCTGGAAGCTGGCTCGGACACAATATCCCGAAGGTCGCGCCGGTTATCTGGCCTGGCGCAAAGCGCAGGGCGTGCATCATGCGGATGTGGTCATGCGGCTGATGGCCGAGGCCGGGTATGACGCCGAAGAAGTCGAAACGGCGGGTCGTATGCTGCGTAAAGAGGGTATCAAGCGCGACGAAGAAGTTCAGGCGCTTGAGGATGTGATCTGTTTCGTATTTCTCAAATGGTATTTTTCCCCGTTTGCCGAAAAGCACTCCGCCGAAAAAATCCAACGCATCGTGGAAAAGACTGCCCGCAAAATGTCGGTCGCAGCGCGGTCTCGAGCCCTCGGCGAATTTGATCTGCCCGAAAACCTGGCCACAGCGTTCCAAAGCTGAAGGGCGGCGGTCAGATCAGATAGAGGCCAAAGACAACGGCAGTGAACCCGGTCAGGACCATGGTGAACCCCCGCAGCCAGCTTGGGCTTTCTTCGAGCGCCAGATAACGGGCGAGGATAACGCGTGATTTGGCGAGCGCCAGAACCAAGATACCCGCGCCGACAACCTTGGGCGAAACGGGCAGAATGGTCAGCAGCGCCGAGGCAAAGCTGAGCATCAGAAGAGCAACCCACGCGCCCGTTAGGCGGTCTGTGTCTCTGTTTCTGGAATGAGAAGAAACCATTTTCGTCACCCCAACAGATAGATCACCGGAAACAGCAGCACCCATACAAGGTCGACCATGTGCCAGAACTGCGACCCCGCCTCGATATTGGCAGGGTCGTCGCGCCAGGCGACCAGCAGCAGGATGCCGGTTCCGGCCAGAACGTGCGCGGCGTGAAATCCCGTCAGCAGATAGTAGAACATGAAGAACGGGTGGGTGTCGAAACCGATGCCATCAGCCGCCTTTCCGGCATATTCCACTCCCTTGATGATCAGGAACAGGACCCCCAGAAGGGCCGCTGAAATCAACGCAAGGCGCGGGGCTTTGCGTTGCCCCTCGCGGCGCCATGCAAGCGCCTTTGCCGCCAGGTAACCTGACGTGACCAGCACCGCAGTGTTAAGTGCAGCGCCAGTGCGATAAAGATGCGACTGCGCCTCGGCAAAACCCGCCGGATCAGTCAGGCGCACCCCCATGAAGGCGATGAGTCCAGCGCCAAAGACCAGCAACTCGCTGATGATCAGCACCCACATGAGCAACTCGCCAGGAAGCTCATCAATCAGGGTGGCGTCGCTCATGCGCCGACCAATTGACGATAGATCTGCGGCAACGCCATAGTCAGGCGGTTCGGGTCGGGGATGACCGCAAAGCCGCCCTGCCCGAACATGCGTGGGAACCAGCTTTTGCCTGTCTTGTCGATGGTTACACCAAAGACGGACTGCCCGGCGCGGCGTGCCTCTCGAACCGCCATGCAGGTGTCTTCGATACCGTGGCGGCCCTCGTAGTGGTCCAGATCGTTGGGCTTGCCATCTGTGATGACCAGCAGCAGGCGTCGTTTGCGGGACTGACTGGCCAGATCGGCCGAACAGTGCCGGATCGCCGCACCCAGACGGGTATAGTGGCCGGGCCGCAGCGAGGCGATGCGCTGTTCCACTGCGGGTCCCATCGGCTCGTCAAACCCCTTGCAGCGCTGGATATACACCCGGTGACGCTTGAGCGAGCTGAAGGCATGGATCGCGAAATCGTCACCGCATGCGTTCAAACCCCACGCCAGCGCCGCCAGCGCCTCACGTTCGATATCGATGACGGCACGGCCCGCGACTGCACTTTCGGTCGAGCGGCTGACATCCAGAACAATCGATACCGCCAGATCGCGCGCCTCGGGTCGCGACTGCATCCAGACCCGTTCGGTTGCTTCGCCATTGGCGAGACGGTCCACCTGGGCCCGTACGGCGGCCTCGATATCCAGTTGATCGCCATCCAGGTGACCACGGGTCATCACGCGCCCCGGGCGCAGGGCCTCGAACTGGCGCTTGACGGCGCGGATGCGGCGGGCGGTGGCGGGGTCTTTGCCAAACTCAGCGGCATCTTCGCGGATATCAGCATCCGAGGTGAGGACATTCACGTGATCCGGCAGGTACTGGCCCGACCGCACGTCCCACTCCGGATAAAGAATGCGGCCTGACGATCGCTCGCGATCCACGTCTTCGGGCGCGAGGTCGAGGTGCAGTTTCAACCGTGTCGGCGGTGCCTTGGAAATCTGCCCCAGACCGATCTCGTCCTGATCGTCGGCTGCTTTCTTGGCATTGTCCGGGTCGTCGTCATCGACGCGGCGGTTGAGGTTCAGGAACTCGGCCCAGCTTAGAATCGCCTCGAACTTGTGCAGAATGAAGCTGTCGTTGCGCTCTGCCTGGTCGGATTTACGGCGGCGCGCCCGGTGGGTTTTCTCGCTCGACTCTTCCGGAGGACCATCGGTGTCGCGGCTTTCCGCCTCGTGATGTTCGGAAAAGGCAACCGCACGCAACTCGGGCCACAAGGCGACCGGGCGGAAGGGCTGATACCCGCGCGGGGCGGTGAGGTCGGCATCGACGGCCCACAACTGCTCAGCCTTGGAGGACAAGGGCTCTGAATTCCCCAACATTTTCCGGATCAGTTCCTCAACTGCGGCCTCAACCGGCGGCAGGTCCGGAACCTCGCGCTGATGCAGCATCCCCTTGCAAAGCTCGTCATAAAGCGGACGCAGACCCGGTGCATTGTCGAAAGTTTCCGTCACCATATCCCTGGCGGCATGCAAGGCACGCAAATCTGCACGCAACAGGTCTTCTTCGTCGATGCGGGTTCCGGCATGGGCTGCAGCGGCAGCAAGCCAGACGTAAAGTGCGCCGTTGGCCTCACGATAGGGAAAGATTGCCAGCCGGTCCGGCAGGCGCAAAACCTCGCCGTCGAACGAGGCGCGCGGCAACAGCTCGGCCTCGGTCGCCAGACGACGGCGCCAGCCTAGCCGGTGGCGGGAAAGCTCAGGCGAAACCGGGCGCAGCTCGACACCCGGACTTCCGCCAAGCCCCCGGAAAAGAACGGCCAGCCGCCCCGCGACCTGCGACAGGTCGACCGCGGCTCCAACGTGCACCTCAGGTGCATCAAGGCGGCTGGCGAGGGTGTGCCACAGTTTCCCGATGGTTTCTTCGGGTTCCCATGGCTCAAAGTCGATCTTGACCATCGGTCGGCCTCACCCAAAGACGGCCGTGACAAGATCGAGGAGCCCGCGTTTGATATCCTCGTCATCGGTCAGAGGTTCGATCATGGCGGCCAGAATGGCGCGATCGGTGGACATGCCCTGCGCGATCAGCGTCGCGGCATAAACCACAAGGCGGGTGGAAACCCCCTCCTCAAGGTCCTGCCCCTTGAGACCGCGCAGCTTGTTCGCCAACCGGATCAGCGGCTTGCAGCGTTCCAGCGACAACCCACTTTCTTCGGCCACGACTTTGGCCTCCAGTTCCGGAGACGGAAAGTCGAACTCAACCGAAATGAATCGTTGGCGGGTGGAAGGTTTCAGGGTTTTCAAGATGTTCTGGTAGCCCGGGTTGTAGGATGCCACCAACATGAAACCGGGCGCGGCCTCAAGCTCTTCACCGGTACGGTCGATCGGCAGGATGCGCCGGTCGTCGGTCAGCGGGTGCAGCACCACGGTCACGTCCTTGCGCGCCTCGACCACCTCGTCAAGATAGCAGATAGCACCCTCGCGCACCGCGCGGGTAAGCGGCCCATCGACCCAGACGGTTTCCCCACCTTTCAACAGGTAGCGCCCGATCAGGTCGGCGGCGGCCAGGTCGTCATGGCAGGCCACGGTATAAAGCGGACGACCAAGTTTGGCGGCCATGTGGGCCACAAACCTGGTTTTGCCGCATCCTGTCGGACCTTTCAGCAGGACCGGCAGACTGTTGTTATATGCAGCGGTGAAGACATCGCATTCATCACCCTGCGAGAGGTAGAAGGGGGCGTCAGCCGCCCCCGTTCCGAGTTTCATGGAGCCGTCCATCCTCATTACTCCGCTGCCACGTGGTCAGGGTCCTTGTCGAGGCGGTCACGCTCAAGCGGACCAGGTTCGACCAGCTCCTTGCGCGGCACCCAGATCGAGTAGATGAAGAGCAACGCGCCAATGACAACCACCAGACCTGCACCGAAGCGCATCCAGTAGAAGATGGCAACCTGATCCTGCACATCCATGTAGTAGTCGCCTACCACACGCTGCATGTGCGTTTGAACAGTTCCCGCAAAGGTCAGCACGAAAGTCATGAACACCATGCCGCTGGTCATCAGCCAGAACGACGCCATGTTCAGTACCTGGTTATACGGATCGCGGTTCAGAAGGATCGGCATCGCATAGCTGAAGATCGCGCAGTTCAAGGCCACATAGGCACCGTAAAAGGCCAGGTGACCATGGGCTGCGGTGATCTGTGTCCCGTGGGTGTAATAGTTCACCCCGTGCAGCGTGTGCAGGAAGCCCCAGATGCCGGCCCCAAAGAAGGCAAGCGTGGCACAGCCCAGCGACCACAACAGCGCGGCCTTGTTGGGGTGGTCACGACGGCCTTTCCAGACCATGACAAAGGCGAATGCCATCATGCCGAAGAAGGGGATCACCTCAAGGCTCGAGAAGATCGAACCGATCCACTGCCAGTAACCGGGAGTACCGATCCAATAGTAGTGGTGGCCGGTGCCCAGGATGCCCGAGAAGAGGGCGGCAGCAACGATGACATAAAGCCATTTTTCGACGATCTCACGGTCAACGCCCGTCAGCTTGAGCATCAGGTAGGCCAGGATCGAGGCCATGATCAGTTCCCAAACGCCTTCAACCCACAGGTGAACCACGTACCACCAGTACTGCTTGTCAAGGCTGAGGTTCGAGGGGTTGTAGAAGCTGAACAGGAACAGCAGCGCCAGCCCCCACAGGCCCAGAAGCAGGATGTTGGTGATTGCGGTTTTCTTGCCCTTCAGCACCGTCATCGAGATGTTGTAGAGGAAGATCAGTGCCGCAACGACGATACCAGCCTTGACCCATTTGGGTTGTTCAAGGAACTCGCGGCCTTCTTTACCCAGCAGCCAGTTACCTTCGAACAGGTTGAAGACATAGGTCAGAACCACGCCCAGCGTACCGACCACGAGGATCAGCAACTGCAGATAGGCCAGCTTGGGCGAGTGTATTTCGCGCTCCGCCTCTTCCGGGATCAGGAAATAGGCGGCGCCGAAGAAGCCAAGGATCAACCACACGATCAATGAGTTGGTGTGCAGCATCCTCACGATGTTGAACGGCAACAGCTCGGAAAGCGTGTTGGGCGCAACATAGATCCAGCCTGCGAGCAGACCGCCCAGCACCTGGATCGCAAACAGCGCCATGGCTACGGCAAAGTAGACCAGAGCGATTTTTTGGGATTCGTATTTCATTTCTCCGTTCCCTCCTTAGCCCGCGTCATTCGGGGGCCAGCCCTGAGCGTCGATATTGTCCGTCCAGATCAGGAAGTTCGCGAGATCCCGGATATCTTCGTCGCTGAGGTTGAATTGAGGCATCTGACGCCGGCCCTCGATGCCCGTGGGCTGCGCCTCCATCCACCCTTTCAGGGTTTCAAAAGCCGCCTCGGGGTCGTCCAGTACGCCCCAACGGGTCATCACATTGGCGACTTCCGGGGCGAAATATGCACCTTCGCCCAGAATCGAGTGGCAGTTGATGCAGGCATGTTTTTCCCAAACATGCTTGCCCCGGGCCACACTGTCGTCGAGTTTGGCCGCGTTTTCCGACCCGATGATGTACAAGTGTGAGTGGGCCGATAAGGCCAGAAAGATTAGTATGAAGAACAGGGACCCGCCATAAAAGATATTGCGGGCCATGCTCTTTGTCATGACTTCGCGCATTGCGCTCTCCTTTGCGCCGCATTGCTGGTGCAAGGAAAATGGCCGCTGGCGCATAGGGACGCCTTAACCAAAGTCAAGACTTCCAGGCATGTTTCGGCCTGTATTGGCGAATTTCCGAAAATGTCGACACTCCCCGGCGGCGGGCCCCAACTTCTGCAATTGCGTCGCAAAATCACATCATACTGTTATCATTGACAAAAACACGAAGCATCCCTATCTCGACGGCATCGGGGAGTAGCAACCGCAAGCGTGCGGGGGCGTGTCAACACACCCGCGGGATATCCGCGTGGCACGCCCGGTCTCGGGACTGTCCCAGGCTCAGCAAGACCGTGGTGATTGGACTCTGCGGGCGGATTCCAAATGGCACCCGGTTCGGCCCACGAGGATGCGCGCATGACCCCGATCACAATCGGCCTGCTGGCCTTGACCATGTCAATAGACGCCTTCGTCGCCTCCATCGGCCGCGGCGCGGTGCGACAGGGCGCGCCGCTTGCGAGCGCCCTGAGGACAGGCGCGGTGTTTGGCCTTGTTGAAACGGTCACACCGCTGCTCGGCTGGGCCCTCGGAGTCGTTGCCAGCCAGTACGTGCAGGCGTTCGATCACTGGATTGCATTCGCGCTACTCGGCCTGGTCGGAATGCGAACAATCATTCATGCGGGCCAGCGCGATGGCGACGGCGGCGCACCCAGGCTGCACTCCCCACTTGCCTTGCTTGCAACGGCCATCGGCACATCTGTGGACGCCATGGCTGTCGGTGTGTCGCTTGCCTTTATAGACGTGGACATCGTGATCATCGCTCTGGCCATCGGTCTGGCAACTATGACGATGAGCACCACTGGCGCTCTGACCGGCCGGTTGCTGGGTCAGCGCTTTGGGCGCAGCATCGAGGTTTTTGGCGGCTTGATCCTGATCGGTCTCGGTCTTGCGATTCTGCTGGAGCACCTGACAGCCTGAGGATTCGGTTTTTTCTGGACCCGACCGACACATTCGTTCCAATCTTCGCCTAATAAAATTCGGTGTGAGAATGCCAAATAAACGTCTGCAACCAGTCTGCGCCTTCGATTTTTCGGGTGAACGCGCACAGATCATCGTCGATAACTGGCCCTTACCCATGCCACCCAGTGAAAAAACGTACCGGTGGCTTCATCTCAATCTCGCTGACGAGGCGACAGGCCAGTGGGTCAAAGAAAACCTTCCGGCGGTGGTTGCGTCCGCATTAACCCAATCCGAAACGCGCCCACGATGCGATGCTTTGCAAGATGGGCTGATCCTCAACCTGCGCGGCGTAAACCTGAACCCCGGTTCCAGCCGCGAGGACATGGTGTCACTGCGGATGTGGATCACGCCCAACGCCGTGATCTCGGCACGCACCCGAAAGATCTGGGCGGCCGACGAAATACATCGCAAGGCCACGGCTGGCACGGGCCCGGCTTCGGTCGGTGCGTTTCTGGTCGAACTTCTGCACGGACTGTCCCACCGAATCGAAATCGTTTCCCTGGAACTGGATGACCAGACCGACGGATTGGAAGAAGAAGCCCTGGAAGGAACCGTGGATCTGCATGACCGCCTCAGCGCCCTGCGCCTGACCGTCATCAAGATGCGCAGGTTCCTGCACCCGCAACGCGAGGCGCTGGATGCGCTCTTGCGCAACGAAGCGCGGCTGCTTGACCCTTCCGAAATCATCAACCTGCGCGAGGCAGTCAACCGCACCCGACGCACTCTGGAAGAACTGGACGCAACCCGCGACAGATTGGCGGCGGTCCAGGATCAGATTGCCTCGGAACAGGTACGCCTGCTGGGACGGAACAGTTATACCCTGTCGATCATCGCGGCGGTTTTCCTGCCGCTCGGCTTTCTGACGGGTCTCTTCGGCGTCAACATTGCCGGGATGCCAGGCACCGCCTCGCCGACCGCATTTTGGCTGCTAGCCGGAGGCTCAATCGCCCTTGGTATCACCATTTTCCTGCTGTTCCGGCTGCTCAAGTGGCTGTAAAGCGCGGCCCGGTCAATGCGGCCCACATGGACGCAATGTAAAGCGCAAAAGCCGTGACCCACAGCCCTCCGGTCACCAGCATGGCAACAAGGTACGCACCGTCCAGTTCCGCTCCGACCCACCTGAGCAAGGCCGCAACGGCCATAAGCGCATAGGCCAGAATCATTGGGAAGGGCGCGACCAGTTCACGCCCGGAATGCCCCAGCGACGCACGGCTCATGACTGCCAGTGTCATGCCGCCCACGCAACCAATTCCCAGAACATGCAACCCGGCGATTTCGCGTCCGATGCCCAGCGCCGACAGCCCCCAAAGCACCATGCCCAGTGCCAGCATCGCCAGCCCCAGGTGCAGGGACCACAGAATCGGTTGCCCCAGGCACCAGATGCCACCCCAGCGAGACAGCCGCAGGGCCTGAACCAGCCCGAACAGGATGGCGATCGGACCCAGCCCCCAGGCCGGGGTCCCCAACATAACCAGCGGCGGCAAGGCCAGCGCCAGGATCAGAGCCGTGCGCTCGACCAGCGGAAAGCTCCGGGGCCAGTGGCTTTCAGCAACACCCGAACGCTTCATCGCATTGCGGGTGAACGCGGGGGTGACGCGACCCCCAAGAACCGAGATCAGGGCGCAAATCGAGGTCAAGCCACCCCGTAGCCCGGCCTGTGCGCTGTCCTGTGTAATTCCCAGCCACTCAAGATGCACCAAAAGATCAGCGATCCAGAGATAGGTTAGAAAAAGCAGAAACATGATGTTCTGCGGTTTTGGGCGTTTCACCAACTGGGACAGGATCTTTATCGCCAGAACCGGGATAAAAGCCAGGTCGAGAACCGCCACCCAAACCGGGGGCATCATCCCCGAATACCAGACTGCCAGCCGCCCACCCAGCCACAGGCCAGCGGCCAGAGTGATGAACCCGCGCCGGGCGCCCGGTGTGTTGGTCCAGTTCGGCACCGCCGTGAGGAAAAATCCGCCAATCGCTGCAGTAGCATAGCCAAAGATCATCTCGTGGGCATGCCACAGGACCGGCACACCATCCCGCAGCGGCCCTTCAGCTATGCCGGCCAGATACATTGTCCAGATTATCCCGGTAAAAACACCATAGATACCGGCTGCCAGAAAAAAGATGCGAAACCCTTCACCCAAGACGCGACCAACGATCGACGACATTCCTGTTCTCCTTCGGCCCTGGCAATGGGCTGGGCGCAAATTCATTTGTTTTCTTAAACGGCCATCTGCGACACTTGGGTCCAAAATGCCCGCAGCAAAACAACTAGCGGGCAGATGAGGCGTCACACTTAACCAAAATCAATTGAATTCGGGATTTCAGGTCGCCCTGCGGCGGGATGACGCCCGTACGGATTCACGTTTCCGCGAACTCCGTTGACTTTTGTCAAGGCGGCACCGCCCCCGTTTGCCGCACATTCCGACCTGCCTCACCACGCATATGGAGAGTGATCATGTCACTTGGAATCAGCTACAACAAAACCGGACGCGCCCTGGGGGCTGGTCTGGCAATGCTGCTTGGCACTGTCGCCGCGCCAGCATTCGCACAAGAGCCAACCCTGAGCGAAGAAGCCTTCGAAAGCTCGAAGCAGCTTTACTTCGAACAATGCGCGGGCTGCCACGGCGTTCTGCGCAAAGGTGCCACCGGTAAAAACCTTGAACCCCATTGGAAAAAGACCGCCGCAGACGGCACCGTCACCGAAGGTGGCACCCTGAAGCTGGGGCAGGAACGCCTTGAGAAAATCATCGCCTGGGGTACCGAAGGCGGGATGAACAACTTCTCGGACATCATGACCGAGCAGGAAATCAAGGACATGGCGACGTACATCATGATGGACGCGCCGAAACCGCCCGAGATGTCCCTCGAGCAAATGAAACAGACCCGCAAGGTCTATGTCGAAGAAGCCGACTACCCGACCGAACCTTTGCATGGCCGCAATTGGGAGAACTTCTTTGTCGTCATCGAACGTGACGTAGGCAAGGTGGCCGTGATTGACGGCGACACCAAGGAAGTACTGGCGCACATCCCGACCGGCTATGCCGTGCACGTGCTCAAGGCCTCCGAGCACCACAAGCTGGAAGAGCCGGAAAACCCTGGCCGCTTCTGGTACACCATGGGCCGCGACGGCAAGATGACCAAGATCGACCTCTGGCAGACGCCGGACAAGATGCTGGTTTCGGAAGTCAAGATTGCCTACGACGCACGTGACGTGGCCGTGTCCGGCGACGGCAAGTACGTCATCGGTGGGGGCTACTGGCCGCCGCACTTCGCGATTGTCGATGCTCAAACCATGGAACCGCTGAAAGTCGTCTCGACCCGCGGCACCAACGTCGATGGCGAATACGTCGAAGAAAGCCGTGTGGCTGCCATCTACACCACCCCGAACGAACCGACCTGGATCGTCGCGGTGAAAGAGCTGGGCCAACTGTGGCAAGTGGACTATTCCGACCTCGACAACCTGCGGATCGACAAGATCAACTCGGCCAAATTCCTGCACGACGGGTTCTTTGACCCGACAGGCCGGTACTTCCAGATCGCCGCGAACGCGTCGAACAAAATGGTTGTCGTGGACACCCAGACGCACAAGCTCGAAGCAATGATCGACACCGCAGCCCTGCCGCACCCCGGCCCGGGCGCCAACTGGGAAGACCCGAACTGCGGCCCGGTGGCCGGTACGACCCACCTGGGCGTCGGCACCGTGACCGTCTGGGGCAACGACCCAGAAGGCCATGCCGACAACGCTTGGAAGATCTGCTACGAAGTGGAAACAGACGGCCCCGGCCTGTTTGTCCGGACCCACCCGAACTCCAAGTACGTGTGGGCTGACCAGACCAAACACCCCGAGCCTGAAATCCAGCAGTCGGTGCAGGTCATTGACAAGGCGACCGGTGAGATCGTGAAAACGATCCAGATCACCGAGGACGAAGGCAACGCCGCGGTTCACTTCGAGTTCAACAAAGACGGCACCGAAGTTTGGGTCTCCAAATGGAACCTGGCCGACTCGAAAGAACCGAACGGTCAGATCGTGATCTTCGACGCGGAAACGCTGGAAGAGATCGGGCGGATCGATGGACT
This sequence comes from Ruegeria sp. YKSE079, assembly GCF_059612845.1. Classification (NCBI taxonomy): domain Bacteria; kingdom Pseudomonadati; phylum Pseudomonadota; class Alphaproteobacteria; order Rhodobacterales; family Roseobacteraceae; genus Ruegeria; species Ruegeria sp. YKSE079. Next base: position 15,149 of record NZ_JBXWRJ010000024.1, on the reverse strand, counting down.
GTTTGCCCCGACCGGCAAGTTCAACGTCTACAACCGTTCGAACCACGTCACCTGATGTGACAGGAACTGCCATGGAAGGGGCGGGCAGATCGCCCGCCCCTTCCTCGTTCCCGGGCACGCGTGACCCAACTGTCACACAGGCCCGCGACCAAACAGCCAAAGCAACCGGCCTCTCACCCAAGGCCAGACAACAAAGCCAATACGGAGTCTGGACATGAACCAGCCCACGGACACGGAAAAGAAAAAACCGATCTGGCGCCGGTATTTCCTTTGGGGAATGCCCTTGGCCGGTATCGCCGGTGCATTTGTCGCCGGTATCGTCTTCTGGGGCGGTTTCAACACCGCAATGGAAGCCACAAATACCAAGGATTTTTGCATCTCGTGCCACGAGATGGAGAATTTCGTCTATCAGGAATATCAGGGCACGATCCATGACGTGAACCGCTCGGGCGTGGGCGCGGTCTGCTCCGATTGCCACGTTCCCAAGGATTGGACCCACAAGATCATCCGCAAGATCAAGGCCTCAAAAGAGCTTTACGGAAAGATGGTCGGCACCATCAACACCCGAGAGAAGTTCGAGGCCAAGCGCGTGCATCTGGCCATGAACGAGTGGGAGCGGATGAAGTCCAGCGATTCGCGCGAATGCCGGAACTGTCACGATTTCGAATCGATGATGCCCGAATTCCAGCGTCCCCGCGCACGTCAACAACACCTGAACGCGATGAAAGTGGGTCAGACCTGCATCGACTGTCACAAGGGTATCGCTCACTCGGACGCCCGCGAGCGCGCGGATGAAGAGTATCTGGAAAAACTCGAAACGCCGAATCCGGATTTCATCCGTGAGATTCCGGAAGAATACCTGGCAAGCCTCGCACGAATCGAAGCCAAGGAAGCCGCCGAGGCCGAAGCAGCAAACGCCGCCAAGAAGGCGCAGCAGGAAGCCGTACAAGCCCAGATTGCCGCTGCGGTCGAATCGGCGGTCGCCGAAGAGCGTGCCAAGGCCAACGGCAGCACAACCGAGGCCTCGACCGCTGGTGGTGGCGACGATGTCGCTTCCAACATCGACTGGAACTCGGTCGCCGCGACGGACATGAAACTGTTCTACCCTGGCCAAGCCTCGTTCGAATGGGTTCAGAACGGCAAGACCCACGGCGGCGCGCGTCCGCTAACCAAGGGCGGCGATCAATGCTCGACCTGCCACGCCAAGGAACTGGACACGATCGGCAACAAGATTGTCGCAGGCGGAGATCTGGAACCGACCCCGATTCCGGGCAAGCGCGGCGTGATCGATGCAACCGTTCAGGCGGCGCATGACGACGAAAATCTGTACATTCGCCTGCAATGGTCGGATGCGGGCCATAACCCTGCCCCGTTTGTCGACGGCGGCAAGATGGACCCCGACAACCAGATCAAGGTCGCCATGATGATCACCGGAACCGGAATTGAAATGGGCGATCAGGTGGGGTGCTGGGCCTCTTGCCACGCCGACAACACCTATATGCCCTTCGATCCGGGCGCGGATGGCGTGGCGGCAAACGGTGACGTCACCGCGCGGCTAACCGCCCAGAACACGGTCACTAAATACCTCAGCGAAAGCCGCACCGACATCGAAATCCGGGGTCGTGGGGATAAACCGCTGGGCGGTTGGGACAAGCTGAAGGCCGAGGCAGAGATCGAACAGTATCTCAAGGACGGCACCTTCCTCGACCTGATGCGTGTCTATGCCGACGGCAGTTCCTCAAATGGCTATCTGCTGGAGCAACGGGTCGTGAATGACGGCGAAATGGCCGCCTCGGCCAGCCTGTCGGGTGGTATCTGGACCGTGGTCTTTACCCGGCCGCTCGACAGCGGTGCCCCCGGCGACGTACCACTGGTTCCGGGTCAGACCTACACGGTCGGCTTTGCGATCCACGACGACTTTGCCGCTGCCCGCTTCCACCACGTCACGCTGAACACCAGCCTCGCATTGGATGATGACAGCGCGACCATTAATGTGGTGAAACAGTAAGTGCTTGCAGGGGCCGGACAACTCCGGCCCCTGTTCTTTCCGGAAAGGAGATCTGACAGATGCATGCCAAACACCTTCTTCCCGCCACCCTGCTGTCGCTTGCGGCAGCTTTTCCCGTTTTTGCCGCCGACGAAGACACGGCTGCAATCTGCGCCGAAGCCGAGGAGCGCTATGTCGAACTGTTCGGACAGCCCTCGGATACGGTCGAGGATGCCGAGATCGTATTGATGTACAAATACAATTTCTGCCCCGCGCAACTGACCGTCAAAACGGGAACAACGGTGCGCTGGGTAAATGTCGACAAGCGCACCAGTCACAGCGTGCTGCTGAAAGACGGAAGCGTGCCGGAGACCGACCGGATATTCCCCGAAGAAACCGTCGAGCTGACCTTTCTCACCCCCGGCCCGCAGGACTACCTGTGCGGCCCTCATTGGGAAACGCAGAACATGATCGGAATGGTCACGGTCGAACCCTGAACCAAGGCGACAATTCGGGCATGATCAAGGGGCGCGAGAGCAATTCTCGCGCTCCTTAACTTATGTCAAGGCGACTCCTTTTGCCATCGGCCAGTCTGCGACCATGGAACGCCAGGAATCCCCAGCCACACTCCCGTTTTCACTCGCTTTTTTGCGCGCGGACGGACTGTGTTCCGAGGGTCGGCGTCTGCGGAAGTTCAGGACAAGTGAGTTTGCAAATGAGCGGTAAGGTATTTCTGATCGGAGCCGGCCCGGGCGACCCTGAATTGATGACCCTGCGTGCGCTGCGGATGCTGCGCGAAGCCGGTGTCGTTGTCTATGACCGCCTGGTTTCGCCCGAAATCCTCGCCATGAGCCCCGAGGGCGCGAGCATGATCCCGGTCGGCAAGGCCCCCAAATGCCATACCGTGCCGCAGGAGCAGATCAACGAGATACTGCTTGAACAGGCCCGCGCCGGACATACGGTAGCCCGCCTGAAGGGCGGCGACCCGGTGATTTTCGGCCGCGGTTCCGAAGAGGCCGCCTATCTGACGGCTCATGACATCGCGGTCGAATACGCGCCCGGCATCACCGCCGCTCAGGGCGCCTCCTGCTCGACCGGCGTGCCGCTCACCCATCGCGGGTTGGCGACCTCGGTGCAATATGTCACCGGCCACCGTCAGGCCGACAAGGTTCTCGACCTCGACTGGAAACGGCTGGCCGATCCGTCGACCACGCTCGTGATCTACATGGGTGTTGCCAATATCGGCCAGATCGCAATGGGCCTGATGACCGAGAACCTGCCCGGTTCGACCCCGGTTCTGGCCGTGGGCCGCGCCACCACGCCGGACGAGCGGCGCCTGGTGTCGCGCCTCGACCGCATCGCAACGGATGTTCGCGAAGCCCAACTGACCGCCCCTACTCTTTTCATCATCGGCAAGGTGGTGTCACTCTACGACGAGCGTCCCGTTGCCGACCTTATCGAACAGGCAACTGCCAATGCCTAGCTTCATGCAAATGCCGTCCGCCACACCCGGGCGGATCGGTTTTTCCTTTCGCGCCACGCTGACCACACTGGCGCTGGTCGCGACCTCGGCCATTGCCGCCGACGCACTCGACCCGAACGCCCTGAAACGTCTGGTGCATCAGGATTGCGGCTCGTGCCACGGCCTGTCGCTCAAGGGTGGGCTTGGCCCTGATCTGCGCTCCGAGACACTGCAACACTATGATCTGGACATTCTGACCGGCGTCATCCTCGACGGTATTCCGGATACGGCCATGCCCCCCTGGCGTCCGTTGATGAGTCAGGAAGAGGCCGAGTGGATCGCCCGTTACCTGCTGGAACCGGAGGGACAATGAAACGGATTGCATTCGGCCTGCTGGCCACGCTGATGATGAGCACTGCACAGGCCGAACCAATGGCCACCGGCGATCTCGGCCTCGTGATCGAACGTGCGACCGGCTCGGTCCTCCTGGTCGACCAGTCCGATCGCGCCGCATTGGCCCGGATCGAAGGCCTGGGCGATCTCAGCCATGCCTCGCTGGTCTATTCACCCGATGAAAGGTTCGCCTATGTTTTCGGCCGCGATGGTGGGCTGACCAAGGTCGACATAGTCACCCGCCAGATCGTGAACCGCGTCGTACAGGCGGGCAACGCCATCGGCGGAGCCATTTCGGATGACGGCAAACTGGTGGCCGTGTCCAACTACGAACCCGGTGGTGTGCGCGTGTTCGACGCCGACACGCTGGACATGGTCGCGGATATTCCCACCGACAGCAAAACCATCGGTCTGGTCGACGCGCCGGGCCGCCGCTTCGTGTTCACCATGTGGGACACGGGCGAAACATGGATTGCCGATTTCGCAAAAGGCGCGCCGGACATCACCAGGATCGCCGACATGGGCAAAAATCCTTACGACGCGCTGATCACCGCCAATGGCCGCACTTATATCACCGGTCTTTTTGGCGAGGACGGTCTGACCGCGCTTGACCTGTGGTCGGACAATCCCGAACCGATCCGCGTCCTACCGGACTATGGTCGTGGTCAAGAAGAAATGCCGGTCTACAAGATGCCCCACCTCGAAGGCTGGGCGCTGACGGGGCGCGAGTTCGTCCTGCCTGCTGTCGGCCATCACGAAGTTCTTTGGGTCGATGCCGACACTCTGACCGAGACCGGGCGCACCAAGACCCACGGCCAGCCCGTCTTTGCCATGGCCCGGCCCGATGGCCGTCAGGTCTGGGTCAACTTTGCCCACCCCCTGAACGATACGATTCAGGTGATCGACACCGTCACCAAGGAAATCATTCACGAATTCAAACCCGGCCCGGCGGTGCTGCACATGGAGTTCACACCACGTGGGCACGAGGTGTGGATCAGTGTCAGAGATGCCGGAAAGGTCATGATTTACGACACGCAAACATTTGAAAAATTGCGCGAAATCGAGGCGGACAGCCCCTCGGGCATTTTCTTTACTGCCCGCGCACACAGAACGGGGCTTTGACGCCATGTGCCACATTACCGATCCGATCGACCGAAGCCTGCTGGATGATTTCCAGCGCGATTTTCCGGTGACCGAGCGACCGTTTCAGGTACTTGCCGACACGCTGGGTCTGCCCGAGAACGAAGTGATCGACCGTCTGGCCAGGATGCGCGCCGCAGGGCGCATCACCCGTGTCGGCGCAACCATTGCGCCAGGTACCGTTTCGGCCAGCACTCTCGCCGCTGTCGCCGCCCCCGAAGGCCGATTGGAACAGGTCGCCGCCATGATCGACGCCGAACCGGGGGTCAATCACAACTATCAGCGCGAAGACAAATGGAACCTCTGGTTTGTCGCCACCGGACCCGACCGGCAGCACGTCGACGAGACGTTGGCGCGGATCGGTGACCGCACCGGCCTGCGGGTTCTCGACCTGCGGCTGGTCCGTCCGTTCAACGTCGATCTCGGCTTCAGGATGGCGGAAAAGACGCCCCGTGTGCCAGTGGCACGCAAGATCGACCGTTCGGTGATGCAGGCCGGCGATCTGGACCTTCTTCAGGCGCTGAGCACCGGCTTGCCTCTGGTCGCCACACCCTATGCCACACTCGCCCGCTCCCTGAGTCGCGACGCGGACGACGTCATGCAGCGGATCGCGATCCTGCATGAGGCCGGTATCGTTTCGCGGCTGGGCATCATTGTCCGGCACCGCGCTCTGGGCTGGTCCTCGAACGCGATGGTCGTATGGGATCTCCCTGCCGAACAGATCGACAGCGCAGGCCCGGCATTGGCCGCCCATCCCGGCGTGACGCTGTGTTACGAACGCCGCCCGGTTGAAAAAGTCTGGCCCTACCGCCTCTATTCGATGATCCACGCCCGCTCCCGTCCCGAGGCCCGCGACGTGCTGGCCGGTGCTACCGAATTGCCCGAACTCTCCGGCGCGCGGCACAAGGTTCTGTTCTCGACCCGCTGCTTCAAGCAGACCGGTGCGCTGATCAAGGCCAGGGAGGTCGCGGTATGACGCCTCTCGACGCCATCGACCGTGCGATCCTGAACCGGATGCAGGACGACCTGCCGCTGGTGTCCCATCCCTATGCCGCCGTGGCCGAGGAACTGGGGATCGGTGAAAACGACCTGCTGGACCGGCTTGCGCGGCTGAAAGACGATCGGGTGATCACCCGGTTCGGCCCGTTCTTCGATGCTGCCGCCATGGGTGGCGCGTTCTGCCTGTGCGCCATGGCGGTGCCGGAACAGGAATTCGAAACGGTCCTGACCAAAGTCAATGCCCACCCCGAGGTTGCCCATAATTATGAGCGCACGCACCGGCTGAACATGTGGTTCGTGCTGGCCACCGAAACGCCCGAGGGGATCGAGGCCACCGCCGATGCCATCGAAAGGGAAACCGGGGTGCAAGTCCTCCGCTTCCCCAAACTGCAAGAATTCTTCATCGGGTTCCGGGTGGCGGCATGATCGACGCAACAGACAGACAGATCATCGAAGCGATGCAGGGTGGCCTGCCCCTGACCCAGGCCCCGTTCACCCGGATCGCAGCGCAGATCGGCCTTACCGAGTCTGAGCTGTTGCAGCGTATCGCCGAAATGAAAGACAGCGGCGTGATCCGCCGCATCGCCGCCGCCCCAAACCACTACAAGCTGGGAATGACTGCCAACGGAATGACGGTCTGGAATGTCGATGACAGCCGCATTGCCGAACTTGGCGCCCGTATCGGTGCCCTGCCCTATGTCACCCATTGCTATGAACGCCCCCGTGCCCTGCCGGAATGGCCCTACAACCTGTTTGCCATGGTCCATGGCGAAAACCGCGACGAGGTCGAGGCCAAGCGCGCCGACATCGCCGCGATCCTTGGTGATGCCTGTCAAGGTCACGATATCCTCTACTCCACGCGCATCCTGAAAAAGACCGGGCTGCGCCTGAAACAGAAAGGCTGAAGCCCCCATGTTCCGCCTGACCGAATACATGAAGCAACTTGTCGAACCGACACCGGTTCGCAAACGCCGCCCCGGCCCTGTCAAACCGGTGGTGATCTGGAACCTGACCCGCCGCTGCAACCTGAAATGCCGTCACTGCTATACCGTGTCTGCGGACGTGAATTTCCCCGGCGAACTCAGCCACGAACAGGCCATGTCGACGCTCGAGGATATCGGCCAGTTCCGCGTTCCCGCCCTGATCCTGTCAGGTGGCGAGCCGCTGGACCGCTTTGATTTCTTCGATATCGCCACCCGCGCCCGCGAACTGGTGCCGATGCTGGCGCTCTCGACCAACGGCACCAAAATCCACGGCGAAACAGCCGACCGGATCGCCGATGTCGGGTTCAGCTATGTCGGCATATCCCTCGATGGGATCGGCGCCACCAACGACTGGTTCCGCGGCGTCGAAGGCGCTTTTGCCGACGCTCTGCGCGGCGTGCGCGAATGCAAGAAGCGCGGCATCAAGGTGGGGTTGCGTTTCTGCCTGACCGAAGGCACCCAGCATCACCTGCCCGACCTGATCCAGCTTTGCGACGACGAGGGCGTTGACAAGTTCTATCTCAGCCACCTGGTCTATGCCGGGCGCGGTGACAAGAACCGTGGCGAGGACGCCCAGCGCCTGCGTACCCGACACGCGATGGACCTGCTGCTGGATCGCGCCTGGGTCGCCGTCGCCGAAGAAGCGCCGCTGGACATCGTGACCGGCAACAACGATGCCGACGCGGGGTATTTCCTCGACTGGGTGCGCCGCAATTTCGACGAGGCCAAGGCAGCGCATGTGCGCGAGCATCTGGCGGCCTGGGGCGGCAACTCCAGCGGCCTGGGCGTCGCCAATATCGACAACCTTGGCCGGGTGCACCCTGACACCTACTGGTCCGACTACACCGTGGGCAACGTCAAGACGACGCCGTTCTCGGAACTGTGGACCGGCAATGACCCGATGCTGGCCCTTCTTCGCACCCGCCCCCGTCCGCTGAAGGGGCGCTGCGGCGCGTGCAGGCTGCAGGATGTCTGTGGCGGCAACACCCGTATCCGCGCCCTGCAACTGACCGGCGATCCCTGGGCCGAAGACCCGGCCTGCTATCTGGACGATGCCGAGATCGGCGTAAAAAGCGCCGAACGGCTCGAAGTCACGCCTTTCCGGGGCAAAAGCCACGACCCGGCACACCAGTTCTTCTGAACTGACGGGTTGCCTGCCTCGAAAGGGGTAAAGAAGGAACGCGAACATGCGGAATTGGAACAAACGGACGGGCCTTGCGGCCCTGCTGCTCGGGACAGTGATGGCCCTGCCCTTGGGCGCCGACCCGGCGAAGAACTATGCCGACTATTGCGCCGAATGCCACGGCGCCGGGCGTCTGGGCGGTGTTGGCCCGGCCCTGATCCCCGAAACGCTGAAACGGATGCGCGGGCCTCATGTGGCCGCCGTGATCGCCGACGGGCGCATCGCCACGCAGATGCCTGCTTTCGCCGAGCAACTGGATACGGCTCAAATCGGGGAACTGGCGGACTGGCTGAAATCCCCGCTGGCATCAACACCCGAATGGGGCGAGGCGGATATCATGGCCAGCCGAACGCTGGACGAAGACTATGTCGCTGTTGATGCTCCGGTCTGGAACAGCGACCCGATGAATATCACTCTGGTCGTCGAAACCGGCGATCACCATGTGTCCGTTCTGGACGGCGATACATTCGAGGTGCTCGACAGGTTCGAAACCCCCTTTGCCGTGCATGGTGGCCCGAAATTCAGCCCCGACGGGCGCTATGTCTTCATCATGTCCCGTGATGGCTGGGTTCAGAAATACGACATCTGGGCACTCAAACAGGTGGGGCGCGTGCGCGCCGGCGTGAACAGCCGCAACATCGCCATGTCAAGCGATGGCAAATGGGTTGCCATCGCCAACTATCTGCCCAACTCGCTGACGCTTCTGTCGACCGAGGATCTGTCGGTTGCCAAGGTGGTTGAGATCAAAAGCAAGAAAGGCAAGCCCAGCCGGGTCTCTGCCGTCTATCAGGCTCCGCCACGTGAAAGCTTTGTGCTGGCGCTCAAGGACGTACCCGAGATCTGGGAAGTGTTCTATGGTGCCAACCCACCGCAATTCGGTCTGGGGCACGATTTCCGCATCGAAGGTCAGGTCAAGAACCCCGATCCCTTCCCGGTGCGCAAAATCACCACGCCCGACTATCTGGACGATTTCTTTTTCGACCAGACCTATGAATACGTGATGGGCGCGTCGCGCGACGGTAAAGGCGGCCAGGTAATCGACCTGGTGATAGGGCACAAGATTGCGGATCTCGATCTGCCCGGCATGCCGCACCTTGGGTCAGGCATCACCTGGTCACGCAACGGCAAAACCGTCATGGCGACACCGCACCTGACCGATGGCGTGGTGTCGGTAATCGACATGGAGAATTGGCAGACAATCAAGCGGATTGAAACCGAAGGCCCCGGATTCTTCATGCGCGGGCACGAAAATTCACCTTATGTCTGGACCGACGTGTTCTTTGGCACGAACAAGGACGCGATGCACGTGATCGACAAGCAAAGCCTCGAGATCGTCAAAACCCTGCGCCCTGCACCCGGCAAAACGGTGGCCCACGTGGAATTCACCAAGGACGGCCGCCACGCTCTGGTTTCGATCTGGGAAGACGACGGCGCTGTTATCGTCTATGACGCCAATACTCTGGAAGAGGTCAAACGCCTGCCGATGCGCAAACCCTCGGGAAAATACAATGTCTGGAACAAAATCACCTTCTCCGAAGGCACCAGCCACTGACGGACGCTGGCCGGTATGGAAGCTGGCCTTGCTGCTTTATCCGGCCTCTGCGCTGACTGTCGCGATCAACCTGTTTCTGGTCGGGCTGATCGCGCATGGTCTGGGCTTTCCGGCCATCAGCCCGGTCTCGGCAATCCTGTGGTCCATCCCGTTGGGGGTTCCCGCTACCTGGCTTGCTGGGCGCTGGCTGCGCGGGCTGATGGACGAGGCCGACGGAGACGTCAACTAGCCGCCGCAGCAGAACGGAACAGCTTGAGCGGCCTGCCTGCGATTGACAGGAAAACAGCTGATACCGCCACACCGGCAAGTGCAGGCAGGTACAGCAGACCCCAAAGTTCGGGCCGAGCGATCACCATCGGTGCCACAAAACCCCGAACACCTTCGAGTATCACCAGTATGGTGAACGCGCCCAAAATTTGCGGCCAAAGACCAAATCGGGAAAACCCGCCCAGCATCAGGGTGGAATACCCAACCAAAGACACCGCAATGCAGATGAACGTCCACGAAAGCCGCTGATGCAACTCTTCGGTAATCTCACCTTGCGTATAGTCCTCGACCTCGGCCATTGCCTCCGGCCCACGCAGCAGATCCAGCGTCGGCACCGCCTGCAGGCTGCGTTTCAACCCCATCCCGTCATCGGCCAGTGATGAAATGTCATAGGTCGCATCCTCGAACAGCGTCGTCGACATCGTGCGGTTGCCCGCATGATACCGCAATGCCATGCCGTCGAGCATGACAAGGTTGATGCCATCCTTGCCCCGAACCAGATAGGCCTCGGCCCCGGAATAGGTCACAGGCACCTGTGGGTCGCGCCGATCGGACAGATACACATCCTTCAGCGTTCCATCCAGCTCGATCTGTCCAATATAGACCGTCACCCCGTCGGATGGGTGCAGGAATTCACCTTCGTTCAACAGCTGGGCCGTGACATCACCGGCCACCTCTTCCTGACGCTGTTCAAGCTGCAGTATGGACGCCGGGCGCAAATAGATGCTGATGGCTCCCATCATCAACCCGGTAATCACTCCGAACCAGAGAACGGGTCGGGCCAGCCGCCACGGGCTGAACCCGGTCGCCAGCATGACCGTCAACTCGCTTTCCCGGCTTAACCGGTTGGTCGCGTATACAGCCGAGGCAAATACCGCCATCGGCATGACCGTGCGGATCAATGTTGGCAGCGACAGTGCCGTAAACTCCAGAAACACCATGGCCGACTGGCCGCCGCTGATCACCTTGTCAAACAGGCTGACCGAACGGGTAATCCAGAACACACCGACCAGAACCAGCGTGAAAAACCCGAACAGCACCAGCAGCTGCCGCAGGTAGTATCCATCAAAACGCGACATCTGACTCCATCGGGCCGCTCATAGTTGCGACGACATTATTGCAATCGCACGGCATAGAAAACAGCGATTGAACCTGGCTCACCAGAACCGGACAATCTGTCTTCAAACCGACCAGGCAACCGGCCAATTCAAGCCAATGCGCCACATCGCCCGGCATTCGTATTCATTTATGGGAACTGGCAGGGGCAGCAGGGTTCGAACCCGCGACCTACGGTTTTGGAGACCGTCGCTCTACCAACTGAGCTATACCCCTGTGGTGAGCAACCAGATATGCCACCGACGCGGAGGACTCAAGAGGCTTTTTCACATTCCTTGCCGATTGCAGACAGGGACAAACAAGTTGCGTCACGCGTCAGGTCGGGTAAACCGTTCCCGGCCCGAACGGAGGACCCGACAGGTGAGTTTGCGCAAGAAAATCGCCGATAGCGAAACAGTGCTGAACTGGCTGGCCCGGCGCATTGCCGGATATATCCGCATGGTGCACCGCAACACCAAATGGCAGCGGATCGGCTATGAAGAACTGGATCAACTGGCCGCTCAGGGCGAGCCGGTCATCGTGGTGCTCTGGCACCAGCGGCTGGCCCAGTCGCCGTATTTCTTCCCGCTCGACAAGGGGCGCATCTGTTCGATCACCTCCGCAGCCCGCGCCGGCAGCATGGTCGGGCGTGTGCAAAAGCTCTTCGGAATGGACACCATCGCCATGTCCAGCCACAAACGTCACGTGGCGCTCTCGCGCGAGGTGCTGGGCAGGATGAAGGAAGGCGTCTCAATCGGTATCGCCGCCGACGGCCCGCGCGGCCCCGAACGCATCGCCTCAACCGTGCCCCTGATCTGGGCGCGCACGTCTGGAAAACGGATCTTCGGCATTACCTATTCCGCCCGCTACGGGCGCGAGGCCGGAACATGGGACCGCCTGCTGATGCCGCGACCCTGGCGGAACGAGGGCGTTTTCCTGTGCCGGGAATGGACCGAGGACGTGCCGCGCAAAGCGACCGAAGACCAGATCGAAGCGCTGCGCCAAAGCCTGGAACAGCACATGAACGATATCACCGCCGAAGCCGACAGGATGGTTGGAAGAAAGCCCTGGGTCCCCGCACCCGAAGAGTGACGGATATTTTCCCGGAGTGTTGCGCCGGATGGCACCCGGCTTGTTCAGCCAGATGCCCAATCAAGGTTCGATTTGCGCGACCTTCAATGAAGCCTGTTCACCCGGCTCTGCATCTTGGCGCAACGTTCGAAAGAGCGGTAAACGGCCCAGAAAATCGTGGTGGGCTGGGTCTTGTTCAGAAACGGCATCCGACTCACTCCGATAACACAGGAATGTGATGAGTATTGACCTGACGTCACTTTCCGTCTGTGAACCAGATCACACTTGGATATCTCGTCGTTCCTTTGTCGCCTCTCTCAATTCACATCATTCCGGAAGCGGGACAGGATCATCCGCCAGGGTGCGCAAATAGGCAATGACCGCAATCCGGTTCTTGCGATCCCGAACCGTACCAAAATACTTCGCGGTTCCCGGAACGCTCCCCTGAATATCCGCCAGATACACGTTCAGGGCCTCGAAATCCCACACGCCGGTCATCCCCGCCATGGCATCGGAATAGGCCATTCCGGGGTCCGACGCCTTCGGCGCACCGACCATGTTCCAAAGTGACCCCGCACGCCTGCCAAAACCGCCGGGTTCGAAACTGTGGCAGGGGCTGCAGTTCTGAGCTTCGGATTCACCCAGTTCAAGATCGGCGCCGGTCAGCTCTGCCGCCGTGATCGGCTCCGGTGTCCACGGCTCGAACCCGCGTTCACGAAGGAGCGCCACAACACCGTCATGCCCCCTGCTGGCCGCGAAATGTATCGCCGGCTCTTTACCCCGAAAATCCGTACGCCCGTTCACATCTGCCCCGGCATCAAGCAGCATCCCCACGATCTCCGCCGATCCGCCATAAGCCGCCTCGTGAAGGGGCCGCGTCATGTTTTCACCGCCGATGAGGTTCGGGTTCGCCCCGGCCTCAAGCAACAGTTTGACAATGTCCTGCCGTCCCCGCCGGGCCGCGATATGCAACGCACCACCGCGGCGGGTCAACTTGTCCACATCGGCACCATGCGCGATCAACACCGCGACGGCATCCGGGTGACCACGATCGGCGGCAAAGAAAAGCGGCGTGGGGCCACCTTGGGTTCGGGCGAGATTCGGGTCTGTTCCCGCCTCGAGAACCCCCCGCAACTCCGCCACATCCCCCACCATCGCAGCATCATGAATCGGGTCTGCCGAGGCAGACCGCAAAAGCATCAGGGTCGATACCAAACCAGCGACCAGCACCCCTCCTTGCCAAGGTGTCATCCGATCACCCCCAAACCGAAAACAATACGTCACTATAGAGGCATGTCATTCAAAAATGGAATTCGGGGTGAATTTGCACACCTGTCCAGGTCTGTAGAGAAGGAAAATGCCTTTAAGCTTCAGACCTCATCGAACGCGATTGGGGCGATGCGTCGCTCTGAGGCATCCTTGTCTTTCCACGCTGATGCGGCGAAGTAGTGACCGACTACCGAGTTCAATCCGAAAGAATGATCGACGTTATGACCAAGAAGGTTTTGATCATAGGAGGCACGGGTGTATTCGGAAAACGCTTGGTGCGCCATCTTGCTTCCTGTGACAAGCTCGAACTGCACGTCTCTTCTCGTAGCATCAACAGCGCCAAAAGCTTTGTCGACACACTGACAAATCAGGGCGGTCCGGTTCATCCGATCCAGTTGGATACGCACACCAATTTCCGCCAAACATTGGAGGATCTACGTCCGTTCATTGTGGTGGATTGCTCCGGCCCATTTCAAGGCTCCGGTTATGATTGTGCTCGAACAGTTCTGCAAGCGGGCGCGCACTATGTGGATCTGTCTGATGCCCGGGATTTTTTGGCCGGTTTTTCCCATTGTCTCGATCCTATTGCCCGGGAAAGTAGCGTAGCCGCATTGGCGGGCGCAAGCTCGTCCCCGACGCTTTCGACATGCGTGGTGAAAGATGTTACCGACGGTTGGAAACGCATCGACAGTATAGACATTTGCATCACTCCGGGAGGCAGAAGCGAGGTTGGTCGTTCTGTAATCGAAGCGATACTAAGCTATGCTGGCAAAAGCGTTCCTCTCTGGGACGACGGGCGCCTTAGATCAGTACCTGGCTGGCGGAACTCCCGGCGTGTAGAGGTGCCCGAGTTGGGATTCCGACGGGTAGCTCCGGTTGAAACATATGATGCAGAATATCTCGGAGAGAATTTCAATGTTCAATCTCGAGTGTCCTTTTCTGCCGGATTGGAATCAAGAATCGAACAGAGAGGCATTGAGGCTGTCGCGTTCCTGCGCAGCCACAGGTTGCTGAAGTCTCTGAAGTTTCTAGTGCCGATCTTGTTGAGCGCGCGAAAAATCACGCGAATTCCGACGTCGAGTTCTGGCGGAATGATGGTAAAGGTCTCTGGCTCGGACGCTGATGGTATTGCAACCGGGTTAACATGGTCATTGGTGGCGCATCGGGATCATGGGCCATTCATTCCAATTCTGCCCGCCGCCGCGGCAGTCAAGAAACTTCTCAATAACGAAGTTGCGCCTGGAGCAAGGTTCGCTCACTCCGCCGTTCAGCTATCCGATATTGTGAGAGAAATGTGCACGTATGATATCAAGACGATGATATCTTTTGATAGAATGAACTCCTGATCCCTAATTCTCTTTCCAACAGGAAAGAGCGCTGTCCCTCGGCGCAGCTCAAAAAAGGCCGCCCCACGGGACGGCCTTCTTTAGTTCGACAGGGTGGGCTCTCATTGCTCTTTCAGAGCAACTGCCGCCCACCTGTCGGCAAAGCCGACTTACTCGATGATTTTCGACACGCTATTCCGGTGCGTCTCGGGATTATTGAATTCAAACAAAAAGGGCGCCCCGAGGGGCGCCCTTTCCGTCTGATCATTCGCTTGCGCGAATTATTCAATAATCTTCGACACGACGCCGGCGCCGACGGTGCGGCCGCCTTCGCGGATGGCGAAGCGCAGGCCGTCTTCCATCGCGATCGGTGCGATCAGCTCGACGGTGAAGCCGACGTTGTCGCCCGGCATGACCATCTCG
>NZ_JBXWRJ010000023.1:0-78462 GCF_059612845.1 Ruegeria sp. YKSE079 | reverse complement strand
AAGTTTAAGGGCAAAAATATCGGAATTAAAGGCAAAATCTCATATTTAAGGGCAAAGGACAGCCGTTGATTTCGTTGAATCTCTCATCTCACAATTAAGGGCTACGCGACAGCTCAATCAAACAGGATTTCTATTGCCGATGAAGCTTTCGTCCCATTCAACCAACAGTCGTCGCCAAGGGCGAGATCGAGAAGAGATACCGGATCAGACCACCAACCGAGTCCGCAAAGCTCAGCCTCTGAGCGCGCCGCAGCCCCCAGTACAAGCGCGGGCCTCGTCCATTACGGATAAGGAGCCGGGCACGCGAAATGCTGCCGGTCAGACTGATCTGATGCGGGAAGAGCCCAATTTGGCTCCGTCAGACTGGTCGCGGGCGATGGCGAAATACCGACAGCCAATCCATTCGCGAAGTATCTTCGAGCTGACCGTGACAGTGGCACCGTTCGTGGCAATATGGGCGGTCGCCTGGTGGATGCTCTCGATCAGTACGGCGCTGGCAATGGCCCTGGCACTGGTGAATGCGGCGTTCCTCGTCCGACTGTTCATGATCCAGCACGATTGCGGTCACGGGTCCCTGTTTCGCAGTCGGCGCCTGTGCGACTGGATCGGTCGCGTTATCGGCGTGATCACGCTGACGCCCTATGACGTCTGGCGCAAAACGCACGCAATCCATCATGCCACGACCAGAAACCTCGACCGGCGGGGTGTCGGAGATATGCCGACCCTCACAGTCACGGAGTACCGAGAAAAGGGGTGGCTCGGCCGGGCGCTCTATCGGCTTATCCGCAATCCAGTTTTCCTGTTCGGAGTGGTGCCGTTCTATACGTTCTTTTTGCAGAACCGACTGCCCGTTCACTTAATGCGGTCGGGCTGGCGATACTGGCTGAGCGCGATGGGAACAAATGCCGCCATTGGTTCGGCGCTGACCTTGATTATTTGGCAGGGTGGATGGGACGTTGTTCTTTTCGTCTTCCTGCCGACCATGTTCTTGAGTGCAGTCGCCGGCATGTGGTTCTTCTATGTCCAGTATCAGTTCGAAGAAACCAGTTGGCAGCACGAAGAAAATTGGAACATCCACGAAGCAGCGCTTTACGGAAGCTCACATTACGAGCTTCCGAGCGTTCTACGCTGGATCACTGGCAATATCGGTGTCCACCATGTTCATCATTTGGCCAGTCGAATTCCGTTTTATCGCCTTCCAGAGGTGATCGAGGATAACGAGGTTCTGGCACAGACCAAACGCATCACGCTTCGGCAAAGTCTCCGCTGCGCGCACCTCCACCTCTGGGATGAGAGTCGCCGCAGACTTTTGTCGTTCGCCGAGGCACGCGCTCTGTTCGCCTGAACCTTCCATGATATGATGTCTGGGCAAAGAGACGCGCGAGGGTGCCTACAGGGCTGCGATGAGAGAGCGGTGCATCGTCATTGGAAAAGGCATGTTCATCCCATGATCGACGATCCCCAGACTTTGCCCCATGAGGCCGCCGACAGAATAACAAAGCCATTTGTGCGCTTTCTGAAAATCGAAGCGGCGGCAGGAGGGCTCCTGCTTCTGGCGGTTCTACTGGCCTTGGCGCTGGCAAATTCACCTTGGAAAGAGGCCTTTCTGGGCTTTTGGGAGACGCCAATCGGCCTGACACTCGGCTCGTTGGATTTCACCCGCTCGCTGCGACACTGGATCAACGACGGTTTGATGACGCTCTTCTTCTTTGTGCTTTCGTTGGAGCTCAAGCGGGAGATCGTGCTGGGCGAATTGCGAAACCCTCGTCAGGCCGCCCTGCCGTTTGCAGGCGCAGTGGGTGGCATGGTTGTACCGGTCTCCCTGTTTCTTGCGATGATGTACGGGCAACCCGGGATGCACGGCTGGGGAACCGTGATGGCGACAGATACGGCGTTCGTGATCGGATGCCTGGCCCTTTTCGGAAACCGGATCCCTCCAACCTTGCGTCTGTTCCTGCTTTCCCTCGCTATCTTTGATGATGTCGGCGCGATACTCGTGGTCGCCCTTGGATACGGGGAAGCGTTGACTTGGTCAGCCCTCGGGTTGGGCCTGCTGGGAATTGTAATTGTAGCAACCGCCTCGCGCCTCGGGATCAGAAGCATCCCGGTCTATTTCTTCATGGGAGCGGCAGTCTGGCTGTGCTTCGATGCCTCTGGCGTTCACGCGACCATCGCCGGTGTCATTCTGGGCCTCATGACCCCTACCCGAATTTGGGTGAGCGATATTCGCCTGCGTGTGATCCTCGGGCGCGTACTCGCCGCTCCGAACGGCGACCATCGGCAAGGGGATGTTGCAGGCCATCATGACCTTCGTCAGGCGGGCCGAGCGCTCACCGAATCGCTCTCGCCGGTCGAACGTCTTGAGATAATGCTGCACCCTTGGGTCGGCTTTGCAATCATGCCGATCTTCGCGCTGGCAAATGCTGGCATCACGATTGGCGGTGGCGATTTCGGACAACCGGTTTCCGTGGCGATCATTGTCGGCCTGGCGCTGGGAAAACCGATTGGCGTCCTCGGGTTCAGCTGGCTTGCGGTCCGCTCAGGCTTGGCTGTGCTCGCGCCAGGGCTGTCGTGGCCATTCATCATCGCCGGCTCGTTTCTCACGGGAATCGGTTTCACGATGTCGCTGTTCATTGCGGGCCTCGCATTCGACTGGTCTGTCCTGAATGCGGCGAAGCTGGGCATTCTCAGCGGATCAGCTCTCTCCGCGATGCTCGGAGTCGCACTGCTGATCTGGCTGACAATGCGAAGGACGTGACAACAACTCATCGCTGGTACGATGCTCGACCTCGTTCATGTACCGCCGATGTCTCTGGTCGATATCGATGCTGCGCGCTGGATCTGCATTGCCACAACGTGCCGCACTTCGCAACTGGCATGAGTATCGAGTTCGAGGGCACAGCATCGGTCTGATCTGAGGCGCTCAGTCCCCTGCTCCCGATCGGTGTCAGTGCAAGGAACAGCACAATCCCGTCCTGACCAAGAGGTACATTCAGCCGACATGTGTGGCTGTCGCATGAAGCACTGCACGCTCGATCGCAGCAGGCGTGCTCGCGGCGGCTAGCACGAAGATGAAAACGACCGCCACCGAAACGGGAAAACGCCGACCTTCAACTCACCAACTTTTTGATGGGCACGACAAGGGACAAATGACTAAGTGCCGTTGCAGACTTGGTGAGATCTCTAGGCCGTTCCAAGTCCAACTCGCTTCAATTTAGCCAAATCCACACAATCGCCAAACGCCCGACAGAGTGCGCCAGAACGCGATTTCTTGCTGCACATACAGTGCACACGGAATCAATTAAGATACTGAACTTACTGACTAACCCGTCCAGTCCATCACGGGTCAACTTACACTCCAACAGCTTTCCACATCCTGTAGCGCCCCTGCCCTGTCACTTCGCGGATCAAACCGTTTGCCTCCATCCACGCCAAATTGCGCTGAACGGCGGCGCGACTGGCGCCGGTCATAGCCTCAGCCATCGCGGCGGAGACCAAGGGCCATTCCGCGAAAACCTTCCGCAAGGCGACCGGCGTGCGGCCAGACAAATGCGCCATGACGTTCTCTGCCCGCCCGGACCACGCTTCAATATCATCAAGTGTTCGCATCGCCGTTAAGATTGCGCTGTTCAATTCATCCAGCCAGCGGGCCAAGCGTTCGGGTGGCAAGCCCGAAACACGTAGCCACCCTGCCCCGCCCATAGCGAGCGGTGCGAAGACGGCGCCGCTTCCGTCGCTGGCCGCGATCCTGGACGCGGTGACAGCGGCTTCGATCTGGTCGCCGTGCTGTCCGAGGCCGGCCAGGCTCCAGATATGAAAGCCCATGCAAGCCCGCGTGATTGGGTGGAGATCAGCTGCGGCGGTCATCACGTCCAGCCATCCGCCCACGCGATCTTCGAAACGCTCGGCACTGTCTTCGATGTTCTCGGGATCGCGGCGATCCAGGAAGGCGGCCAAGTCAGCCTCCGGTCCGGGACCGCCTGTCAGGCGCCGAACAGCCCATCCAATCCGAGCCAAAGCATTTGGGTCATCCTGCACGCCCGAGAGCCGCATCGATACCCAGAGCGCCAGACGATCAGAACTCACCCGATCCCCTGCGAACCAACTGAGGTCCGCCGCCTCGATAAGAGCGAGCCGATGCCGCCAGCCTTCCGGGCCGCGCAGCAGCCTGTCATCCAGAGCTCCAAAGCGTCCAGCCACTCTTGCAAGACGAGCCGCGTGAACCGCTTCTGCTTCTGCCCAGTCATTGATGACAGCAGTGTCAGGCGGTTCTGCCCGTGGTCCCGGAGGCAAATCATCCGGTTCATCCTCGAGTGGACCAGGCAGGAACCAGAGATCGTCTTCGTGCGACTCTTCCTCCCCCTCGGTGGTGACGGGGGTATTGTCGTAGTCATCAGTGAAAGTAGATGCTTGCGGCTTCATATGTGCAAAATAATGTTCTTTTGCACATTACCCAAGTGATTTTGTGGTGGTTGCCTTTTCTCTTTATATAGTACGCGCGCGCGTCTGTCGGCGGAACCTCTCAGATCGCGCTCAGCGCAAGGAAACCAAGGCATTGTACGCCAGCACGACGAGAGAACACTCACTTGCATTCGTTTACAAACGGTCGATTGTTCACGTGATCCGCATTTGTAAAAAGCCAGAGAAAGGGAAGCCCGGGTGCCGGGCTTGAAAGGATAGAGAGAGGCTCTTCCGGGTCCGGCATGACAAGGACCCTGATCATGGCCAAGACCACGACCCGATCGAAACCCGCCACCAAGAAAAAGACCGAAGGCACCGGACCGGCAACGCCCGACGGCGCCGCCGGCGTCCGGATGATCTCACTCGACCAGTTGGAGCCGAGCCCGCTCAACGTGCGCAAGGTTGCGGCAAGCGCCAGCGATGACGCCGAGCTCCTTGCCAGCATTCGTGAGACAGGCATCAAGCAGAACCTGGTGGTTCATGCTCTGTCTGAGACACGTTTTGCGGTCGATGCTGGCGGCCGCCGCCTCAAGGTGCTGAAGCAGCTCGCACAGGACGGCGTCATTCCCGTTGATCACCCGGTGCCCTGCCTCGTCGAAGATGAGCGCAATGCTGTCCTCACCTCCGCCACGGAAAACCTCCAGCGCGCGGCGATGCACCCGGCCGACCAGTTCGAGGCCTTTGAGGCGATGATCGGCGAGGGGCGCAGTGAAGACGAGATCGCCCTGAAGTTCGGCGTCTCGGTCGACCTGGTGCGCCGCCGGCTTAAGCTTGCCCGTGTCGCGCCGGAAATCATCGAGCAGTTCCGTGCCGGTGATCTGACCCTCGAATGCGTCATGGCCTTCACGTTGACCGACGACCATGATCGCCAGCTTGCGGTCTGGAACGCAGTGAAGGGCGGCTATCACATCCATCCACAGAGCATCAAACGCCAGCTGACCGAGACGGCGCATTCGGCGAACTCGGCCCTCGGGCGCTTTGTTGGCATCGAGGCCTATGAGGTGGCGGGCGGTATTCTGCTACGCGATCTCTTCGACGACCGTGCGAGTGCCCATATGGAAAACCCCGAACTCCTCGAGCGCCTCGCCATTGAGAAACTTCAGGCTGCGGCCAAACCCTTCGAGGCGGCGTGGAAATGGGTCGAAGTGCATCTCTCGGTGGACTACGGCGCGTTTCGCAGTTTCGGGCGGGTCTATCCACAGGATATCGACCCCGATCCGGACCTGCTCGCCGAGGAAGAGCGTCTGATTGCGCGCGAGGAAGAACTGGCGGCGCAGAATGACGGTGAGGATTGGACCGACGCCGAAACCGAGGAATACTACGCCATCGAGCCGCGCCTGCGCGAGATCGAGGCCTTGCAGCGCGAGCGGCAACCTTACGCAGACGAAGACCGCGCTATCGCTGGCGTCGTTCTGACCATCGGTCATGACGGGGCGTTGCGCGTCGAGAAAGGACTCGTGCGACCGGAGGATATTCCCGCTGCGCCGGAACCTGACGAGACCACCGCAGATGCGGATGGCGCCCCCTCCCCTGCCCGCCCACACGTGACGCCGCCGACCTCCTCCACGCCGGTGCCGAGCTCCGACCCGGCCGCGACGTTGCGCAAAGCCGATGGAATTTCGGCGAGCCTTGCTGATGATCTGCGTGCCACGCGTCAGCACATCCTGCGGGCGCATCTGGCGGCGGATTTCGAGGTGGCGTTCGACGCGATGCTCTACGCGCTCTGCGAGCAGGCTATGAGGCGGTCCTACAACAATGAGGCGCTCGATATCTCGATCCGGCCCTTCCAGGCGCAGAACCGCGAGGTTCTGCATGTGGACACCGTCGCCCAGAAGATGCTCGAGGCGCTGGAGCAGGACCTCGCCACCGACTGGATGAAGCTGGAGAAACCCGAGGACTTCCGGGCCATGTCGGTGCTGCCTATTACCGACAAGCAGGCGCTTTTCGCCTGGGCGACGGGTCTGGCGGTCAAACCGCAGCTCTCCTCCGACAATCGCCCCTCCCCGATCATCGAGGAGATTGGCGCGCGGCTCGATGTCGATGTGGCGGCCTGCTGGCGCCCGACCGCGCAGAACTACTGGGGTCGGGTCAACAAGGGGCATGCGGTGGCCACTGCGCGCAAGCTGATCGGCGACGACTACGCCGAAGATCGCAATCGCGAGCGCAAGGGCGATATCGCGGCCGCGATGGAACGGGCTTTCGCGGAAACGGCGGGCGAGACGGAAGGGTTCAACGCCGCGACGGTTGCAAAGACGACGCGCTGGCTGCCTGACGGGATGGTCTTTGCCGGTGCGACGGAGGCTGACGCCAAAATGACTGGCGATGCGCCCGAGGCCGAGGAAGGCGACGTGCCCGCGGCAGATCCTCTGGCCGAGGCGGAGAGCGATGAACCATCGTCCTTGCCCGCCTTCCTCAGCGGGGATGCGGCCTGACGCAGCAAACACCGATCTGAACCTGACCTGAGCCTTGGACCGTCCTCACATCGAGGGCGGCCCTTTCCGGCTGACGGGTTGCCTACAGCCGATATCGGATCGGCTGGCCCGTCCTGGAGATATCCCATGACCACCACACTCGATCTCGATCCCGTTCGGGAAGCCGCGCTGATCGCCGCGCAAAACGATGCGTTTCGCCGCTCGATCCTCGGCACGACCCCTGTCGCCGATGCCCCGCAGGGCCAGTTCGTGATGACACGCGGCGTCGCGGCGCTTGGGCCCGACGCCCAACTGGAGCTAACCCGCCGTGTTGCCGCGTTTGACGGGTTCGATGCCGACAGCGATCCGCAGGGATGGCACGAGATGGGCGTCATCGACCTCGATGGTACAACCGTCTGGTTCAAGGTCGATTTGTACGACGTCGACTACACGTACGGCTCGCCTGAACCTTCCGATCCCGCGCAAACCCGCCGCGTTCTGACCCTGCTTCTCCCGTCGGAATACTGACGCCTCCAATCCCTACTCACCGCCCCGGATCGCCCTTGCACAAAGGGCGGTCCTTTCGGGCTGGCGGGTTTCGAAGGGTCGCGATGATCGCGCCTTGCCCGGCAAAGGAGACCAAAATGGCCAAGACACTCGATTACCAGATCACCCTCTATCCCGCGCATCGTGATGGCGCCTTCGTCGTCACCGAATTCCAGATGATGGGGAGTTACCCCGAAAAACGCATCCAGGCCGCGGGCATGGATGACCTCATCGACCAGGTGACGCAGTACGCGATGGAGCACGGCGAAAGCTGTAGCGCTTCAGTGCGTTGTCTCGCCCCGCGCAAACCTCCGGGGTTCAAGCGCGCGACTGAGAACCTCTATTTCAACCTGGTTGACCGGACGGCTTAAAACCGCGGTGACGCTGCGGCCTGAAGCCCCCCCAAAGGAAACTCCCGGGCGGCCTGGCTGAGCGGGCGCCCTCCCCTTCCTTCAATTCCAAAGGACCAAAGACATGACACAAGCGACTGATTTCTACGCGCAGAAGCTCGAATCCCAGAGACGTGCTGCCGAGCAGCGGGCCGAGACCCGTGCGGCGCTTCTCTCCGAGCTGCGCGCCCTCGGCGTGACCAGCATCGAGGTGCAATACGAAGGCTACGGAGATTCCGGCAACGTTGAGGATGTCGTGGTGACGCCTGATGCGATCACCCTGACGGAGGAGTTGCGACGCCGGGTCGAAGACTTCGGCTGGGATTTTGCCTACGCACTAAGCCCCGGCTTCGAGAACAACGAAGGCGGCTATGGCGAACTGACCTGGGTGCTCGAGGTCGATAAGATCGATGTCAGCCACTCGAACCGCTATGTCGAGACCAACACCACCGAACACGAGGGGCTCTGACATGGCCCATCCTCTCCATCACGCCGAAAGCTCGGCCCGTAAGTTTGGCGGTGTTCCGGATGATTACCAACATGTGCATGATTGGTTCGATGCATCCAAAGAGCACCTGGCCCTCTTCGTTCACAGAGCCTATCGTCATCATACGGCCGGGGTCTATGATGCTCAACGAATTTTCGGCCACAGCCTGATCAACAGCGCGGGCCGGGTCGTCCCGATCCGCTGGATCGGCGAGCAGCATGTGCGCGAGGATTGCCAGGGGCGCATCCCGTCGCTGGCGGACTGGCTCGGGCGCATTCAGCCGGAACCGTGGATGGCCAATGGCCGGATCGACAATGATCCGACGCAGATCGGCAGCGATCCGCGCGCGGCTTGGGTCGCGGCGGTCTCCAATCACCAGACCATTCTCGGCTTCGAGGATTGGCTGCTGAAGGTCTCGGTCGAGCACGTCCAGCATCGCGAGAACCGCGCCGCCGCCTGATCCATGGGGGCAATGACGCCAACGCCCCTCGGAAAGCACTCTGATCGACCCGCTCGAGCCACTACCGGCCGGGCGGGTCGATTTCGTTTCAAGAAAGGACATCGATATGCACGACCCTGTCTATGAGGAGGCCCACCGCGGCCACACCATCAAGATCTACCACGACCCCGACGCTGAGAGCCCGCGGGAGTGGTCCAACCTCGGCACGCTGATTTGTTGGCACCGCCGATACCGCCTGGGTGACAGCCACTCCTTCGACAGCCCCGAGGCGTTCTTGCGCGATCTCTCGGGCATCTCAGCGCAGAGCGACCTTTCGATGGACCAGCTGCGGGACCGCGCCGAACGCAAGTCCGTCCTGCTGCCCGTGTTTCTCTACGACCATTCCGGCCTCGCAATGAACACGATCGGGTTCCATTGCCCGTGGGATTCCGGTCAGGTCGGTTACGTCTATGTGACGCTCGAGGCGGTCCGGACGGAGTTCGGCGTGAACCGCGTCACCAAGGCGCTGCGCGAAAAGGCTGAAGACATCCTGCGTGCAGAAATCGTCAGCTACGACGCCTATCTCGGCGGACGGGTCTATGGCTATGTCATCGAGCGAGACGGCGAGGAGGTCGATGCCTGCTGGGGTATCTTCGGGCACTATGAGTTGGACTGTTTGTCCGAGGCACGAGCATTTGTAGACCAAATGACCTTGCGAGAGGCACACAGACCCGCCGCCGCCGCGCAGGGCGCAAGCCCACCCCCGAGTTGAAATGCTCGCAATACTCATATATCTTATTCATGCGTATCCCGGAGATGAGCATGGCAAGCACAAGCGTCACACTTGGCCCCCATTGGGACGAATTCATCGCACTGATGTTGAAGGAGGGGCGCTACGGGTCAACCAGCGAGTTGATCCGCGCCTCTTTGCGCCTGATGGAAGAGCAGGAAGGTCAGCGGGCGCGGCTTCGGGTTGCCTTGATGGAGGGCAAGCAATCCGGCGACGCTGGTCCGCTCGACATGGACGAAATCAAGCGCGAGGCGCGGAGCCGCTCCGGCGCTTCTGATGCGTAAAATCCATCACTCCCAGGCGGCAAAATCCGATCTCGTCGATATCTGGGTCGAGACACATCGACAATGGGGCGAGGCGCAGGCGGACCGCTATCTCGACGATATCGAGCGTGCTCTGAAGGGACTGATCGCCAATCCTCAAATGGGGTCTGACTGTTCCGATCTCTTGCAGGGCGCGCGGAAACTGATCACGGGTCGGCATCTTGTGTTCTATGAGGTGGACCCGGACAGGATATTCGTGATCCGGGTTTTGCATCAATCCATGGACGTGCCGCGGCATCTGCGGTCGTTCTGACACCGGACAAATACGCATCGGGGCTTTGCCAGAAAGAGCGAGAGGCAGGGCGGGAGGGGTGACCCCTCCCGGGTGAGAGAGTGCGCGCGGGGCTCGGGGCCAACCCTCAACCCCGGAGATTGCCGATGAACGCTCACCCCCATTCCGTCCAGCTTGCAACCGAGCCCGAAGCCCCTGCCCGACGCGAGGCCTCGGGTTTCGCCCAACACCTTATGCAGGTTGCGAGAACCCTCGTCCCCCTGTTCGAGGCAGGCAGGTCCATCGACGCCGCCGCCCTTCGCGCCGCCATGGAAGAGGCCTTCGGCGTCAGCGACACGAGTGGCGCCTGGGTCTGGAAGGACGCCTATGAGGCCGCCGAGACCGCCCAGATCCTGATGCTTTCGCGCTACGGCGCGCTGATGCAGCGCCAGGCACCCTCGCCGCAGGCCTTTCTTTACATGATCGAGCGTCTCGCCGGTCTAGCGCCGTCCCACACGCGGCGCTCTGAGGACAGCGTCCGTCTGCAACAATTCTCAACGCCTTTGCCGCTCGCAGCCATCGTTGCGCAGGCGGCAGGGTTTCGGGCCGAAGATCTGGTGCTGGAGCCCTCTGCGGGCACCGGCATGCTGGCGATCTTTGTACAAATTGCAGGTGCTCCGCTGGCGCTGAATGAGCTTGCGGAAAATCGCCGCGCCTTGCTGGAAAACCTGTTCCCCGGTGCCGTCGTCTCGGATCACGATGCCGCCTCGATCGACGACCGGCTTGATCGCTCGATCATGCCCTCGGTCATCGTGATGAACCCGCCGTTTTCTGCGGCCAACCATGTCGAGGGCCGGTTCCGGCAGGCAACCAGCCAACATGTGCTTTCCGCCCTGGCGCGCCTTGCACCGGGTGGGCGTCTTGTCGTCATCACTGGCGAAAGCTTCCGACCCTCGACGAAATCCTTCCAGTCGACATTCCAGCGGATTGGCCAGAGTGCCGATGTGGTGTTTTCTGCCGCCATCGATGGCAAGGTCTTCGCGCGACATGGCACCACGATCGACACGCGGCTGACCGTGATCGACAAGCGCACGGTCGGCGAACAAGAGAAAGCTCCGGACGACATCGAGGCCGCCTATCATCCGATCTGCGCGACCACGGCCGATCTCCTCGCGTCTGTTCTGACTAACTGCCCGGAGCGCCGCAGCCCCCCGCCCTGCCCTACTAGTTCGGCGTTGTCGGTTCCGTCCAGCCCGACGCGTACGAACCTGCATGCCCTGCGCAATGCCGCCCGCAAGGAAACCCGTGCGCTCGCCGAGGAACGTGCGAGGCATCCGTTCGGCGACATCCAGACGGTCCCGCTCGACTACCTGCCGAAAGCCTGGAGTGAACCCGAGGGCACGCTGCAGGACACGGTTTACGAGGCCTATGACCTGCAGGCGATCCGGATCGACGGCGCAGCGTTGCACCCGACCGCACTTGTCCAATCCGCCGCCATGGCCTCGGTCCCGCCGCCCGTGCCGACTTATCGTCCCGTCCTGCCGAAGACCCTCGTCGCGGACGGGCATCTTTCCGCGCCGCAGATCGAAAGCGTCATCTACGCGGGCAATGCGCATGAGATGCATCTCAAAGGCTGGTTCAAGCGCGGCGAGGTCGAGGGCCAGCTGATGGCGGCGGCCGAGGGTGATGAGGGGGCCTTTCGCCTGCGCAAGGGCTGGTTCCTCGGCGATGGCACAGGCTGCGGCAAGGGGCGGCAGGTCGCGGGCATTATCTTGGATAACTGGCTGCAGGGACGACGCCGGGCGGTCTGGGTCACGAAGAGCGACAAGCTCATCGAGGATGCCCGGCGCGACTGGATGGCGCTCGGGGGGCGCGAAAGCGATATCGTGCCGCTCTCGAAGTTCCGTCAGGGCGGCGACATCAGGCTGCCCGAAGGCATCCTCTTCGTCACCTATGCCACCCTGCGGTCGGCTGAACGCGAGGGCAAAGCCTCCCGCCTCGATCAGGTGACGTCCTGGCTCGGCGAAGGGTTCGACGGTGTCATCGCCTTCGACGAAAGCCACGCCATGGCGAATGCTGCCGGCGAAAAGTCCGACCGCGGCGACAAGAAGGCGTCCCAACAGGGCCTCGCTGGCCTCGCGCTGCAGAACGCCATGCCCGACGCCCGCGTGCTCTACGTCTCGGCCACCGGCGCGACGGTTGTCGGCAATCTCGCCTATGCTTCGCGACTTGGCCTTTGGGGCACTGGCGATTTCCCCTTCGTGACGCGGGCAGAATTTGTCGCCGCGATGGAGGCTGGGGGCATTGCCGCCATGGAGATGATCTCGCGCGACCTGAAGGCGCTCGGGCTCTATCTCGCGCGGTCCCTCTCTTATGCCGGGGTCGAATACGAAATGCTGGTCCATGAGCTGACGCCTGCTCAGGTCGCGATCTATGACAGCTACGCCGATGCCTACCAGATCATCCACACCAACTTGGAGGCGGCCCTTCAGGCCTCGGGTATTTCCTCCGAGACAGGCACCTTGAACGCTCAGGCGAAATCCGCCGCGCGCTCGGCCTTCGAGAGCAACAAGCAGCGTTTCTTCAACCATCTCATCACCGCCATGAAGTGCCCCTCACTGATCCGCGCCATCGAGGCGGACTTGGCGGCGGGTCATTCGGCGGTGATCCAGGTGGTCTCGACCAGCGAGGCGGTGATGGAACGACGCCTCGAAGAGATTCCGCCCTCCGAGTGGGACGACCTGCAGGTCGATTTTACGCCGAGGGAGGCGGTCATGGAGTATTTGATGCACAGCTTCCCGACGCAGCTCTTTGAACCCTACACCGACGAGAATGGCGATCTGCGCTCGCGCCCCGCTCTCGATGGCGATGGCAACCCGATCATCTGTCGCGAGGCGGAACGGCGGCGGGATGATCTTATCGAACATCTTGGGGCCCTCGCCCCGGTGCAGGGCGCGCTCGACCAGATCCTCTGGCATTTCGGTGGGGACGCTGTGGCCGAGGTCACGGGGCGCAAGCGGCGCATCGTGAAAACGCGCGAGGGGCGGCTCAAGGTCGAGAACCGTCCCGCCTCCTCCAACCTCGGAGAAACCCAGGCCTACATGGATGATAAGAAACGAATTCTTGTCTTTTCCGATGCTGGGGGCACCGGGCGCAGCTACCACGCCGATCTCGGGGCCAAGAACCAGCGCCTCCGGGTGCATTACCTGTTGGAGTCCGGCTGGAAGGCAGACAATGCAATCCAGGGGCTGGGGCGTACCAACCGCACAAATCAGGCGCAGCCGCCGCTCTTTCGCCCAGTTGCGACCAATGTGAAGGGTGAGAAGCGGTTTCTCTCCACCATCGCGCGCCGCCTCGACACGCTTGGGGCGATCACGAAAGGACAACGCGAGACCGGTGGCCAAAACATGTTCCGCGCCGAAGACAATCTGGAGAGCCCCTACGCCCGCGCGGCGCTGCGGCATTTCTTCTACAAGCTGCGCGCGGGCAAGATCGACGCCTGTTCCTACGCGAAGTTCCAGGAGATGACCGGGCTGACGCTCGATGAGGCGGATGGCACGATGAAGGAAAACCTGCCGCCGATACAGCAGTTCCTGAACCGTTGCCTCGCTCTCCGCATCGACATGCAGGACGCGATTTTTGAGGCTTTCGGCGGGTTCCTCTCGGCCATCATTGAAGATGCGCGCCAGGCGGGCACGCTGGACGTCGGGCTAGAGACCCTGCGCGCGGAAAAATTCGAGATCACCGATCGGAAGGTCATCTTCGAACATGAGGCGACGGGCGCGACGGCAACCGCCCTGACGGTCGAACGCACGGACCGCAACGATCCGCTGACCCTGCCCCGGGTCAAACAGATCTGCGCCGACACCAAGGGTGCGACGCTGTGCTGGAACACCTCCTCCAAACGCGCGGCGCTGGTGGTGAAAGCGCCGGCCTTCATGGATGAGGATGGTGTGCCGATCCTGCGGGTGAAACTCCTGCGCCCCATGGCCACCGAGATCCTCGCCGATTCCGAATTCTCGAAATCACACTGGGAAGAGATCGATGATGCGATGTTCGAACAGCTCTGGCAGGCCGAGGTCGAGGCAGTGCCGGAGTTCACCACCTCCAAGATCACGCTGATCTGCGGGTTGCTCCTGCCGATCTGGGACCGGCTGCCCGCTGACAACATGCGCATCTACCGCTTGCAGACCGAGGATGGGGAACGCGCCATCGGCCGTCTGGTCAGTCAGGAGCAACTCCTGAACGTCTACGCACGCCTTGGGCTTGATTGTCAGATCGAGATGTCGCCGCAGGAGGTCTTTGCTGCGGTGATGGAGGCCAGGACTTTCCTCAGCCTGCTTGGGGGTTTCCAGTTGCGCCGGTCGCTGGTCATGGGACAGCCGAGGCTTGAACTGATCGGCGCGTCGGGCGCGGCTCTGCCGGGAATGAAAGCCCTGGGCTGTTTCACCGAAGTGATCCAGTGGAAGACGCGGGTGTTCATCCCGGTGGACGGCATTGACGCGCTGACGAGGGTCCTCGCCGAACATCCGGTTGGCGCCAGCGCAGCGGATGCCGCCGCATGAGCGCGCGGCGCAGTATCGCAGACCTCTCGGCCGATCTGGCAGACCGGGCCGAGAGTTTCTGCCGCCAGTATTTCCCCGAAGGACGCAAACAGGGCAACTATTGGCATGTTGGCGATACCTCTGGCGCCAAGGGTCAGAGCCTCGCCATCCGGCTGCAAGCGCAGGGTGGGCGCAAGGCCGGGTCCTGGACCGATTACGCGACAGGTGAATATGGCGACCTGATCGACCTGCTGCATGAACGACTTGGGTCGGTCACGCTCAAGGAAACGCTGAAGGAGGCCCGTTCCTTCCTCGGCGAAGCCCCCTGCCCCGCCGTGCCTCGTGACGCTCGGAAAGTTGATCGCCCGGACACAACCTCCGACAAACGCATCGCGCGGGCGCGGAGACTTTTCGCCGCTGGCAAGCCGGTTCTCGGCACCCTGGCCGCCACCTATCTGCAGCGGCGTGGCATCACACGGCTGGGCCCTGCCCTGCGCTATCACCCACGGGTCTTCCTGCGGCACGGCACGGACGACGCTGATCCGCCGCAAAGGGCCCCTGCCCTGCTCGCGAAGATCACCGACAATCGCGGCCAGATCACCGGATGCGCAAGGGTCTATCTCGACCCGTCCACCGGCGGTTTGGCCGGGATCGAGAGCCCGAAGCGGATCCTTGGGCAGCTGCATGGCCATGCCATTCGCTTCTGGTCCGGCACCTCTCGTGGCGATCTCATCGTCGGCGAAGGACTCGAGAATACGCTCTCGGTCGGCACGGCTCTCCCCGAGTTCGATCTCGCCTCCTGTCTCACAGCCACCCATCTCAGCTTCTTCATCCCGCCGCCGGGGAGCAAGCGTATCTGGATTGTGCGGGACAATGACGAAGCTGGACATAACGCATCAATGAGATTGCGTAACCAACTGGAATCGCTTAGAATTGTCTGTGGTGAGCTCGTGCCAAACATGGGCGATTTCAACGAGGATCTGCGGGCATTTGGCAGAGATGCGCTGCGCCGGTCCCTGTTAGGGGCCATGAAAGCACAAGGTCTGAAGATCGAGGACGGATGAGCGCCAACCTCCTCAGCGAAGTCCGAAAGGGTAAAGGTTCCGCGGGTTCGATCTGATTCCGTTTGGAAAAGGGGTGCGATGGACCGGCGGGTCGGGGCAGAACGCCCCTCGCCCGGGCAGCAATGCGCCCCGAACCAGAAAATTCCCCTGCCCCTTCGGGCCATTCCTCGCGGGAGCAATTTTCCGGTCCGCGGCGCATTCTCCGCTTCGCTTCGATCCTGAAGGATGCGGCCCGGTCGCCGCCGGTCCTGTTATCGCCCCATCCAAATCGGGTCAGATCAAACAGAGGAACCAGACAATGCCCCATCAGACAGACATCCAAGAGGAGACCGGCGTCACCTCCGCCATCCTCGACCATCTCGCACTCCACGGCGCAACGCCCGGGCCCGGCGAGACCGATCACCGCCCCCTGCCCCAGCCTGATGAGGTAGACCTCGCCATGGCGACCCTCTTTGACACCACCATCGGCCTCCTCACCGGCAGCCAGTTGGAAGACAATCTCGAAGAGATGCTCTGGTCCCTCACCTCGATCTTCCATCGCCGGCTCACCCATATCCAGAAGCTCCTCGACGACAACGAATTCGAGGTCCGGGAAAGTCTGGCCATCCAGGACGGCTCCGAGGTCGCCTCGGTCGAACTCGAGCGCCTTCAGTTGATCGGGCTCAAGCTCTGGGACCATCGCGACGCGTTCGAGCAGATGCGCGATCTGGCCGTGGATCACTTCTCGGCCGCCACCGGTTCGCCCTGGCTACCTCGCACCGGATCCAAGGTCTCGCATCGCGGCCTCACCTCAGCCGTGGTGGACAGCCGGGCCTATCTCTCGGCCAAGCGCCGCAAAGAGACCGAGGTGCACTGCCCCGAAGGCACGCGGATTGCTTTCTCGGGCGGGGACTATCAGGCCTACGATCTGATCTGGTCCGTTCTCGATGCCACGCATGCCAAATACCCCGACATGGTGCTTCTGCACGGCGGCACGCCCAAGGGCGCCGAGATGATCGCGGCCCGCTGGGCAGATACCCGTGGTGTCACCCAGGTGGTCTTCAAGCCCGACTGGAAGAGCCACGGCAAGGCCGCCCCCTTCAAGCGCAACGACAAGATGCTCGAGACCATGCCGCAGGGTCTGATCGCCACTCCCGGTTCGGGTATCACCGAGAACATCGTCGACAAGGCCCGCAAGCTCGGGGTACGCATCAAGAGGATCGGGGCTTAGGCCCCGGTTCACGCACCGCGCAACAGGTCCTGCACGACAGAAGGCTTCTTTGCGATCAGTGCCAACAGAACCTGGGCCGGGCCCGTGGGGTGCCGGCGCCCGTGTTCCCAGTTCAGAAGCGTGCCTTTCGCGACGCCAATGCTCTTGGCGAACTCTGCCTGTGACAGGCCAGTTCGTTGCCGAACCTCGGCGACATCAACTTCAGCAACGGAAACTTCATGCACTTTGGCGTCTGCCAAGTCGCCCTTCGCGAAGGCCAGAGCCTCTTCCAAGCCCTTGGTTACGGAATCGAATGCACTCATGTTGCGTCTCCATATTTCGCGACAAGCGCCTTGCTCATCTCTACTGCCGCGGCCTGCTCAGACTTTGACAGGTTGGCTTTCTCATTCTTGGCGAAGACCGTGATCAGGAAAATCGGCATATGGGTCCCGCCAAAGACATACACCGTCCTGAAGCCGCCGCTCTTTCCGCCTCCCTCTCTCGGGATGCGGACCTTCCGAAGTCCGCCGCCAAGAGAGACGCCAGCTTCCGGATTGGCGGCGATGAAGCTGATCGCAGCCTCGCGCTCCTGGTCCGACATGATTGCCTTGGCGCGCCTCTGGAATTCGGGCAGTTCGACCACTGTTTGCAATCGTGTCATCTCTTGTCCCATATAGGTTTCGGCAGTGTATGTGTCAATGACGTATAGCATGAGCACTGGAAGGGCAAGTCGGCGACGCTTGCCGGAGCTAGAGAGTATGTCCCGTCCGTTGGTAGCGGCGGCCCTTGGTCAAATGTCCTGTCACATTTTCTGACCGAACCAATCAGCCGGGCTGTTATTTAGGGCTATTGGATGGTTGCGGTGTCTCGTGGCGACCCGGCCTTTCGTTCCACGCTCTGTTCGCCTCGAGCCTCCTCTGCATCGTGGGCGCATCGCGAGGACTATCGGCGCGTTAGTGATCCTGGGGGATGCGATTTTTGACATCTGCACTGTGTCTCTTCTCCGGTGAGTTAAAAGGGAGCCAAGGCCTTTGCGGCATCTCCCTAGGCTGTTCACCTATATTCTTTCGCGGCCCCCGCACTTCTCACTTTGTCTGAATTGCATGACATGCTGGTCGCAGCTGTCGTCCCGCCCACAAAGGTTGTCGCCGATCTTTTTCCCCTGACCCTGCGGGTCATTCCGCGCGGACCAAAAAGACCGTCGCCTGCCCCTCTCCGCTGCGCTTCGCCTTCGGTGTGTCCGGGCCTTGGCCAGCTGCAAGGTGACCATCATTGCAACGCAAACAAGGAGAAGAGCAATGACCACGAACTGCATCAAATTCACCAGCGCCAACATTGAAACCGCCAAGGGCGTCGGCTCCATCTCGACCCTGACCTTTGACCTCGACATCACGGTCGAACCGGTCGCGAGCGCGAACCCGATGGCCCCCACGCACCGCGTCCTCGGCCGCTCCCCGCGCGGCAAGCTGGTCGAGTGCGGTGGTATCTGGAAGAAGCAGAACAAGGAGACCGGCGCCGACTACTACACGCTGACCATCCGCGACCACGGCTTCAACGCCAACCTCGGCAAGGCCGCGAACCAGGACGATCTGTCCCTGCAGGCCGTCATCCCTTGGGGCCCCAAAGACGCCGTGTGACAGCCAAGGCCGGTCGGTTCCCTGCCGACCGGCCCCATAAACGCCAATCTTGAACGCGTTCAAGATTGGCGTTTATGGGGCCGTGGAGCTTCCAAATAAGCGCCTGAAGTCCATAGGCGCGTGGTATCTTTATCTTTCCCCTGAAACCGTGCTACCATCGATGCAGAATCGAGTCGAACTCGGACCCAACCGAAGTCAGGGCTTAGGAATGAGCGGTAGTCTAGAACAGTTTTTGACTGACCTGTCACGCGGGCTTGAGCGCACGATGGTGGCAGTGAACAAGGAACTCACCTTGCGTCAGCGCATCAAGCGCACATGGTCAATGCGCCAGTGCGCAAGATTTATGAACGTTAGTATACAGTATCTCACCAAGTTCGCCAACTCGAGCGATGACTTTCCCGCGGGCGAATATGTTGGAAGAGAGCGCGTTTTCACGCTGTCCGAATTGATGCACATGCGGGCACTTCTAGCGGCCTCGGCAAAGCGGCCGTACGATTACTTGGCATGGCGGAAACCGGACGCACCTCTGCCCGTCATCTCGTTTGCAAGCCAGAAAGGCGGGACCGCCAAAAGCCTGAGTGCTGCGCATTTTGCGCAGTACCTCAGCTTGCATTACGGCATGCGTGTTGGTGTCATGGATGCAGACCCGCAAAGCACGATAACGCTCTACTTTGTCGGGGGTGAAGGTCTTCCCCAGATGCCCGACGAAAACACCGCCTCCATGGTGGACTTTGCCGGCCTCTTCCAGTCGGAAGATGCGCCATACACCGATCACGATGCGGAGACGCTCGACAGTTTCTTTCTAAAGACCTCCTGGCCGGGGTTGCGTCTGCTGCCGGCTCATGGCGAAACGTCTGAAGGAGAGATCCAGATTGCGCGCCTTGTGCGAGAGGCCCCCGCCGGAAAGAGCTTCTATCGCTACTTGCGCGATGCCCTTGATCGCTGGAAAGCGGGCCACCCGCCAAAAACGCTGCCCAACGAATTGGTAGTCGAGGGCAAGGTCGATCAGCGGCGGCTGAACGCCGCGCTGACCGAGACCCTGGATGTCATCATCATCGACTATCAACCCGCGCTCACACTTTTCCAGTTGAACAACGTGATTGCGTCGACTTCGCTGGTCATACCGCAAACCATGAAGGGGTTCGACATCGCGACGTTGTCGACCTTCGTGACTGGCTTGCTTGGGATGCTTCAGCACATCCTGGCGCATGAAAGGATCGAGATCGGCACGGGTGCGAACATGCTGTTGCCAACGATCGTCCAGCGGTCCAACGCGCAGGACCTCAACCACATCGGAAACCTGCTAGAACATTGCCCCACGGAGATTCTGCCGGTGTTTTATCTGCGTTCCGACGCGATATCGAACGCGTCGGACGTCTATCAGTCTGTATACGAATACGAGCCGGACACGCCGGGCAAGCGCAAGGGGATCAACCGGTTCATCACGAATGCCGACGCCGTGAACGACGCCATAGTATCGCGACTCTGGCCGGGCCTCGAACGCGGCTATGCCAATAGATGGATGGACGAGTTCTATGAAGATGACGGCGAGGGTGAAGCATGAAACGCAGTATTCCAAGGTCGCTGGTCAGCAAGGCTACTAATCCTGACACATCCAAAGAGCGCATGCTCGGTCCCGAAGGACGGGCAGAAACGGGTGATGCTGTTTCCACTCCTTTCAAGGGGGCCGGCAGTGCTTGGAAATCAGGGGCGCTTGCGCAATCGCAAGCCGCTGTGGAGCGAAGCAGAACTGAGCTTTGTTCGGATATCTTAAACGGCCGCCACGAAATAAGCCTGTCGCCAGACCAGATATCTGATCCTATGGGGACAGACCGCCGTCAAGACTGGATGTCCCAAGAAGCATTCAGGTCTCTGGTAAACAGCATTGCCTCGAACGGGCAGGACACTCCCATTCTGGTGTGGCCCGAGGATCCGGATTGGCAGCCGGATCCGTTGGAGCCGTCGAACGTCACTGGTGTTCCATTTGTCATGCTTACAGGACGCCGTCGACTGGCGGCCGCGTCGGAGTTGGGTTTACCTCTTCGTGCAATTCTCGCTTCGCCGGATGCGCGAAACGCCGAGAACAGCAAGTTTGAGATGTTGTTTCTGCGGTTCCGCGAGAATGAGGAGCGCGAGAATCTTAGCCCATTTGAGCGTTTGGTTTCGATTGGTGAAATGTATGAAACGTTGGCTTCTGGCGCAGACAAGCTGACAGCTGTGGCCTTCGCAAAGAAAATTGGCGTGCATGAGAGCCTAGTCTCACGAGCGAGGTCTGTCTTCGCTGCGCAGAATCAAATCTTGAACGCGTTCAAGAATGTCTACGAAATGAGCTTTCGTGATTTGCAGGTAGCCTTAGCGAGCTTGGAGAGGGTGAACAAATCCAAGCCCAAACCGAAGGCAAAGCCCAGAAAGCTCACGGTCAAACGCAAGGTGGGCAACCGAAATCTTTCGGCGACTTCAGTCGATGGAAACTTGTCCATCAAGGTCGCAGGTGTGCCGATTGACCAAGAGCGTCTCGAGAAGCTCGGAGATTTAGTCGCCGACTACTTGAGCGCCGAAGGCTCGGGAAAGGAAACCGACTGACGACAATGTCAGGGCCACATTCGGCAGAACGACGAGGCAAGGAGCAAAAAGGAACGACAATCGAAGTAAAGGCAAAAGAAAAGCCCCCAAGCGGTGTGGCCTGAGAGCTGATCTTAATGGTTTGGTCGCCTTCAAGATAAGTCTCGCAGGATTCACTGTCAACGACGAACGCTCCTGAGCGAACGGCTTTCTTTTGCCTCCACATAACCGGAGGTAAGATACAGGCATGAAACATACAGGTTGGCGCAAGCCGACACCGGGTCTTGGGGTTGCTGAGCAGCTTGCCCAAGCCGGTGAACGGGTAGCAGTACCCAAAACACGGGCATTTGTCGCGCTCAAGCGCATTGGCGCGCATATCGGCTTGAAGGCCGGCGACACGATGCTCCTCGATACACTGGGGGCCTTCACGCAAGCCCAGGACTGGGAGGAGGGACAGCGCCCGATCGTCTGGGTTTCGAACGCCTATCTGATGGAGCAGACGGGGTTCTCGCTCTCCGCGCTCAAGCGCCATGCCCGGCGCCTGGCCGAGATTGGCGTGATCTCCTTCCAGGACAGCCCGAACGGCAAGCGGTGGGGCCGCAGGGACGCCGAGGGGCGCATCGTCGAGGCCTATGGCTTTGATTTGTCGCCGCTGTCGGCGCGTGTCGAGGAGTTCGAGGAACTCCATGCCGATTTGCAGGCTGAGCGCGAGCTCTGTCAGCGCCTGAAGCGCCAGATCACGGTTGCACGCCGTATGATCCGCGCTCGGATCGAGGCGGCCGTCAGCAGCGCGCTGCGCGGGCCCTGGGCGCAGTTCACGGGTCTCTTCGAAGAGCTACTGGACCGACTTCCGCGCCGCCACGAAACCTCTGAGCAGTTGGAGCGGCTTCTGTCGTGGTTCAAGGAACTCCAGGAACGGGTCGAAGCGGCCTATCTCAAAGCGTCTGGCGCGGCAAAACCTGTGGAAAACAGCGATAACAAGGATGCCCAAGTCACGAAGAAGACTCAAGAAATGAACCCCAGGGAGGTCATTTCCGACCCTCATATACTAATTACAAATCAACTTAATCCTGTAACCTGTAAGTCCTCTGAAAAAGAGAACGCGGCGGGCGTGGAGACAAATGCGCCACCGGAAGAGAGGGTGGATAGGGAGCTAGAAGACTGGGTAGCTGAAACACGTAAGAAACGTGGTGCAGCGCTTGATTTGCCGACTGTGATGCAGGCTTGTCCTGAATTCGCGTCCTGGGCACGCAATATGGGCGGTTATTTGAAGGATTGGGGCGATCTTCATCGCGTTGTCGGGCAACTCAGGCCGATGATTGGTGTCTCAGAACACGCTTGGAACCTCGCTCAGGACCGTCTCGGGCCCCAAATCGCGACAGCAGCGCTGGTTCTCACGTTCGACAAGCATTGCGCCGGCGAAGTGGCGTCTCCGGGCGGATATTTGCGGGGGATGGTCGAGAAGGCCGGGGCAGGGGAGCTGCATCTGGAGCGCAGCTTCTACGGTCGGTTGAGCGGGCAGGCGGCGTGATGCATATCTGTCGGATTGCTGTGGCTACAGGCCTGCGGCCTTGGTC
Organism: Ruegeria sp. YKSE079; assembly: GCF_059612845.1. Lineage (NCBI taxonomy): Bacteria > Pseudomonadati > Pseudomonadota > Alphaproteobacteria > Rhodobacterales > Roseobacteraceae > Ruegeria > Ruegeria sp. YKSE079. Next base: position 55,832 of record NZ_JBXWRJ010000023.1, on the reverse strand, counting down.
AGGTTCACGCGGAATCGATCACGGCGGCGTTGGTAGCGGCGGGTCATTTCGGCCGAAGCGTGCCCGAGCTGCTTTTGGACGTAACGCTCGTCGACTTCTGCGGAGCTGGCGAGACCTGCTCGCAGACTGTGGCCGGAGAACAGGGCGAGGCGGTCTTTCTCGGGTAACTCGGCGCGGATGCCGCTCTTGAGTACGGTCTGCTTGATCAGACGGGCGACATGTTTGTCGCAAAGCCGGGCGTCCAGCGTTTTCTGACCATCGCGCGCGGTGCGCACGAAGACCGGTCCGAAATCGATCTTCGCAAAGTGCAGCCATTGTTCCAGCGCGTGCACCGGGCAGGTCTGGTCGGATGAGCCGCGGCCGATCTCGACCTCGCGCCAGCCGGTCTTGGCGTTCAGCGTCAGCACCGCGCCATCGTCGAGGATTTCGATCCAGCCGCCACTGTCGGGGGTATCATCGTTGCCGACATCCAGGCTGACGATTTCCGATCGCCTAAGACCACCGGCATATCCGATGAGCAGAATGGCCCTGTCACGCAATCCGCGCAGATCGAACCCCAGGGTGGCCACCATCGCCAGGATGTCCTCGGGCAGGATTGCTTCCTTCTGCACCGGAGGGCGCGTATGTTTGCGTTTGATCCCGGCCAGCACGGTGGCGATGTGCCGGTCCTTGCGGTCGAGGGAAAACCCCCGCTGCACGTAGTTCCAGGCGAGACCGGAAAGCCGACGGTCGATTGTACTAACCGATAGGGCAGGGGTTCCGTTCGTTGGCGCAGCCAGATCGGTCAGGTAAAGCCCGATCATCTCCGGTGATGGAGGCAGGGGATCGGCTCCCTTGAGCCTGCACCATCGCGCGAAGTGCATCCAATCCTTCGCGTAGGCCTTCAGCGTGTTGTCTGAGGCCGCTGCGCGCGCATAGTCGCGGGCCGTATCGACCAAACGATCGAGCGTGCCTGAGCCCGCCACAAAGGAAGGCAGGGTCAAGGACTCGCCGTCAGTGCGATCTCTCTCGTTGTCCTCGTTGACCGAAGACCCGTTTGGCCGCTCTGAGCTCGAATTCTCGCCGTTTTCTTGCATGTCGCTGAGCATATCATTTTGATGTCCGATAATGCAAACTTATTGGACATAACAAATGAGATCAAGGTGGGGCGGTTATGGCGCAATTTTCTGGCAGAAAGCGCCGCTCTGATGTAGGCTTTAGGCATGACTTTTGCCCGGCCAGATCATTCCAGCGACCTCGACACGTTACCCCGGATGCCTGCCTGGGTCACCTCTGCCCGTGCCGAAACCCTTGAAGATGTTGCGTTTTTGTCGGGCGCCGCGCTGAACCACCTGCATGTTGTGCTCGGACGCGCGGAGGTGCCCCAAGCCTTGTTGCGGGACCGGCTCGCGCTGCGCGCAGCGGAGGCTTGTGTCGCGTTCTCTGGCCGACCAGAGAGGGCAGGGGACCTGCGCGACGCGGTGCACCTACTGCGCCCCGGCGATCTTCCCGGACCGGGCGGTGAAACCTACCTTGCGTGGCGGCGCGCGGTGGAGCGGCCGGTGTCGATCAAGGCTCTGGGCCGAGCCTTGCCGACCCTCGAGCAAGGCCAGATCGCGACTTGGCTAGATGCGGGTCAGGGGGCGCCCGTTGGCCGAGCTGCGATGGTGCTCGAGGCAGTATTTCGCGCGGCACCGCGCGCAGAGGTTGCGGCGCTGATCCTTGCGGAGGCGGCCCTCGCCCAGGCCCTCGGTTGGGATCATCTCGTGCCGCTGCTAGCCCCTGGCCTGAAACGCGCCGACCTGCGCAAGCAAGGCGATGACCTTCGCTTGGCCTCTCATCGGGCAATCATCCCTTCAGTGATCGAGGCCGCCAGGCATGCTGCCGACCTCGCGCGTCGGGCGGCGCATCTGAAGGCGGTCGCACCCAAGCTGCGTGCCAAGGGGGCGGGCGACGCGGTCGAGATGTTCCTGACCCGCGATGCTGTGACGCCTTCGGCCTTGCCCTTGCCGGATCGCGCCGCGCGGCGGCTCTGCGACCGGCTGGTTGACCTCGGCGCGGTGCGCGAACTGTCCGGGCGCGACACCTTCCGGCTCTACGGAGTGTAGGGATGGCGAAGGATCGCTCTGACCCCGAATTGGATCGTGAGTTGCTCGACCTGCCGCCGGAGGCGCGCTGGCGGGAATGGATGCGCCGGATCGAGGCGGTGCTCTTTGCCTCTGCCTCGCCGGTGCCGCGCGACGACCTGGCGCGCGTGGTGGGGCAGGGGGCCTCGGTCGACCTGCTGGTCGAGGACCTTGCCGCCGATCTGGAAGGGCGGGCCTTCGAGATCGCCCAGGTCGCCGGGGGCTTGATGTTCCGCACGCGCGCCACCTACGGCCCCGCGATCCGCGCAGCGGCAGATATCGGGGACCAATTGCTGGACCTGAGCGAATTCGACGTCGCGGTCCTGGCCGCCATCGCCTATCACCAACCGATCACACGCGACGGGCTGAAGGACATCTTCGGTAAGGAGATCAGCCGTGATCTGATCGGGCGGCTGCATGCGCGCGACCTGATCGGGACCGGGCCAAGGTCGCCTCGGCGCGGCGCTCCCTACACCTTCGTCACCACAGAGCAGTTCCTCGTCGCCTTCGGGTTGGAGTCCCTGCGCGATCTTCCCGATCGGGAGCAGTTGGAAGATGCTGGGGTTGTGGCGGAAGCTTCACAAGTCGATTTCGGGTAACGCGTTGCCGATGCTGAGCGTAAAGTCCGCCGTTCGGATTATCGTTTCAGTATTTCTGAGCGAAGCCCCGTGCATTTATTAGCGGCAAGGCCTCCGGCGATACGCCTCGCGGCCGATGAGAAGTCGAAGCCCCACTATGCGATTTCCACCCCACCTCCCGTGAGTCTGCGAAGCGAATAGCCAGACAGTGAATAGTGGGAGAACCCTGACGGTTGAGCACGGCTACACACCCGCAGGACGAGTATATATAGAGAAACTATCGTAGCATTTCCTGCGAGGGGGACACCAAATCTATGAAGCTCACACGCATTGAAGTTTTCAATTTTCGAAAATTACGACGCGCCCGTCTGGATATGTCGGACAAACAAACTCTGCTCGTCGGGGCCAATAACAGCGGCAAGACATCGGCCATGAAGGCGCTGCGCAAATTCCTCAAGGATCGGGGCGGTATCGACGCGCGTGATGTTACAGCCTCAAACTGGGCCGCTATCGAAAAGATTGCGGGTACTTGGACACCGGAGGCCGAGGCGGATCTCAGCCCGCTCCAAGACCAGCTTCCGTTCATCGACGTCTGGCTCCACGCAGACAACTCAGAACTTCACCATGTCGCGCATCTGATCCCCACCCTTACCTGGACAGGTGGCCTGCTCGGGGTACGCCTGCGACTTGAGCCAAAGAACGGGTCGGACATCAAGGCGCAGTACCTGGCTGCACGAGAGGCCGCTCAAACGCTGCAACCCGGCGGCGCAACGGCCAAAGGGTTCGCGCTTTGGCCGCGCGATTTTCGGGAGTTTCTGGACAAACGACTGCGGGACCTATTCGAACTCAACGCCTATCTTTTGGATCCCATGTGCCTCACCACAACAGGGCCGGTGGAGCCGCATCCCCTGCCGCCATTGGCGGAGGGGATCGGTTCAAACCCCTTTGCTGGACTCATCCACATTCGTGAGATCAACGCGCAACGCGGTTTCGCAGACGCAGGGGACAGTAACGGCGACGACGATGAAGCGATGAGCGCGACTAGCCGCAAGATTGCCAGCCAGATACAGCCCTATTTCCGTAAACATATCGACCCCGAAAAGGACCCCACGCCGAACGATGTCAAAGCGCTCGAGGCAATCCATGATGCCGAAACCACCTTTAATGCCCGGCTCAAGGATGGGTTCGCTGATGCTATCAAGGAACTGGAAAGTCTCGGCTACCCCGGCGGGCTGAACAATCCGAAACTCTTCATAGCCACTCAGATCAAACCCGTTGACGGGCTCGATCACCCGGCTGCGGTGCAATACGACATCTCGGGCGACACATCCGGGGTGAAACTGCCAGAAGGCTACAACGGCCTGGGTTTCCAGAACCTGATCTCCATGGTGTTTCAGCTCATGCGTTTCCGTGATGACTGGATGCAGGTAGGAAAGTTCAAGTCAAAGGCGGTGACCCCAGACGACAAGGGTATCGAACCCCTGCAACTGGTGCTGATCGAGGAACCGGAGGCGCACCTGCATGTTCAGGTGCAGCAGGTGTTTATGGCTAGGGCACACAAGGTGCTGCGCAACCATAAAGATCTGGAGCAGGAGGGCTCGGCCTTTACCACTCAGCTGGTCGTGAGCACCCATTCGGGCCATATCGCACACGCCGCCGCGTTTGAGGAGCTGCGTTACTTCAAGCGCGAGCTGCCAAGTCACGGAGTTGTGCCCACGGCCAGTGTGGCGAATATGACTGGGCTCTTTGGTGCGGACAATGAAACCCATCGCTTCGTGACGCGCTATCTGCTGACTACACATTTTGATCTATTCTTCGCCGACGCCATCATCGTGATTGAGGGTGCTGCGGAGCGGATTCTGCTGCCGCATCTGATCCAGCATCACTACCCTGATTTGGCTGCAGCCTATCTGTCCTTTTTGGAACTGGGGGGCAGTCACGCGCATAGGCTGCGGCCTCTGGTCGAGGCGCTGGAAGTGCCGACGTTGATCATCACCGATCTCGACGCGGTGGCAGAGGTCAACAAAGGCGGGAAGGTCGTCAAAGAATCGGTCCAGCCTTGCTGCAGGGCCGCTCAAACCACCGCCAACCACGTACTAAAAACCTGGCTCCCCAAGCTGGCAGAGATCGATGCGTTGTTAGCCTCGCCTCCCAAGGCCCTGTGTCACACGGCCCCTGACCGCCCCATCGCCGTCAGCTATCAAACCTCGCAAAACGTGACACTTGGCTCGGTGTCCACGAACGTCACGCCCAGCACCTTCGAGGATGCTCTTGTTCTGACCAACCCCAAAGCCGTGACGGACGCCGCAGCGACAGAGTTCTCCTGCGTTATGACCCGTGCCTTTGCCAAATCCATCGCTGAGGCTCAGGCCCCTGAAGACCTCGCCAATGCACTCTTTGAAAGGTTGGCAAAAAGACCGGAAAAGGCCGCCTTCGCACTGGATCTATTGTACATCAAAGACATCAAAGCGTTGCGCGCGCCGCCATATATCGACACCGGCCTTACCTGGCTCGCGGGCCAGCTAAAGGGCGTGGAGGGCGCGGCATGACAGATATGACCGACGCTACCCGCGACGCGGGCGCTGACGCGACGATTCGCGAGTGCCTGTCCCTCGATCAGCCGCGCAGCTTCTTTCTCTTTGCCGGGGCGGGGTCGGGCAAGACGCGATCTCTCAAGGAGGCTCTTGAGGGATTGGACACACAGACCCTGACCACCTTGCGCAAACACAGCCGCAAGATTGCCGTCATCACCTATACTAACGCCGCCGCAGATGAGATCACACGCCGCGTCAAGGCCGATCCGGTGTTTCAGGTGCAGACTATCCACAGTTTCGCCTGGTCGCTCATCGAGGGGCGCTCAGCTGATATTCGGGGCTGGCTAGAGAGCAACTTGCAGACAGAGATTGCCGAGATCCAAGCAGCCCATGCGAAGGGCCGTTCGGGCACCGACGCCCATGACAAACGCGAGAAGAAGATGGCCTCCAAGACGAAGCGTCTGGAGCGCCTGGCTGAAATCCGCGCCTTCACCTATGCGCCCGAGGGGGACAATTTCGGCCGCGATGCGCTGCAACATACCGAGGTCATTGCGCTCGCTGCGCATTTCCTGACTGAAAGCGAGACGTTCCAGAACATCGTCTTGGCACGCTATCCGTTCATCCTGATCGACGAGAGCCAGGACACGATGAAACCGTTGATGGAGGCACTTTTGACATTCGAGGCGCGCCATCGCGGTCGCATCGTCCTAGGGCTGCTCGGGGACACGATGCAGCGCATTTATACTGATGGTTTGCGCGATCTTGACCAGCGAGTGGGGGATTTTGCGCAACCGGCCAAACAGATGAACCACCGCAGCCGCAAGCGGATCGTGGACCTGGCGAATTCGATCCGGCGCGATGAAGATGGCCGCCAGCAGCGGGCGCGCGAAGATAAACCGGATGGCACCGTGCGTGTTTTTCTTGCGCCGAGTGAAGGCACGGATCGAGCAACCTTTGAAGTTTCAACCTGCGTGGAGATGGCCCGCGTCACCGGAGACCCCGCGTGGCAGAACGCGGAGGCGATCAAGACCCTCACGATCGAGCGTCACATGGCCGCCGCGCGTCTTGGCTTTAGTGAGCTGTTTGAGCCCCTGAGCAAACCCGACAAGCTCAAGGACGGGTTTCGCGATGGCACCTTGCCCGCGATGCGGCTTTTCACCCACCGGGTCTTGCCTTTGGTGACGGCACAAAGGAATGGGGATGCCTTTGCCGCGATGGCAGTGCTGCGCGACGGCTCACCGCTGGTCGATAAGAGAGGTATCCGGACGGGGCGCGGAGGCCAGGCTACTGGCCTCGACGCGGCGCGGGCGGGCGTCGCAGCGCTGATGACGCTATTCAAGGACGAACGGGACCCGAGTTGTGCCGAAGTGTTAGCGGTCGTGGCCGAGCACCGGTTGTTCCCGATCCCTGACCAGCTTCGGCCGTGTTTGCCTGACGACAGTCCCATGGCCCAAGACATGGCCGACATCCTTGCCGAGCTGGACCTGACTACGCCCGAGGCCACACCGCCCGCCGAGACCGCTATCACTGGGGCTTGGACGCAAGCGCTTAAGGCGCCGTTTTCCCAAGTGGCGCGTTACCTCGCCTATGTCGAAGACCGCAGCCCATATGGCACCCACCAAGGGGTCAAGGGGCTCGAATTTCCACGGGTCATGGTGATCGCTGATGACGCCCACACACGCTTCAAGGGCCTTGCCTCCTACGAGACGCTGTTTGACGTAAAGCGCCTGTCCCCAGCCTCTCAGAAAAAGGCGGAACAGGGCGAAGAAACCACGATCGAGCGCACCCGCCGTTTGCTATACGTTACCTGCACGCGGGCTGAAGAGAGCCTCGGGCTTGTGCTCTATTCCGAGGCCCCCGACGCGGTCCGCAGGTTTCTGATCACCAACAAATGGATGGCCGAAGACGAGGTCGTGATGGCTGCGGCCGACGGGACCTTTCAGGAAGCTGCACAGCAATGCTGAACATTCAGTAGTGACCATTCTGGGCCGCTTATGTCGACCAGCCGTGTAAACCCGGTTGGTCATGATTTCCGATCGTCAAGAAGCGCCTCTTTATGCCCGAGTACTACAGGTGAGCTGCTTAATGTTGTGGTCTTTTCTTAACCAGCGTGAGCCGCGCAAGCCTCAGCTTGAAAACTGTCAGAAACTAATCTATATATCTGACACTAGGAGGCGAACATGCAAACCACATCTCAAGCGATCAAGGCCTATGCTGAAGCGCTGCCGGAGGGTGCGACCCTGTCGGCGCGGGAGTTGTTGCACCTTGGAGAGCGTGCCGCGGTGGACCAGGCGTTGTCGCGGTTGGTTCGGCGCGGGGAGCTCATGCGTGTGAAGCGCGGATTGTTCGCTTTGCCTGTGAAAACCCGCTTCGGGAACCGGGCGCCCTCGGTTGAGGCCGTGGTTGAGCACATTGCGAAATCAACCGGCGAACGCGTATCGCAAAGCGGAGCATCGGCAGCGAACCTGCTCGGCATTTCGACGCAGAATCCATCCCGTCAAGTTTTTTGGACCTCGGGGCCGAGCCGCCATCTGAAGCTCGGAGCGCAAAGCGTCGAGCTTAAACATGTGCCGAGCTGGCAGCTTCGTGCGCCCAACAGCCGCGCCGGGCACGCCTTTCGGGCGCTCGCCTATTTCGGCAAGTCTGAAGCTGCCCAGGCTTTGAGGCGTATCAAAGCGACGTTGAACGAAGAGGAGAAGCGCGAGCTTCTGAGCCTTCGAGCCTCTGCGCCAACTTGGATGGCCAAGGAACTTAGCGCGCTTGCGTCATTGCAATGACCGAAAGCCAAACCTATTTTTCGCTGTCGCGCGAAGACAAGATCGACGCGCTGGAAGTGGCCGCCTCGAAACTGGGGCGGCCCGCGGACCTGTTAGAAAAAGACATTTGGGTCGTTTGGGTCCTTAACGCCTTGTTCGACAGTGACCTTGGCGAACACTTGGTGTTCAAGGGCGGAACGTCGCTTTCCAAGGTCTATAAGGCGATTGACCGGTTCTCAGAAGATGTCGACCTGACATATGACATCAGGCAGATCATTCCCGATCTGATCAAGGATCCTGAAGATCCATATCCGCCAAGCCGCTCGCAAGCTCAGAAATGGACCGAAGCCGTTCGGGATCGCTTGGGCGAGTGGGTGGCGTCAAAAGTGGCCCCCATTTTGTCGGACAAGGTCAAGGCAGCGGCGCTCCCGGCAGAAATCCGTGTAGAAGGTGACAAAATTTATCTGGACTACGACGCGGTGCGCAGCGGCAGCGGATATGTTCGATCCTCGGTCTTGTTGGAATTTGGTGCCAGGTCCACAGGAGAGCCGGCACAACGTCACGAAGTAATTTGTGACCTCTCCCAAGCACTACCTGAGTTGCTCATGCCCGTCGCCACGCCTCGTGTGATGATGGCCGAACGGACGTTTTGGGAAAAGGCGACAGCTATCCATGCCTATTGCTTGCGGGGTGCGTTTCGAGGCGGCGACCGCTATGCGCGTCACTGGTACGATCTGGATCGCTTGCAGGCTGTGGGTATCGCTGCTCGGGCGCTGGAGGATAAGCCGCTTGCCCAGGATGTTGCGAAGCACAAACAGCACTTTTTCCGCGAAACCGATCGTGCGGGCGCGACGATTAACTATGCCGATGCCGTCTCGGGGTCGCTTTGCCTGATCCCAGAAGGGGTGGCCCTTGAGGCGCTGGCCCAAGACTACCAGAAAATGCAGGAAGCGGGGCTGCTTCAGTCAGACTCCATCGCTTTCGATGACCTAATGGCTCGTCTGATGGTTCTTCAAGATCGGGCCAATAACCGAGCTGCATGAAGGAGACGGATTTGGTGATGGGCGTGAATCCTTTATGACATCGAACAATGTCGCGCCGATTGAAGCCATCAAAGAAACGCATCGAGCTTTGGCTGTTTTGCGGGCGCTCGAGCGGGCTCCGAGCTACCGTATGCATGAATTCGTCCTTTTGGATTGGCTCCGATTAATTGCACTTGCAGCCACACGAGACGAACTCAATTCGACCGCCTGCTCACTGGAGTCCTTCGGCTTGGTGCGGCTGGGCCAATACGACGATAATCGGGTGCTCGAGCTGACTGAGCGCGGTCAAGATGTTGCGTTGGGCCGCGCCACTGCGGAGGGCGTTTTGCGGCCGGGGCCGGACTGCCCTTACTGATCCACTGCCGATGCCTCATGCACGTGTAGTCCTCTGAGCTGAAGGCTGTGCAATTGCGGACAGGGTCGGCTTAGTTCTTTGCAACATGTCGGATATACAACGGCAAAGGCCTAGCTCGAAGCACTACCGTCAAACCGCAGGAACTCCACCGGCGGTTCACCCAGTTTCCTTCGCGGCCAACCGAGTCCTTCGTGTGATGGTTAGGTCTTGATGAATTTGGCCCCTCCTGCCCTTTGGTCAGGACCGCGCCCTACTCGGCCGGCTGCAGGCAGCCGCCCTCCCCGAGCTGAAACGCCGCCTCTCCCTGCGCCGTGCCGCTGGCCGGGCAGTCTCCTCCGGAGCCAGCCCGCCCAGCCGTCGCATGGTCGTGGCAACGCTTCATCTCGGCTATTCGGTAACGGTCGCTGGGGCAGGCGTGTCACATCAGTGATCTCGTACCCCGCGTCTCGGCCGGTGTTGTTCCTCGCTTTGCTGGATATGCTGTTCTGCCCCGGCATCATGGGTCGCAAACGGTGTTCGGCGACCGCCGGATTGCGTTGGCAGCAGCTGGCATCAGGCCGGCGATGGTCGTGATGCGCAAATCGCAAGTTGTCGGGCTGCCGTAGAGGGTTCGTTCGAAATCCGAGTGGGCAGAGCACGGTATCGATTCTTCGACGGTATCCCTGCTGCTCTACCAGACAACACACATCGCGCTGCTACAGAAACCAGCCGTCGCGGCACGTAAGGCAGGGTCGGGCAAAGCTCTGAATCGTCCGAGTGCGAATCGGGGCAAGAGGACAGAGAAGACACCGCCCCCCGCAGCATCTCCCTCGGCTGTTCACCCAGGTTCCTCCGTGGCCGCCGCACTTCTCCCTTTGTCTGAGTTGCATGACATGCTGGTCGCAGCTGTCGTCCCGTCCACAAAGGTTGTCGCCGATCTTTTTCCCCTGCCCCTGCGGGCCATTCCTCGCGGATCAAAAAGACCGGCGCCTGCCCCTCTCCGCTGCGCTTCGCCTTCGGTGTGGCCGGGCCTTGGCCAGCTGCAAGGTGACCATCATTGCAACGCAAACAAGGAGAAGAGCAATGACCACGAACTGCATCAAATTCACCAGCGCCGACATCGAAACCGCCAAGGGCATCGGCTCCATCTCGACCCTGACCTTCGACCTCGACATCACGGTCGAACCCGTCGCGAGCACAAACCCGATGGCCCCCACGCACCGCGTCCTCGGCCGCTCCCCGCGCGGCAAGCTGGTCGAGTGCGGCGGCATCTGGAAGAAGCAGAACAAGGAGACCGGCGCTGACTACTACACGCTGAACATCCGCGACCACGGCTTCAACGCGAACCTCGGCAAGGCCGCAAACCAAGACGATCTGTCCCTGCAGGCCGTTATCCCCTGGGGCCCGAAAGACGCCGCCTAAGCCAACGGCCAGACCGCTCCGGCGGTCTGGCTTTACCTCGCGTCGAGGCGATTGGAAGGTCTCGACCAAAATCCGGTCATCCCCAAATGGGCCGCAGTCCCCGGCCTGATGTGATGGTTCCAACAGCTTCGCTATTTGAGACCAGAGACACCGTTCCAGGAGTGCCGGAGAATTCTCGCGGACACTGAGCGCCTTCGTTGGCGACGTAGATGACGTCACATGGGTCGCAAGCTGATCTTGGGCAGTGTTGGATCATCGGCATCGGAACGTCGCCAATAGTCTTGGCAAAGCTCGACGCCGGCAGAAGTCAGCTCGAAGCGATTTGCGCAGTTTGGGTCTTCTGCAAGCAATCCGAGGTCGATCAATGGACGCGCGGATCCGTCTGCGATGGAACGATCCCCAGGCACGCCTTCGCCCGTTTCGAAGCTCCATCGGTACTTTCCATCTTTGAGAAAACGATGGATCGCCCTCGGTAGAATTGTCGTGGTTCCAAGTCGCCTGCTGAAACCGAAGGACAATGAAGCAAGCGTCTCGCGTGGACGAGGCGGCACCTGTTCCCAAGTCAAACCGGATTTGATTGGCTCTGGGGCGATCCCTGCACCCGCAGCCACTCCGTCGAGAAACGCTTGCTTCAATGCTCGCTCAATCTCACCAATCGTGTTTTGCGAGTAGCCGTACTTCTTAGCGGCACGATCTTTGCCGATGATCTCGCGCGCGACTTCTTTGAACTCAGCGCGTCTCTGCGGGTCGATTGATTTTTGTCTGGCCATGACACAGACCTTGGCACCTGCATTGAGATCTTTCCAGATGATGAGGCGCTCCATTGCGCTCCGGACCGCCAAATCAGAAGTGTGTTCTTCCACATGACGCCCACCTCTGGCCGTACTGCCGCAAGAATTGCTGGTCTGCCCGCCGAGTGAAACGCACATGGTATTTCCCGCCGTCACCGCGTCCCTGCCGCAGATGTCCTGGGGCCAGAAAACACATCGTTGGCCGCGAGCGAAGAATTATCAAATCAACGCCATGCATCCAAGGGCAACGCCTCACGCCAGTGTCGCCGTCGCGCGCCTTTCCGTCGACCTGTTGGCCTTAGAGATCGCTAGCCCGGGGTCGAGCGGTCGGCAACGCCGGGGGCAGGTTTCTGGACGGCTGCGCCTTGAGCGCTGCGGTGCACCGCTCACAACAAACCTGCCCCCGGCGTGCTCCATTTCATTCCGCCCCGTGCCGGGTGCAGCCCGCTCTCATGCCCCCGGTCTTTTCCACGATCCGTCCAACGACGATCAACGGAAAGGATCACATCATGACACTCGAACAATCCATCGACCTCGCCGAGCTGCAAGCCGACATGGCCTTCGATGCCTACCTCGCCGCCTTCGATAAAGACGCCCATCCCGAGACCCTCGACAGCCTCGAGACCGAGGCTCTGATCGCCCGCAGCCGCTACGACGACCTGCGCTCTCTGGGACTGGGTCACTGACCCAGATACCCCTGCGGGTCTTCGGATCCGCAGGGGGCTGACGCTGTTCCTTTGAAGCCTCGTGCCGCCCTCAGAGGGTGTGATCCGCGCCATCCCGCGCGGGCCGTTTTCGTGCTCCTGGCGCCGATCCGTGACCGGCTCAGGCGTTCGGTTTGTCTTTCGTCACGTGCGTCTTGAACACAAGTTTCAGCAGATTTTTTCGACCAGTTTGCCACGCATCGATGAGGACGGTGGCGTACCATGCCGCGCCGCGACGCGGGGTCTTGACGGCGTCCAATGCCTGCAAAAAGACATGGTATGCAAAACGTAATATTGTGCAATGTGATTTATTGAAGTATAAGCGAAGGAGAGAAGGAAGACGTTGGCAGGATATGGCCAATGTTTGCACATTTTGTCCGAGGGGTCTGACCCGTGCCGAGGCCAGCGAAAAACCTGAAGCTTGAAGAGCGCATCGAAGTGGCGCGGCGCTTCACGGCGGGCGAGAGCGCGAAGGAACTGGCGGCGGCGTTTGGCATCTCTCCGCGCCACGTGAACCGGCTCGCGAAAGAGGAGGCGGGCGAGGGGCTCGCGGTACGCGATCCGAGCGAGACAGTGGCGTTCCGGGCCAGCCGATCAGAGCTGGACGCCTTCGATGCCGAGTGGCGCGAGCGGGGCTATGCCAACCGTTCGCAGGCGCTCAACGCGGTGCTGCGGGGGCGGTGCGGGTTCCTCGATGTGCCGCGTGATCTGGTCACCGAATTCTGCGCCGCATGGCGTCAGGCGAAGGACGTGAGTGACGCCGGACTGGGGCTCGCCAAGGCGGTCCATCGTGGTCGGCTGGAGGTCTCGGAGGCGGATCGCGCGGTCCTGATCCAACTGCTCGATCTTGCGCAGTCCATGAGCCGTGAGATGGGCCGGATGAAGGATGCGGCGCAGGCACTGCGTGCTCAGGAGTGGCCGCAAAAGGAAGAAGGGCAGGGGGCGGATGGCGCGGTTCTGGAGGGCAGCCCGCGCGAGACCGTGACAGGTTTGAGGCTCGTCAGAAATGGCTGATCCGCTCGCCCTTTATACCTCGGTCATGGGCCGGCTCTGGGAGGATGAACGCATCCGGGGCCAGGCCGCGGCGCGGATCGACGCGCGGTTGGCGGGGCGTCGGCAGGGTCGCAGTTTCGCGCGCGTCGGATCCCTGTCGGCGCGCAATGCGCTGAAGGCGGCCTCGGGCCAGAGCCGCGCAGCGGTGTTCAAACGGATCCGGGCGGGAGGCTGCAAGACGCGTGCTTCGCTCGGGGCACAGATTTCCTACATCAACGACAAGGCGGTCTACGCCTATTCGACGATGACCAACGCGCTGACCGATGCTGCGGTGCTTTCTGAGGATCAGAAAGAGGACATCATCGAGGACTGGGCCGGGACCTGGCGCGGCTCGACCAAGCTCGGCTTCACCTCCCACATGTTGCTGTCCTTTCCGGCCGACGTGACGGTCGAGCAGGTGCGCGACATCGCCATGGACTGGACTGAGCATTTCTTCGAGAGCGGCGAATACGGCGACCAGTGGGACTATGTGCTCGCTGTCCATGACGACCGGGAGCATAAGCACGCCCACATCATCCTGAACAATCGCGGCGTCGAAAGCGGCACCTGGTTTTCCTGCTGGGCCGAAGGCGTGATGTCGCCTCAGCTCATGCGCGAGAAGCAGGCCGAGATCGCGGAAGGCTATGGCGTCATGCTCGACGCCACCACCCGGCTTGAGCGCGGCATCTTCGAGAAACCCGCCGGGATCGAGGAGATCTACCGCGCCAAGGAAGAAGCCCGCCTGCCGCGCGAGATCGTCATGACGGCCCAGGAATCCGCCATCGCGCAGGCGCAGGTGGTGGGCTTCGCCAAGGACTACAAGAACCTCGCCGATCTGCTGGACCGGATGGACCAGCGCCACATGGCGCGCGCCCTGCGCGGCATGGCGGACGGGCTTGGCTCGGGCACGCCGTGGAACTTCACCGAAGGAGAAATAGACATGAAGGACATCAAGACCGTCGGTGATGCGATCGACTATTCCGAGCGCACGATAGAGGCGCTGAGGCTCAAGGCCGAGGAACTGGACCCGGCCGAGCGCGCCGCTTTTGAAGCCAAGGCCGCACCGATCATCGCGGACCTCTCGCAGATGGTGCCGGACCCGGAGTTGCGCGCGCGGTTTGGCAAGCAGCTCGAAGAACCCTATCCGCCGGGGGCGGGCAGCGAGGTGCTGATCGCCGCGCTGCAGTCCGGCAATGACGACGGGCTGCGCGACGTGCTCGAGCGCGCCGAGGAGGTGGGCATGGACAGCGAGGAGCTGGTGGCTCGGATTGCTGCGGGCGGCACGCGGAACTACGGCATGGCGCAGGACTGGGTCGAGCGGGACATGAACGCGGTGCTGGCCAAGGACGGTCTCAGCGTCGAGACGGCCAATGATGACCAACTGGATGCAGCCCTAGAAAAGGTCGACAGCGTGATGGACGCGCTGATGGAACGCGCCAAGGAAATGGGCGTCGAGATCGGCCGGACCCTCGCGGACGAGGAGGAGGCGACGTTGCCCCTCATCGACGAGGATGACCGGACGCCCAATCCCTACCTGCAGGACCTCGCCGACATGTTGCGGGACGGCAAGCTTACCGAGGAACAGGAAGAGACGGTCGAGCGGACCCTGCAATCCGAGCTCTTCAAGGAGTTGGGTGAGGAGGGCCTGGCCGAGCTTCGCCGTGGCAACTACGAGGTGCTGGACGCGGCCCTGCCGAGCAAGCTCGACCAGATCACCGTCACGCAAGAGTTCCTTGAAATGACGTTTGAGGAAACGGGCGACCAGGTCTTCACCGACCGCGCCGCCGGATTGCAGCAGGATAAGGCGACCGAGGTCGCGCGGTTGCGCGGCCAGCAGGAGGCGCAGGAGCTGGGTCGCGATCTCGGTCGGGACCGCGGTCTCGATGACGAGATGGAATTCTGAGGGGGGATGACCACCATGACCAAGACACTTCCCCTCTGGGCAGCACTTCTTTTCGGTGTGATCTGCGGCGCCGTCATCGGCACCATCGTTGCCGCCTTCTACCTGACCCTGGCCCTGAAAACCGGCTTTGGCAGCTTCGACATGCTGGCGCTCTGGAAGGCGAGTGCAGCTACACGCGCAGCGCACCCCGAGGCCTTCAAGGTGGGGTTTGGTGCCGTCGGCTTCGGCGCGATCGGCCTCGGCGCGCTGGCACTGGCGTGGACCTGGAAGAAGGAGCGCGACGATTACGGTTCTGCCCATTGGCAGACCAAAGCGGAGCTGAAGAAGAACGACATGCTTCAGGCCCCTGGCAAAGGCTTCGTCTGCGGCAAGCTTGGCGCGCCGACCTCGAAGGCGGAGTTCATCTCCTCGACGATGATCCCGCATGTGATGATGGTGGCGCCGACCCGTGCCGGTAAGGGTGTGGGTTTCGTGATCCCGAACCTTCTGAGCTTCGCGGGCTCGGTCGTGGTGCTCGACGTTAAGGGCGAGAACTTCGAGAAGACCGCGCGGCTTCGGGCACTGAACGGCGACGAGGTCTATCGTTTCAGCCCCTTTGACTGGGCCAATGCAACGCATCGTTACAACCCGCTGGCGCGGATCGCCAAGGCCCCGACATTCGCGCAGCGCTTTACCGAGGTCTCTATCCTGGCCGACCTCTTCCTCGACAAGGACAACAAGACGCTCGACACCTTCTCGGAGGCCGGCAAGTCGATCTTCGTCGCGGCCTGCCTACTGGCGATCCAGCGTGGCACGCCGAACCTTGGCGAGGTGAACAAGATTGTCGCCGGGGGTGAATACAAGAACGCGCAGTACAAGACCTATGCTGACGAGGCCGAGGAAGACATCCTGCGCGAGCTCTGGACCAATGCGGCCTCTGCTTCGTCGCGGCTGCTGACCTCGAACATTCAGGCGCTGATGACGGCCGGTCTCAAGCAATGGGACAACCCGGCGGTCCGTTCGGCCACCGAGGCGAGCGACTTCGATTTCTCGACCTTCCGCAAGACTCCGCAGTCTCTCTACATCGCGGTGTCCGAGGATCACATTGCGACCCTTGCCCCGCTTCTGCGCCTGATGTTCGCCGACCTCATCGCCTCGATCCGCCTGAACGAGCCCGGCCCGGATGAGCCCTGGCCCGTCATGATGATGATCGACGAATTCCAGCAGATGGGGGCCATGCCCTACCTCGAACGCGCGATCCATTCGCTGGCAAGCTATGGCGGCCGTGTCGCGATGATCGCGCAGTCGCTGGCTTCGCTTGACCGGATCTACGGGCCGGAGGGCCGCGAGAGCCTCGAGAACGGCGCAGGGCTGAAGCTCTACATCACGCCCCGCGACCAGCGCACCGTGAAAGAGGTCTCTGCCGCGGTCGGCAGCACCACCCGCGAGGCGGTGACGCGGATGTATGGGCGTAACAAGGGTATCCTTGGCGCGACCTCGACCTCGGCGCGGCTGGAAGAGCGACCGCTGCTTTCCGAGACCGAAGCGCGCCTGATGGACCCCGACGAGGTGATCATCCTCGCCTCGCCCCAGCATCCGATCAAGGCGAGCCGGATCAAGTATTACGACGATCCGTTCTTCAAGGAGATGTTGACACGCCAGGAGGGCAAGCCGTTCCCCTATCCGCCGAGCGTGCAAGGCGTGGGACCTTGGGGCGGCGATGGTGGTGACGAGACCGGCGCAGACGAGCAGGCGAAACCAGCCGACCGCGCGCCTGTCCGGGATAGATCGCAGCGGCGCGAGGCGCGGGCGATGAGCGTGATGGCGTTGGAGGCCGGGCGCGGGCAGCCCGAGCCCGAGACGCTCGAGCGGGAAGCTGCGGTGCCGAAGGAATGGGAGGCGGCGCTCGACCGGCAGGAGGATTTCATCGAGGAATTGTTGGGAGGGTGAGCGCCGTCGACTAGTCCCCTATTCGTCGTAGTAGAATTTCAAGTCGCGTCGCTCTTTCAACTGGGCAGGTCGGTAGGGCTTAACCTCGCCACACTGGGCGACGGCCTTGGCTCGCATGCGCTCTTCGACTGAAGGATGGAGCGGGAAGTCGTCGCCAACTGCGCGAATTCCCTTCTTCCAGCGGATGCGGAGGGGGCCAAATGCTACCAACGCGTCTTCGCGGTGCTGCAAACCCAGAGGGTCAGGGGCGCGGTTCAAGACGTTCTCGTTGATCTGGATCGACGGCACGCAGTCTTTCAATTCGTCGACCATCCAATCGAGGGCGATATCGCTCAGGCGGGACTCTGCCTCGGGATAGCTTCCGCCGATGTCGCTATGGCAGCCCGGGAACCAGACCTGCTTCAACCACTTCGGCTCTCGATCTTTGGTTTCGATCGCGGCCGCCTTGGATGCCCATCCGACCCTTGGAAAGTCAGCACGGTCTTCGTCGATCGCCATGGCGTGACGGGCGTGTTGGACATCGGGATCAAGCCACTTGTCGTAGTTGCGCTTGTTCCAAGCCGCGAAATGACCCGTCTTGAGAATCTGCGGCCAATCGGTTGGGTGCCATAGCGTCAGTTTGTGCTCAGGATCGTCAGAGAAATATTTGAAGTTGTCGAGCAACAGGGAACCAAGCTGCCAAAGAAGCGCTACTAGTAGGACGCCGAGTGGAACAACCAAAAGCCAAGACCACCCGAATGCAGCACCTGCGGCAAAAGCCGCTCCGACCCCGAAAGTGACGCCCCAGACCAAGGTGCGGACAACTGCCGTTCGCAGTGATGCCACCGTGTCGAAGACCCCGATGAAGGTAGGCTGAACGTTGCCTTGGTTGTCTTCACCTTCATTGGGAAAGCTCGAATACTTCTTGCGGAATCGTTTGCCGAGCTCTTCACGGTTCTTGAAGTAAGGATCTTGTCCGCGCGGTTTTCCAGCACCGTGATTATACACGAATTTTACAGCGTCCTTGGCGATCTTGCGCAATCCGGGGCCGTAACGCGGGACCGGCGAACCATCTGGCATCTGCGTCGGGACACCGCAGAGGTTCATAACGTTTGCCAGTGCTCTTACTGTGTAGGCCCCGCGCGAGAACCCAAACAGCAGCACGCGATCACCGGGCTCGTAATGGGCGATGATCTGCTCGTAGCAATCGATGATGTTGTGGTCGATGCCAGTTCCGACGGCGCTTTCCAGGATCGGCTTGATCCGACCGAAAAACCCACCGCGTTCTCCTGTTCCCAGGCCCGGGTCGTAAAAAGCCACTTGGTCCTTAGGGCTAATTGGTGAATCTGGGCCGGGACGCATGGCTCGATACATTTTGTAGACATTCGACAGCCGTTGGTCCGGCCTGGCGCCACCCATCTGGCCGGTTCCGTCCGAGAATATGCAGATGTTCTTTACCATTTGTCGCCCTATTCAAGAACACGAAGTACAGTCGAAGTCCTAAACCTGCAGCAGTTCTGCCATGCTAGGAGTGAGTGCAGCGGAAATGTTTCGCCCGAGTCGGGAAAAATTAGAACATAGTGGAAACACGGATGTCCACCTGATATTGTGGCGCACAAGAAAGGAGTGCCCAATATGTTGGACAAGAAGCAGCAAATGGAAGTGTTCCCGACGACGATCGATCTCAAGCGGATCGATCCGTCTCTCAACATGCGGCGCTTCTATCGAATGAGCGTTCAGTCAGAACTCTTTGGCGGCGCATGTCTCGTGCGGGAATGGGGCCGCATCGGGTTTCGAGGACAGATGCTAATCGAACAGCACCCCGACGAGGGTATCGAGCTGCTGTCGATCAACGAGAGCAGCGGGTCTCGGGTGTGCCAATCGTTAGCGATGCCATTGCCGCCAGCCAAGACGAACGTAAAATCAAGAGCATACGGGCTGAAGAGCCATAGAAAATCTGCAAATACGGTTCCGCAAAAAGGTTGAAAAGTCGGGGCCAAACGAACATCTTTAAGTTGAGGTCGATTGAGTTAGGAAGTTGATGATGAACACGAGTTCGAACATAGGTTTTGGCTATAACGTCGCGATTGAAAAACTTGCTGAAGAATTGGCAGTGCCACAAGATCGCTTTGATCAAGCCGAACGACGCTACAAGGACCTTGGCGAGTTCTTGCATCGCGATGAGTCCAAGGTTCGTGACCATGATCCCGATGTCTATATTCAAGGCTCGTTCGCGCTCGGCACGCCGATCAAGCCGACGTCAAAGAACGAAGACTACGATCTCGACATCGTTGTTTCTTTCCGGTCTCTGACAAAAGCGCAGATTACCCAGGCAGATCTCCGCGCTCATCTGCTGGCTGAGCTCGAGGCGTATCGCGATGCGCGAGGGATCAAAAACGAGGTAGGTGAGTCTAGAAGGTGCTGCACCTTGATCTACGCCGATGGTGCGCAATTTCACATGGACGTGTTGCCGGCGGTTCCAGACGAGGCAAATATGCGCGCGATCCTTTCTACTTACCTCGCGGATCAAGCGCTTGCGGAAGGTGCGATCGCCATCACCGACAGCGATAAGGCTGAAACTTACCATGTCATTACGGATGATTGGCGCACGAGCAATCCCAGGGGCTTTGCCGCATGGTTCAAGTCAAGGCAGATCGAACAACTGAACGAACGTAGAAGGGCAATCCTGGACGCCCAAGGCAAAGTGACAGCGAGTGTGGAGGACGTCCCGGTATTTCGGGTAAGAACACCTCTCCAGTCATCCATCATGATTTTGAAACGTCACAGAGATGAGTGGTTCGCGGCGCGGGATAAGGACCTGAAGGTTATCAGTGTGATCCTCACGACGCTCTCGACCCATGCGTATGCAGGCGAAGCAAGGGTATCGGATGCAATTGCCAAGATTCTGAGGGATATGCATCTCGCGATCGAAGAGCGGAATGGGGTGTCATGGATCGCCAACCCTACGGACCCTTCAGAGAATTTTGCGGATAGGTGGGAAAAATTTCCCGGGCGCCGGGAATCCTTCTTCAAGTGGCTGGAGGCTGCTCGAACGGATTTTGGTGCCGTTCAAAGGTTCAGCGACACAAATATTGTTCTAAACGAGCTCTCACGAAATCTTGGAAGCACCCTCGTTGAAGGTGCGCGCTCGAGGGTAGCGACATCTGCGGGGTCACGTGCGGCATCCGTTGCTCCTGCCGCTGCAGCCGGGGCTTCTGCGCCCGGTCTCGTCTTTGGTGGTGAGGATCGGAGGCCGACGGAGCCAAAAGGTTTTGGTTGATGGACTTCACAGTCGGCGAAGCGCGGCTAATCCGTGAGTGTGAAGAGCTCGCTGACCTAGCCGCGGCATCAGATTGGCTGGAAGAACCCCAATTCAGCAAAAACGCCGATGGCCTGCTGACTTGGTCGTTTGTTCTGCTCGCCGGGGAGCGTCGCATTCCATTGCGGCTGGTTTTCCCAGCACTTTTTCCAGATCTGCCACCATTTGTACTTCCAGCCGACAGCTCGGTCCGGCTATCCCAGCACCAGTATGGCGAGGGTGGCGAACTATGCCTTCAGTATAGACCGGATAACTGGCACCCCGACTGCAAAAGCACGGATGTGGTCCGGAGTGCCAAAGCACTTCTCGAGGCAACCCCAAAGGACGATGCTTTCTCAGACGTGGAAAGCGCTCATCCAGCCGACTTACCTTCGTTGCTCTCGGGGTGCTCCCGGCGCTTCATGCTACCGCCTGACACCGCACGGCTTTTAAGGTTGCGCCTTGCCGGACACGCAACCGATATTCATATGACTTTGGAGCGCCGGGTTGGGGGTTCTGAAGTTCTTGTTGCTCGCATCGCGAGCATCGGGCTGGATTCTGGTTTACGGGTGCCGATTGATGGTGCGGGATTTGGGGGAAGGGTGGTCCCTGGGGTCCTATATCGATTGCCCGATATTCGACAAATTCCAGATCTGCATCCCGAAGAGCTGAAGGGGCTCCTGTACCAGTACCTGCCTTCATGGCTCCGTAAATGGGTAGAAGACGCCGGCGACATGTTGGTTGTCATGTCAAATGGTAGGCGAGAGGTATTGCTGCGCGTTCGGCACAACGGATCGAAACGAAAGATTGACCTGTTTCATACCTTTGAACCGCCGAAGGCTAGAGAACGCCGACTCCACGGGAAGATGTTTCGAGAATCTAGCATCTGCATCATTGGCGCAGGTTCGCTGGGATCAAAAGTGGCCGCCAGTCTTGCGCGCGAAGGCGTCGGTCATTTCATGTTGCTGGATAATGATGTTCTTTGGTCCGACAACTTGGTTCGAAACGAACTCGATGAAATGGATGTGGGGCATCACAAGGCAGTTTCTCTAAGGCACAGATTGTTGCGAATAAATCCGGCAGTAAAAGTCGGTGCTTTGGGTATGAGTCTGACGTCTCAATCCGCTGTCCAGCATATTGCTCAGTTGAGCGAGATCATCAGCACTTGTGATCTCGTCATAGATACGACGGCTGATAGCGGAGTGTTTCGAATGGCAGCGGCCATTTGCACGCAGAAGCGTAAACCCCTCGTTTGGGGACGAGTCTACGCGGGAGGGCTCGGAGGATTGATTGCACGAAGTATCCCGTCTGAAGATCCGCCACCACTGACCGCTGCAACTCAATTGCGAGCATGGTGCGACGAGAAAGGTATGGCACCGCCAGAGGGCCGCGAGCACAATTACGGGGTGCAAGGTGATGACGACGATGAACCCCTCTTCGCTTCTGACGGCGATGTGGGTGTCATTGCCAATAGGCTGGCACGTCACGCCCTAGACGCCCTGGCAATCACAGAGATGAGAGTTCATCCGGAACCTGCCTACTTTGTCGGGCTGCGCAAAGGTTGGATCTTTGATCATCCCTTCGACACCCACCCAGTTATTTTCGCTCCTCACGAAGGATGGGAAAAGGGCAGCACTAGTTGTGCAGAAGAGGGCGTTGAACGCGTCATGACTCACCTTGGAGTACAAGATGACGCTTAGCCTCACAGTCTCACGCTCGCAGCTTGCTAAACTGCAGACCCACCTCAAGAAGGGCGGCAACCGCGAGATCGGCGGGTGGTTGGTTGCAGAACAGACAGCTCCGGGAAAATTTGATCTCGTCGGTTTAACCGTCGATCTTGAGGCAGGGACACGAGATCGTTTCGATAGTTTACCTGAGCCCCACTCACAACAGATGGATCGGATCTTGCTGGAGAATAGCGGTCGCGCTGGACGGGTTGACTATCTTGGCGAGTGGCACTCGCACCCGACATTCCCACCAATACCTAGCGAGATCGACGTGGCCGCGATGACGGATATGGTAGAAAACAGCGGACCTTCGTTTGCGGCGTTGGTTATCGTCCGTCTAATCGCCAACGCCTCGATTCAGGCTACTATTACCACGTTTCAACGTGGCCAATTGCCCGAGGCCGGCCAGTTGATAATTGCGGATGAAGTTTCAGAAGCTGAATTTGGCGAGGGTTGGCAACTGCCGGAACACTAGCATCATTCGGTAGCCTGAAATTGGTTGGGTCCTCGACTGACCATCCCATCGTAACTCGCTGTGGCGGCACTATTCAAAAATGGAGCAGAAAATTGTCTAGTTCAAACATCCCGGCCAAGATTCAGACCCAATTGTGGGCTTTGGCGGCGGGTCGATGTGAATTTTCAGGATGCAACAAGCTCCTTGTCGGGGATCTAATCGCTGGCAAGGAAGACGGAAAGTTCGGTTTCATCGCGCATATTGTGGCAGATAGCGAGAATGGTCCGAGGGGTGACAAAGTCCGTTCGCCACTTCTCGCCCGCGACATCAGCAACCTGATGCTAATGTGTCCCGTCCATCACAAGGAAATCGACGTAGATCACGTGGACGACTATCCGGAAGAAACGCTCGTGGCAATGAAGCGCGAGCACGAAGAGCGGATCGAGACTGTTACAGATATGGACTCTGACCGCGCAGCTCATGTGCTCCGTTTCGCGGCAACTATCGGCCAGATGGACTCGCTGGTTTCCACCAAAGCCATCTTTGCCGCTATGCCTCCCGACAGACATCCGGCGGAGCGACGAACCATCGACATCGAGCTAAATTCCGAAATCAAGGATGATGAACCGGGATTTTGGGGCATGCAAAGCGCGCATCTGCATCGTCAGTTTCAACGCAAGGTGAAGGAGCGGATAGAGCAGAAGGAGATCCTTCAGTTGAGTGTGTTTGCGCTTGCTCCGCAGCCTCTTCTCATTGAGCTCGGTACATTGCTGGGTGACATCATGCCCGTGTGTGTTCACCAAAAATATCGCGAGCCATCTACTTGGAAATGGCAACTCCACCAGCCGTCGATAAATTTCAAAATTGGCGAGTACTCTGGGCCGAAGGACGTACCAGTCGCCCTCAAGCTGGCGCTCAGCGCGACCGTAGATGATCAGAGAATTCGCTCGGTTCTGGGCGATAACGCTGCAATCTGGTCGATCACGGCAGAGGATCCTCATAACGACATCATGCGAAGACAGGACGATCTTGCAATCTATAAGACTCACCTTCGCAGGCTCTTTGATCGGATCAAGGCCCACCACGGCGAGGATGCGACTATCAACGTATTTCCTGTTCTTCCGGCTTCCGCGGCTGTCGAAACGGGTCGCTCTCGAATGCCCAAAGCCGATCTGCCTTTGGTGATCTACGATCAAAAACCGGGGAAGGGGTTCGAGCCAACGATCAAGATTAGCGCTTAGGCCATTGTAAATCACCGAGCGCAAATTTTCATACCTTCGCGGGATTGGCCGCCTCTCTTCTACTCAGCCCTGCCTTCGCCAAATCAGTAGACGACGGGCATAAGCACCGTATGGTGGTTTAATATAATGGAATTCCCTTTGACGAATACCAGGCCTGTTGATCAATTATTGGAAGACTTAGTTGAGGAGCTTCAGGTCCCGCCCGGTCGGTATGAACAGGCTGAGCGCAGTTACAAGTCGCTCGGCGAGTGGTTGCACCGGCCGGACTCGACTGTTCGGGATGACAGTCCCGACGTGTATGTGCAGGGTTCATTTCGGCTGGGGACTGCAATACGGCCCGCGTCAGACGAAGAAGACTATGACATCGATATGGTCTGCCGCCTCGATTACGAGAAGTCGGCACTGACCCAGGCAGAGCTGAAACGTCGCGTCGGCGTCGAAGTCAAAGCCTATGCCCGGCGATATGGCATGAGCAAACCCGAAGACGGGCGCCGTTGCTGGACCCTGGTCTACGCAGATGGCGCACAGTTTCACATGGATGTTCTGCCTGCGGTGCCTGACTTCGAGAAGCGGCGCTATCTGAGTGAAGCGGGCCCCGCGCTTGCCCGACTGGGGGCAACTGCGCTCGCGATCACAGACAAGGAACACGACGGCTTCCGGCAGGAAGGCGGCCGCTGGCCGCGCAGCAATCCCAAAGGCTATGCGCTCTGGTTTCGCGATCGGATGGGCCAGGCGTTCAGAAGTCGTGCTCTCAACGAGGCGCGCAGGATGCAGGCCAGCGTTGAGGATGTTCCTGCATGGCGGGTGCGTACCCCTCTGCAGGGCGCTATCCAGATCCTTAAACGCCATCGCGATCTCATGTTCAGCGACCGGCCGGATGACAAGCCGATCTCCATCCTGATCACGACCCTTGCTGCACATGCCTATAACCAGGAGGAACGCCTCTCCGATGCGCTGTTCTCGATCCTTCACGGAATGGACCGGTATATTACCCGTCGCAATGGCGTGGACTGGCTCGAAAACCCGGCCGACCCCGAGGAAAATTTTGCTGACAAGTGGGAGGAGCACTCCGAACGCCGGGACGCATTCCATGAGTGGCTTCAGCAGGCCCGCAGCGATTTTGCATCGGCACACCAGGCTCTCACTGCCGACGGTGTTGGCGCCGTCCTCAGCGAACGCATGGGGCAGGGGCTGGTCGAACGCGCACTGGGCCGTCGCAATCCGGCCAGGAAACCGGGTGTTCCCGCGCGGCTGGTCCGTGCGGTGAATCTCGTCCTTGCGCCAGCCTATATGCGAAGACCGCGATGGCCGCAGGCTGCGGAAGGTAGCGTGACTATTCGTACGGCGAGCTTCACGCAGCAGGGATTCAGGCCGCAGAGCTTCGTGAGCAATGGCGCGCCGCTTCCCAGAAATTGCAGCCTGCGCTTTGAGGCGGACACAACGGTGACCGGGCGTTTCAAGGTCTACTGGCAGATCGTGAACACCGGAAGGGAAGCCGAGGATGCGGATTGCCTGCGTGGGGGCTTCAGCCCGGACGCGGCGGTCCGGGGAGGTCTGTCCCATTCTGAGAGCGCCCTCTATCGGGGCCAGCACAGCATTGAGTGTTTCATTGTGAAGAATGGCAAACTGGCCGCGCGCAGCGGTCAGTTCATCGTAAATATTGGCTGATCCGGAGGCTGAAGACATGTCGTTCTGGCGCAAACATGGTGACCGGTTTTTCGATGGATTGATCACCTATGTCTTCCGGTTCCCGTCCTGGCCGTCGAGGTTGCTGCGTGCCGGTGTCACATTGATCGTCGCCGGGTTGGGCGTCGGCGGGCTGGCCGGTGATCTTTCCTGGATCGATGCGGACCGCGTCCTGCGGCTGGTCGTGCAGGCGGATGGTGGCGGGCTATCGGTCTACTGGTCCCAGATCACCGTCTTCCTCGGCATTCTGCTCCTCGCTGCGGGGGGTGTCCTTGGTGTGATCGATCACATCGCCGACCGGCGGCAGCTCAGGAAGCAGAGCGTGGTTGTGCTGGAGCACCGCGGGCTGCACCAGACCGTTGATACTCCCCTTGCCTCTGCCGTGCCGAAGCACCTGAAAGGCCGTATCGATCTCCTGCCGGTCGACCACCGGCAGTCGACCTCAACGAGTCAGATCAGCAGTCCCGAAGATGCACTCTCACAGATTGCCGGGTTGCGGCAACAGCTTCGTCAGAAGCGTGATGCGGCGGGTCCTGGCAACGTCAGGCTGGTCTACGGTGGCATGGCTCCGGTTCCGCTGACGTTCCTGACCGGTATGATGGTTGGCAATGAAGCCGGTCTCACCGTGATGGACTGGGATCGTTTCGCAGAAAAATGGCGCGAACCTGACGGCGAAGATGACGGAGACCGGTTCGGCGTTTTCGGAGACGAAGGTCTGAAGGACGATGTTCCGGAGGTAGCTTTGGCCGTCGCTGTTTCCTACCCGTCGGACGCAGACGGTATCAGGGCGACTCTCGGTGATATGCCTCTGATCCGCCTCGCTTTGCCAACTGTGAGCACGACGGCGCACTGGTCTGCCGACAAGCAATCTGCCATGGCGAAAGACTTCACGGATCTTCTGGGTGACCTCATGGCGAAAGGGGTCAAACGCGTTCACCTGTTCATCGCAGCCCCCAACAGCGTTGTATTCACTCTGGGCCGGCACCTCGATGACAGGCTGCATCCCGAGGTGCTGGTCTACCAGTACGAGCGTTCGGCGTCGCCACCGTTTCCCTGGGCGGTTCAGATGCCCACCCACGGGCGGAGTGCAGCGCAGATTGTCAGAAGTGTCGCGATAGCAATCCCTTCCACAGCGAACTGACGAATTACAGGTGACTTGCGGCGAGGTCGGCGCATAATGTTTGATGAGCAAGCCGGCTCTGGCGAGGAACGCTAGGGTCGAGAAACTCCTCTATTTAGCTGTTAATCCCATGTTTTTGTGGGGGGAATTACCAATTCACCGCCCTAAAGAAGTCCGCTTCGGGTATTGGAAGGCAAGGCCAGCGTCGCGCTGTCGCAAACCCGCTCAGCGCTTTTGTTCTGGGGCTTTCAAGACCCCGGCAGATAGAATTCCGTAATCCCCCGCTTCCCTTCGGCCCGCCCCAGCTGCACGATTACATCGATGGATTTCCGGATATATTCCCGAACTTCGGCGAAGGTCAGCGGCGTGCCAGCCTGCAGCACCATGATCGCAAGCCGATCGATGGCAAGTGCAGCGGTTTCAGCGTGGATGGTGGAGACCGACCCGCCATGGCCGGTGTTGATGGCCTCGAGATAAGTCAGGGCCTCGGCGCCGCGCAGCTCGCCGACGATGATCCGGTCGGGGCGCATGCGGAGGGAGGCTTGGAGGAGGGCGTTGGCGCTGCGTTGTGAACCGGCACCTCGGTCGGCCAGGAGAGCGACGGTGTTTGGTTGGCCGGGGAAGAGTTCGAAGGCGTCTTCGATGGTGATCAGCCGTTCGTGTTCGTTTACATGCGTCAGAAGGTGCCGGGCGAAGGTGGTCTTGCCGGTCGAGGTGCCGCCACTGATCAGGACATTGAGCTGGGCCTCGACCAGAGTCCGCAGCGCCGCCTCGAGGTTCTCCTCGGCGAGACTGGCAATGTTCTTCATCTTCTCGGCGCGGAGTGCATCGAGCGAGACGGCCTTGCCGAAGAGATAGGTGGGTGTGTAGTCTCGGACGCTGCCCGACGCGAAGAGGCGGATGGTGATCGAGGCGCCGCGATCGATGGCGGGCGGTACGGCAACCTGGACCCGGAGGGGACGGCCCGCATATTCCACCTTGCCGGAGACGAGGGGGTTCTTTTCAGAGACGCGGGCCTTGGCGTCGCCGACGATGGTCTGGGCCATGTTGAGGGCTGTGGTCCGGTCCACGGTCTGGCCGTCGTGGCGCATGGTGGCGTCGCCCGCGACCTCGAGCCAGACCTTGCCATCCGGGTTGATCGCGATCTCGACCACGTCGTCACGCCTTAGGAGGTCGCGGAACGGGTCGAGATAGCGCTCGAGGTATGAGGCTGGTGATGCCTGATCCATCAGTAAATCACCACATCCCGGTCCACGAGCACGGTGACCGACGCGCCTTGATCGACATAGATCGTCGGCGCGATCGACACCTGGTCGGCGATGACCGATCCGACCGCGTCCTGAAGATCGCTGCCAACATCGCCCAGGACGATGCTGGTGGTTTCATTGTTGGCGCTTTCCGCCGCCACCGCAGGCGCGGCTCCGATCACGGAAATCAGTGCAGCTCCGCCGAAGCGCTCGGCAAACTTGGTGTCAACGAGACCGGTTAGGCCCGAGCGGCCAAGCTGATCGCCGCCCACGGCGGCGATCTCCATCGAGGTACCGTCCGGGGTCAGGACGCGGGTCCAGAGGATCAGGATGCGCTTCTGGTTCATCTCGATCCCGGAGCGGTATTGGCCAAAAAGGCGGGAGCCCCGGGGGATCAGGATCCGGTCCCCGGAGAAGGCCGGGACCGGCTCGGAGACCACCGCCACGACAGACCCGGGCAGATCGCTGTTGATGGCGGTCTGGAGCGCCGCCTGGATGACAGACCCTTGGGTCAACGTGCGTTCGGGATGGGTGAGGCGGGCGGCCTCCTGCACCTCGAGCGGCCGCGCACTCTGCAGGAACTGCTCGTTTCCTGACAGGACCGGGCCCCCGGTTCCAGCGGCAGCAGGATCGGCGACCGCCGCGCCACTTTGGCCACCCCGTGGACCGTCGGCAAAGACTACGGCGGGGGATTTGATCTGCGCGGTCAGAAGCTCCTCGGCGACCCGTTCAGCCTCGCGCTGGCGCTGCTCCTCTTCCTGACGCCGGCGTTCTTCGAGAAGCCGCTGATCGGCAATCAGCCCTTCGCGGTCAAGCTCGGCCTCGAGCCCCTCGCGCTGCGCCCGTTCGGCATCGAGCATGGCCTGCAGCCCTTCGATGCGGGTCTCGGTCTGGCGTTGGAGGTTAGCGAGTTCGGTTTCCTTGGCGGCGAGCGTCGCTTCAAGCGCCGCCTTCTGTTCATCGAAGGCCTCGCGCAGGTCCGAAACGGCGGATTGGATTTCCGAGTTGCGGGCGGCCTGGCTGGCGGCGAGGGCCTCGCGGAGCTTGGCGATCTCGGCCAACACCTCGGCGCTTGGCTCGGGGGCCGGGGCGGCTGGTACGTCGAGGGCTTCCTCGACGGCGATCAGCGCGTCATTGACCCGTTGCTCGGTCTCGTCGGGTGGAAACTCCAGCCGCCCGCCGGTGCCGGGCCGGCGGTCCTGGAAGGTTTCGACGTCGGAGGTTTCGAGCGCGCTATCGCCCTCTTGCAGGCCGGTCGCCAGGAAATACGCGACCCCGGCCCCGCCGACGGCGAGGGCGGCGGCGAGGGCACCGACCCCGAGGCTGGTGCCCCGGCGTTTGGATTTGCCGCGCTGGCTGAAGTGGTCGAGACGGTCCTGCAGGTCGGGAGGGGTTTGATCGGCCATGGTCAGTTGCTCACGTAGATCGCGCTTTCGTCGCGCCAGGCGCAGATCGCCTCGTCGCCGATGCGCAGCGTCCAGTAGGTGTTCACCCCGAGCACCCGGACGGTGTTGCCTTGCTGGGTCCAGTTCACCGTGCGCTCGCGGCCCTGGTCATCGGCCTTGAAAAGGGCGGGCTGGCGGCCATTCTCCGGAAAGACGAAATACGTGTAGCGCCCGTCGTCGTAGATATGGCTGGGGCGGAAATCCCCTTCTCCCGAGACGCGGTAGTTGTAGTTGCGCGGGGCCTCAAAGCCCTTGGGCTGGGTGGCACTCGCCGCGCGGCGCTCCTCGTCGGGGTAACGGAAGCGCACCTCGAAGAACATGCCGGTGCGGTTCGGGATCGAGCCCTCGCGCAGATGGAAGGAATAGGTGCGGCGGTTGGTGATCACCGTCATGTTGGTCGAGGCATTGGCCACATGCGGTTTGATCGTGAGCACATTGCCAAGCTCGGGGATCGGATCAACCTGGAAGCTCTCGGTGTCGCCGACAATCACCGCCTCGAACCGTTCCCCCGCCCCGAAATGAATCGTGGTCGAATGCCGCAGATCGGTCTCGATCCGGTAGACCTGGTTTTCATTGTAGACGGCGGTGCGGATGCGGATGTCGAGCGGGCCGCCTTGCGGCGTGGCCTCGGCATTGGCGGCAAGAGGAAGGGCAAGCGCCAGGAGGAGCGCGGGCAGGGATTTCATCTTGGTCAGTTCTCCAGGGTCTCGGCGTCGACGCGGTAGGAAGTCACCACGAAGCCCAAGGGGTTGGCCCAGACGTCCTGAAGGCGCTGGCGGGTTTCGGGTTGGAAGTCGTAGCCGACGGTGGCCACGTAAGACCGGGTCACGGTGCGGGTGTCGCGCGGCCGACGCAGCGTGCGGGTGAAACGGACCTGGGCCACGCCGCGCTCGATCTGGTTCACCGATTTGATCACCACCTCGATCTTGGCGTCGCGCCCATAGACGGTGATCGGGTAGTCCTCATTGGTAGAGGACCAGAGATCGCGCAATGTGCGAGCGGCATCGCCATCTGAGCGGTCGAGCACCGAGTTGATGCGTTGCTCGCCATCGGTCAGGTCATAGGTCTCGCGGTCATCGACGTAAGCTACGAGGTTGGCCTGGATGATGGCGTCGCTTTCCGAGAGCGTCAGGGCCTGGACGGCCGCGACCCGGTCCATCTCGCCAGTCTCCTTGTCGACCACGACCACGAAGGTCTCGGTCGATTTGAGCGGAAAGAGGCTCGCGCCCGCGACCATGCCAGCGACACCAACCAGCACGCCGGCCGCCGCGACGAACCAGGCGAAACGCTCGCGCCGCCGCGGCCCGTAGATGAAATCCGCCTCGAAAGCGTCGCGGTCAGGTGCGGGAGAACTGGTCACAAGTTTCTTCAAGTCAGTCGTCTTTCACATCAGGGTTTGCGGAAGGCCTTGGCGGCGCTGAGTAGCGCGCCGGGGCTTTGCCGGATCAACTCACCTGTCTTCACCACGCCCGCATTGGCTATCTGGTTCAGCTCATGCGGGGACTTGCCGGTGACGAGGCGCGAGGCGGCACCCGTGCCATACTCCCGCGTGTTCACGAAACCCTGCCGCGCGAGCCCGGTCAGGCCCACGGCATTCGAGGCAATGCCGACCACGCCGGTGAGGTTGGAGGCGATGTAGGGCACGGAGGCCATGATCCCGGCGCTGAGGATCAGGATGACGAGAAAGGGCAGGATGAGACTGACGGTCTCGACATCGCCGGGATCGGCGGAGGCGTCCCCGATGGCCTCGGCGATGGCAACGATGATGCCCGCGGCGCCTGCGGCGGCGACCGGCATGAGCGCGTAGCCGATAGTGGCGCGGGTCCAGGCCTCGAAGAGGGATTGGGTCGGTTTGAAGAGCGAGGTCACGATCATGAAAGGGGCGATCACGATCATCAGCGCGAAGACGATGCGGGCGAAGGCGATGATCCCGGCGGTGACGGCGGCGAAGACGGCGGAGAGGACGAAGAAGATCGCGCCCAGGACCGCGCCGAAAACCCAGCCCGCGCGATCCCCGATCGTGTCGCCATAGGCGGTGATGCGGGCGACCATGTTGTCGAGGCTCTCATAGACCCCGGCCTCGTCGCCCGAGCCGGTGAGCGCCAGGATCGAGGCGCCGACGGAATCGGGCACCTGCGTAGCGATGCCATAGATGACACTGAAATTATCCCAGCTCTGCGCGAATATCCCCACGAGCGCGATCTTCATGCCGAAAGCAAAGCCGGTACCGAAGGGCAGGGGGCGGAGTTGCATCACGGCGTTGATGCCGAGGAGGACGACAAGGAGCGTCGCGCCCGCCGAGATTACATTACCGACCGAGGCCGCCGAGGAGACAAAGCCGTCCTGCGCCACGGTGTTCACCGCGGCGTCGACTTGGCCAAGGATGTCGCGAATGACCCCCATCTACTCCTCACATGCCTCCGCGATTTGCGCCTCGAGCGCGTCGGCTTGCGCGTAGAGATCGAGCACCTTGAACGGCAGGCGCGGGTTGTCCGAGGTCTGGAACCGGGGCAGGGCGTCAAGCGCCTGATCCCAGGGGAACTGATCCAGCAGGCAGGTGCAGCTCTCCGAGGCGAGCGTTTCTTCGGCAATCAGGATGCGCAGGATCGCACGGTATCCGTTGCGGAGATAGGCGGTTTCGGCCAGATCGGCGGGGGGTTTTGGGACACGGCATGTGTCGGCCTCATCCCGCGCGATGGCCATCGAGCTGAAGGGTGTATCGCCGGAAGGGTTTGTGCTTGGGGTCTGGGCCAACGCAACACTGGGCAGGGCGGCCACGACAAGTGCTGCGAGACCAAGAGACAGGATTGGCGCCAAGCTGCGGGTCATGGATTGTCTCATGGATCCACCGCCATCGAGCGGAATTTGCGCTCGTCCGCGAGGGTCGCGGCATCGACGACGCCAAGCTGGCCGGCGCTGACGCCTTGTGCTGCTTCCAGCCGCCAGATCTGGGTGAGGATGATGCCAAGCTCGGCGGTGACGCGGGTGTTGAGATCGACGGCGGCCTTCAGCCCGTCCTGATCGTCAATGAGCCCGACCATGGTCTCGAGCCGTTCGAGGCTTTGTCCTGCCTCTTCATGGCTTTCCTGAGCGGCGACGGAGAGCATGGCGCTGGCCCCGGCAGAAGCGGCGATGCGGTTGTCGGCGGGCTGGTCGGAGCTTGACAGTGTCCCCAATCGTTCCGAGGTGAAGCCGCTGCCCGAAAGCACGCGCTCGACCGAGGCTGAGAGTTCTGCGCCCGGATTGAAGCCGCTCAGGAAATCGCCACTCGCCAGCGACTGCGCGGTGTTGAGTGGGGCGACCAACTTGCCGCGCAGCGCGCGGAATTCTTCGACCGTGGCGAAGAGTTCACCGAGCCCGCTGCCCTCGATGAGCGAGGTCAGTTGCGCCTCGAGGTTCGTCAGCTGCGACAGCTGGGTTTCCAACTCCAGCCGCATGGTCGCAAGCTGCTGCATCTGGACGTTAAGGTCCTCAGCCATGTGTTCGAGCTGCGCCACGAGTTGACCAAGCTGCGAGCCATCAAAGGTTGGTACGCCCTGGGCCGTTGAGGGCGAGGCAAACCCGAGTGTGGTGACCGCCGCGACGGTCAAGAGAAGCTGTCTCATTCGGGAACTCCCATCTGTATGAAGTCGCGTTCGGCCAGCCGGTCGGCGACGAGGTGCTGCGCATAGGCCGCCTCGCGCTGCTGGTTGGCGGCCATCAGCCGGACGCGGAGATTGAGGATGCGGCCGATCTCAGCCTTGGCGTAGGTGTTGAGCTCCCAGGCCGCCTTGGCGTTGGGTTGCGCATCGATCTGCAGGATGATCGCGCGGAGGCGGTTGATCACTTGCTCGGTCGTTGCCGAACTGTCGGCGGCGTAATAGACGCCCGCCTCTGAGATGCTGGCATATTCGGCGAGCGCAAAGTCCGAGGGCGAGAGCGTGCCGAGCGCGTCGGCACCGCCCACCACGGCGAGGTATTCGTTGTAGAACTTCGAGATGTTGCGCACGTAGCCTTGCGTTTCGGCAAAGGGCGGCACGCCGCCATATTCGATGACCCGACCAGGGCCCGCGTTATAAGCCGCGAGCGCATGGGGGATGTTGCCGAAGCGATTGAGCTGCGTGGTGATGTAGCGCGCGCCGCCGCGCAGGTTGTCTTTCACGTCATAGCGGTCGACACCAAGATCGGAGGCGGTGCCGGGCATGAGCTGGGTCAGGCCATAGGCCCCGACCGGGCTTTGTGCGGTGACGTTGAAACGGCTTTCCTGCTTGATCAGGGCCTGGAAGAGGCAGCGCCACTGCGTGGCCGAGAGCCCGGCGCGGGCCACACCGGGCGCGCCAGCGAATTCGCCCGCAACCTCGACGATCATCATCTCGACCGTCTCGCGGCCCTCGCCGAAAAGGCGGCTGTTCATCGGGTTCGGGTCAGTGTTCGGGTAGACCGCCGCCACCCCGAAATCCGCATTGCCCTCGAGCGCACGGATGTCGAAGCCAGGCCCGGTGATGGCAGCGGTCATTTCCTCGAGGACGCGCAGCTGGTCGGCCTGCACATCCGCCAGCGTGGACTCGGTGCGGTCCTTGTCCCGCTGGACGCCCAGATCTTCGGCAAGCGCCGTCACCCGCGCGATGGCGCGCCCGATCGCGAAATTGTCCTGCGTCGGCACGCCCTGGGCGAGCGCGGGCAGGGCGCCAAGGCCGAGGCAGAGCCCGGCGGATATGATCGCGGCGCGGCTCATTCCGGACCGGGCAGGGGCTCAAAACGGCAGTCAGGCTTGGCCGACTCTCGAACCGGTGCGCCCATGGTCGAGAAGGAGAGGGCAGACCGCGTCACCTGCGGCTCGCCATTGCGTCCGAAACAGGGCGAGGTTTTCTCGGTGTATTTCTCGCAAGCGGCCAGAAGGCTCGCGGCGGCGCAAAGCGCGAGGAGAGGTTTCGAACTCATAGAACATGTCTCCAGAAATCGGGATTGGCGCGCCAATCGGCGGGCACGCGGGCTTCGCCGGTGGCGCCGCCGCCAAGGATGGGCAGCAACTCTCCGAGCGCAGAGAGATCGGCATCGACAAAGACGCTGTCGTCCGCCGAGCGAACGAGCGCGATGCGCTGGCCGATGGTGGGCTGGACGAGAAGCGCTGCTTCCTTGGCGTTCACGCGGAGGAAATCGTAATCGGAGACCGTGGCGCGGTCGTTCGGGAAGAGGATCTGCGTCGGCACCGTCTCGACGATGGTCTTGCCGACGCGGCTGTCGCGCAGCTGGCTCGGATACTGCGTCATCATGATCACGACGCAGTTCATCTTGCGAAGCGTGACCAGCCAATTTTCCAGCCGCGCCCCGAAATACGGATCGTCGAGGAGCTTCCAGGCCTCGTCGAGCACGATAATGGTGGGGCGGCGATCTTCGACCACGCGTTCGATCTGGCGGAAGATGTAGGAGAGCACCGCCATGCGCTCGGTTGTCATGTCGAGGATCTCGGTCATGTCAAAGCCGACGATATCGCCCGTGAGCTTGAGACCCGCCCCGCGTTCGGGTTCGTCAAAGACCCAACCGTAGCGCCCACCCGGCGCCCATTCAGCAACGCGGGATTGCAGCTCACCATCATCATCAAGCGACTGGAACAGCGTCTCGAAACTGGCGAAGCGCTGCAGCGCCGCGCCTGCATCGGCGTTCTGGCCGACGGCGCTTTGGATATGGCGGGATTGTTCGCCCGTCAGCGTGCCATTTCGTGTGAGCAGGGTCGCCAGCCAGTCCGAGAGCCAGGCGCGGCCGCGCTCGTCGGTCTCGGTGGCAAGCGGGTTCAACCCGGTGGGAACGCCTGCGCGGATTTCGTTGTAGCGGCCACCAAGGGCGCGGACGGCCATCTCAAGCCCGCGATCCTTGTCGAAAAAGAAGAGCCGTGCGCCAACCCGCTGCGCCTGAGCCGCAAGGAAGGCGGTGGTCAGCGTCTTGCCGGTGCCAGTACGGCCCAAAACGAGCGTATGGCCAACCGTGGGCTCCTTGCCCGGGCTGCCCGCCTCATGGAAATTGAAGCGGTATCCCGATGTGCCGACCGTCGGCAGCACAGAGATGGTCTGGCCCCACGGGGACTGGTTGGTTCCGCGCCCCTCGACGCTGCCATGCAGGGCTGCGAAGTCGGCGAAGTTGATCGAGGAGATCGGCGTCTTGCGGGCGCGGTAGCCGAAATTGCCGGGCGACTGCGCGAAGTAAGTGGCTTTCAGCGCCATGGTCTCGCGCACGATGACAGACATGATCTCCTGGCCGACGCGCTTGATCTGGGCGGCGGCGCGTTCGAGCATGTCGCGGTCGGGCGCATAGACCGCGATGGAGAGGTGATGGTCGCCAAAGGCGATGCGTCCTGCCTCCTGGTCGTCCGCGGCCTGGCCGAGTTGTTCACGCAAGGAGACGGCGGCGTCGTCGGAGGCGTGCATTTGGCGGATGATCCGTTGGATGCGCTCAGCCATGATGTTGTTCGGGATCGGGCTGAAGGAATTCGTCAGCACGATGTCGAGGGGCAGGTCGAGCGCGTCGAGCAGTGTGACATCCGTGAGTGCCGGATAGGTCTTCATCGAGAAGAGCGCGCCGTATTTGACCTGACCGGTCACGGCGTCGGTCAGGGTGACGACATCGCCATCAAAGGTCGCGCGGCAATTGCTCAGGGTGTGCGAGAGGGGCAGGGCGCTTTGCCCGAAGGCGATGGGGGAGAAGCTGCCCGCGTTCAGAGTATTGAGATAGCCCAGCCATTCACCGCCCGACTTCGTGAGCCTGACGGGGTTGGCCGAGGCAAGCGCCACCTCGAAGAAGCCCATGACTTCGTTCAGTTCCTGCAGGCGTGTCGCGCGGTCCTTGACCCAGGCCTTACGGGCCAGCGCGCGCAGGAGCGGAATGCGCGCCGAAATGTCAGGCCGCCGAATCACGCTGAGATAGAGTTGGCGCTTGGCGGGGCGCAGGTCTTTGACATGGGCCTGCCAGCGCGCATCAATCGCGGCGGCAAAGCTGTCTCCCTCGATGGGGCGCATCCCGAGATCCTGCGGCACGGAGATCCGGTGGATGTAGAAGCCGAAGGCGTTGCCGGTCTGGGCGACGATGGCGGCGACCGCGCGCTTCAGCGCGTCGAGCCGGGCGTCTTCGCTGGTCATCGGATTGAGACCATCAAGGCGCAGGGTGGCCATAAGATCGCCCTCGCGCAGGACCATGACATCGTCATCGGCGAGGGCAAAATAAGGCAGGTGCTCAGCGAGATAGCTCTCCCGTGCGAACTCCCCGCCGCCAGCCTGAAGGAGTGCCGTTCCGTGAGTGGAAAGTGTGCCCGCATCAAGCGCCAAAGCTGTCGCCTCCATGCAGGGCCCGGTTCTTTGTCGGGCGCACCGAGCCATAGGAGACGCGCAGGACCTCGAAGAAATGCGGCTCGCGGTCGGCGACGAACCAGAGGATGGGATAGGCGACGAGACCAATCAGGAAGAAGACCATCGACTTGGTCCAGATGAACGGCAGAACGACCCCTGTCGCCAGAACCACCAAGTATCCGACGGGGAGGCCCAGATACTTGGGCGGACGGGCGAGGCCCAGAAAGAGGGGGGATCGTTCTGCCACTGCTCTACTCGGTTCTCAGGAGAAGCCGTCAACGATGGTGCCGGCCGAGAAGATCAGCACGATCCCGATGATGACCGAGGCAAACCAGCCCCAGTTGAGCCGTCCCATCATGCACATGAATCCGGTGCCGATGACCGCGAGCGTGGCAACCGCGATCCCTATCGGACCGGTCAGCGCGGCCTCGACGGTTTCCAGCATGGTCTGGATCGGCGACAAGTCTTGCGCGAGAGCGGGTGTTGCGAAAGCCGCCAGGGTTGTGGCGACAGGCAAGAGGCGGCTGAGGCGATGTCGAAGCATGCGAAGTTCCCTTGTTTTATTGAAGTTCGATAACGACCGGCGCGCGGGCAGGCACGCGGGTCGCGACACGGATGTCCGGAGCTGCAACAGCCGCGCCTGTCAGCCGGGCCCGGATCCGGTGGATGCGCGCGATGTAATCGCGGGTCTCGGTGAAAGGCGGAATGTCGGAATACTCGACCACCCGGTGCGGCCCGGCATTGTAGGCCGCGAGCGCCAGGTCGATGTCCTTGAACGTGGCGAGCTGCGCGAGCAGGTAGCGCGCCGCGCCATCGAGGTTCTGGGACGGATCGCGCGGATCGACGCCGAGTGCACGGGCAGTATCCGGCATCAGCTGGCCAAGACCATAGGCACCCTTGGGGCTCACGGCAGTCGGATTGTAGCTGCTTTCGGCCTCGACCAGGGCCTGGAAAAGGACCAGCCAATCGTCCGCGTCGAGGCCGACCTGCCGTAGGGCACGGTTTCCCTCGTGGCGATCTGCGGTGGCGCGGATCAGTGAGAGGATGTTGTCGCGACTGGAAGGCGGCGTGGCCGCCAGCGAGGCCAGAACGACTTCGGCCTCAGAGCTATCATCCAGCCCTGCCCAGGCAGGTCGTTCGCCATGAAAGGTCCATCCGGATGTCCGCGCCGTGCCGTCGCGGCCGAAGGCGATGACGTCAGCCGCGCTCCTCGAGGGTGATGCTGTAGTCAGGACCAAAGCGCAGATCGCGCCCGTCACCGAACTCGAGATGATGTTTGAAGAGCCCCGGCCATATGTTGAAATACCGCGGCTCTGGCCCGTGCGGGGTGATCCGGGTGGAAACCAGAATGGCTTCCGGCTCGCCCTCGCGCAGGTAGATGCACTGGTAGCGCGGCTTGCCATCGTCCGTGAACCCCACGAGTTCATACCGGCAGCGGAACGCGATGCCCTTCTCGGACAGGTCTTTGACACCGTCGATGGTGATCAGGATCTGGTTGCGCGCTATCGGCATGTTCGGACTCTCCCCACGAGAGCCCTTCTACTTCACGACACTAAGGCCATAAAGTCATATGGAGTCAATACGACATATTGCAGAAAAATACATATTGCACGATAGTTGCCGCAACTTTTGCGGGAGAGCGACATGAAACGACAGGTGATGGCAGCTGCAATGGGAGTGATGGCGGTGTTCGGAGCCCCTGAGAAGGCGCAAGCCTATGACATTGATTGCGCCATCATGCTCTGCATGGCGGGCGGTTTCCCCCCGAGTGCGGTCTGCGCGCGGGCCTATCGCACCATGATCCGCCGCATCACGCCCTGGCCGAGCCTGCCGCCCTTCGGGGTCTGTACCTTTGCCCATGTGCCGGTCGAGCTGGATGGACCCGGCGGGGAGGGCGAGCTCGACACTAATCTGCCGGAGTACGAATGGCTGAACCGGACCCATGTGATCTGGTTCACAGGGCGCTCCTACGAGCCGCGTGACGAACCACGTCAGTGGGACTGGTCGATCCGCTCCTGCGATCGCGAGAACCGGACCTGCCGCTACATTCAGCGGGTCTACGGATCCCACACGCCCTGGCCCGCGACTTTCATCTCGGAAAGCGGTCAGGAGATCGCCTATCCGAGCGGTGGTGGCCTATGGCACTTCTATTCTCGCAGCATCATGGTCGAATACGGCGATTACGAGGGCAACATGGGCCACTCAGAGTGGTTTTCTTACTGATCCTGGTTGTCCGGCAGCTCGAGTGAAATCGGCCGCACAATGATACGCGTGTGGTCGTAACTGTCCGGGTCCACAAACTGGCGGCGGCTCACGCTTCCATCATCCCAGCGGTAGTCGGTAAACACATGAGTTTCGTTGGTTCCGTCGATGATAAACCCTTCCTGGAAGGGCCAGCCTGTCTTTCTCTTCGCCATGTACCCGCGCCACTCGTACTGTTCTTGCCGTTTTGTCTTTCGTAGTCGGGGCAGGTTCAAAGCCTCAGGAAGCGGATTAGCGCCTCGCGAAAAGCTCTTCGGGATCGACGTTCAGCGCCCGGGCGATGCGTTCGAGAAGATCGAGGGAGGCTGCGAACTTCGAGTTCTCGAGCCTGCCCATGTGACCGCGGCTTACGTTGGCCTGATGAGCAAGCGCTTCCTGGCTGAGGCCGCGGGCGCGTCTCAAGTCCTGGATGTTCAATGCTACACGGTCCCGCAAGTTCATGCCCGCGAAACGGACACGATGCACGAAATATCGCCACGCGATATATGTTACATTCGGAGGTGAGGGTGCAGAAAAGTCGAAAATCGGTGCTTAGAGATAGAAGACCAATTTGCATGTAGTTCCGTGTACTTGGTGTTGCGGGTGCTACTAGGGCGAGTGTTCGTAGTCGTCAATACACCATGGCACGAAATAGCGTCAGTCACGCATAATGAAGTTTATGTTAAATTTCGAAGAATTCAGCGCGTAGGGACTTATTATGCAGCCTAAAGTCGACATCAAACTGCATCGGATTGTTTCATCCGAGCAGACAAATGTTGCTGACTACATTTAGATCGTTCCGTTCCTCCATTAATCGTGAAGCATCTGATGTGATGTCAATTTCCAGGCCAGAGTCCTTTTCTTGCAGAATCGCTGGCTACCCGTCACGCGCCCACGCAATTGCGGACTCGGTATCGCTGGATTCGAACCACTGCAACTCGGAGCCCGTCAATAGGTTGACCACCCGTGCGCCCCATTCCATCCATCTGCGTTCTCCGACAACCGCTATGCGACCGAAATCGTTCGCGTGGGC
This sequence comes from Ruegeria sp. YKSE079, assembly GCF_059612845.1. Classification (NCBI taxonomy): domain Bacteria; kingdom Pseudomonadati; phylum Pseudomonadota; class Alphaproteobacteria; order Rhodobacterales; family Roseobacteraceae; genus Ruegeria; species Ruegeria sp. YKSE079. The sequence continues at coordinate 15,914 of NZ_JBXWRJ010000023.1, read as the reverse complement.
GGTGTCGACCTTCAGATCTTCTAGCATCGCCGAAGGCTCTTCGTAGCCCTCGAAACTTGTAAGGTCGAGAACCAGACCCGGATTATCGGTTGTTCCAAGACGCTCATGAAGCAGCGCGTGCATTTACTTGAATTCTGTCTCCGTCAACTTGCCTTCGCAGACGAGCCCGATGACATCATCACGCTCGGTCAGCGTTTCCTTGAACATTGGTCTTCTCCTTTTCACTTGCGTTGCCGTGACCGTAGAGATCGGCGTTCTGATGAGCGCGATCCTCGTGCTCGAATTCGAGGCTGGAATGGCTGATGCCGAATTCTTCCTTCAGCCGCTCCTTGATCGCGCTCTTGATCTCTTCGATCTTCGACCATCCCTCGGCTGCCACGACGACATGACAGTCGAGCGCAGCCTCGTGCTCTTGCATTTGCCAGAGATGGACGTGGTGGACGTCGGCGACGCCTTCGACTTTCCGCATCGCTTCGACGACGGCCTCGTTGTCGATGTCCGGCGGGCTCCCGAGCATCAGGGTTCGGATTGGGCCGCCTATTTCAGTGAAAGACAGATACAGGATGTAGGTCGCGATGCCGATGGTGATGGCAGGATCGACCCAACGCATGTCGTAAAGGATGATCAGCGACCCAGCGACGATAACCGCGACCGAAGCAAGCGCATCCGAAAGGTTGTGGAGAAAAAGCGCACGGATGTTCACGCTCCCCTTCTGCATCGAATAGGTCAGCATTGCGGTCAGCGTGTCGACCACAAGCGCGATTCCACCGAGAATGACGACGGTCCACCCCATGACTTCGGGTGGATCAATCATGCGCATGCCACCTTCGTAGATCAGATAGAAGCCGATCACGATGAGGGTGGTGTAGTTGATCAGGGCCGCGACGATTTCGACCCGGCCATAGCCGAAGGTCATGCGCTCATCGGCCGGGCGGCGCGCGATCTTGCGTGCGGCAAAGGCAATGACAAGCGAGGCCATATCGGAAAAGTTGTGCAGCGCATCGGCGATCAGTGCCAGGCTGCCCGACAATATGCCCCCGACGATTTGCGCAACGGTAAGAAGCCCGTTCGCCCAGATCGCGATGGCAACCCGCCGATCGCCAGAATCCGGATCGATATGCGCGTGCCCGTGGTCATGTGGCATTGGCAGGCTCCTCATGCGCGTGTGTCGCGCGTCGGTCAGTCTTGAGGCGGTCGCTGCGGAAACCACGAACGCGCGCATTCATCCAGTGGCGTATGATATGACGGTAAAGGGCACCACGCAGCCATCCAAAGGATTGCTCATGGGAAAAATAGAAGGCGTCCGGCGTATCAAACACGCCGAAATCCTGCACGATGCCGGTTTTCTGAATGTAGGTATCTTCTCCGTTCCAGGCGACGGGAGGCGCGCCAAGGCAATCCGTGCCCGCGCCATAACCGCAGAGACTTTCTGTGTCCGAGAATGACGTTTGCAGGACATCGAGGAAAGCGTCATCCAGGATGAAGCCTTCAAGGTTGATCCAGGCACCTTGAAATTCGATCTCGACCCATGAGTGGAGAATTTCCTGCGGAGCAAGCGGATACACCAGCTCAGGGACAACACCGCGCTGCAAGCCTTTGTGGATCGTAAACCCATGCAACCGGCAACGAATGCCGACACCACGCAGCAGCGCCATCAAGAGCGTGCTTTTGGTATTGCACTGCCCATAGCCGTCGGAAAGCACTTCGGATGCGGGGATGTCGTCAGCTCGATTGTATCCGAACGCGATTTCATTCCGAACGAAATCATAGGCAGCTCCGATCCGATCGTATTCGGATAAGCCGCGCCAGCTGCGGTTCTCAATTAGACGCGCAAGAGGCGCGGCATCAAAATCCAGTAGTTTGGTGGGTACAAGTAGGGGGTCGATCATCTGCAACGGGTCGCTCCTCGAATCGTCTTGGAACAAGACTAATTGCTATAGTCACTATAGCTTCAATCCTTTCTTTCAGAAAGAATCTCCCGCAACTATTTGTCCGTGTGAACCGCTTTGTGGTGTTCGCCGTGTGCGTCGCGCAGGATGTCGATACCGCCCCAGGCCGCGATCCCGGCGACGATCACACCGACGACAAGGTCCGGCCAGTTGGTTCCTAGCCAAGCGACGAGGCCACCGGCCACGACGATCCCGAGGTTCGCGGCGAAATCGTTGTAACTGAAGGTGTTGGCCGCGCGGATATTGACGTTTGGATTTTTGAGCTTAGCGAGCAGCCAAACGCAGACTGCGTTGATAGCCGCCGCGATCAGGGCCATTGCAATCATGATCGTCCCGAGCGGATCTGACCCACCGATGTAGCGGCGCCACGCATCGTAGAGGATGCCTGCAGCGAACAGGATCAGCAGCCCGCCGGAAACGTTCGCCGCCCCGCGTTTCCATTTGGCGGATCGGGACAAAGCGAAAAGGCTGATCGCGTAGACGAAGCTGTCGGAGAGGTTATCGAGCCCGTTGGCGATCAGGGCACTTGAGTCGCCGAAGGCGCCTGTTGCGAAAAAAGCCACGGCCAAACCGATATTGAGCGCCAGAACGATCCAAAGCGTCCGTCTCTCCATTGAATCTTGTCTAGCGGCCATTTTGTGGTTCCAGCTTGTGTTGTACGACACATTAACTTCTGCGGCAGATCTGCGTTCCAGCCGGAATGTTGGCTGAATTCCTTCAGGCCCCGATTTCCTCGTGTTCGGTCAAGCATTCCGAATGGTCCCGCAACACCTCAAGCACCTTGCAATCTCCCGTCCGCCCGCCGCTGCATTCGTGAACCATGCGTTTCAGTTCCGTGCGCAGCGCCTTCAGGCGGGCCATGCGCTGCTCCACCTGTTTGAGCTGGCGACGCGCGATGGCATCAGCCTCATCACAGGGCCGGTTGGGATGGTCGCTGAGGTCGAGCAGCTCGCGGATCGCATCGAGCGAGAAACCGAGTTGTCGCGAATGGCGGATGAAGGACAGCCGGTCGAGCTGTGCATTGTCGTAGCGCCTCTGCCCGCCTTCGGTCCTGCCAGGTTCGGGCATGAGCCCAATCTGTTCGTAGTACCGGATGGTCTGCACCTTCGTGCCAGTCTTCTTTGACAGAGTACCGATCGTGAGCATTTTCGCCTCCATGAAAAAGATACAGTTTGTGTAGGTTTTGCCGTCGGAATAAACAAGTGTCGGTTTCACAGACGCGTGAGTTCAAGCTATACCATGATTTCGTGCTTGAACCTCTAGCGGCTAGAGGATGTATCCGCACTTGCAATAAGAATCAAAAACAGGCGAACAGGATTGTCCCTTACATCGGCACAGAAGTTTCTTTGGGTTTTGGCAGGCGTGGCAGCGCTTGCCTTCGTATGGCTCTTGCTATGGTCCGATTATCGTGCCGATAGCGCCCGAACTGACGCCGAGCCGCCTTTTTTCGCTGAGTTCGAACTGACGGACCACCAGGGTATGGTTCAAACCGAGGAGGACTTTGCGGGGCGCTGGATGCTGGTTTTTTTCGGCTTTACCAACTGCCCCGACGTCTGCCCGACGACCCTATCTGAGGTCGCGGCGGTGATGGACGGTCTGGGCGACGATGCCGCCAAGGTCCAGCCGATTTTCATCACCATCGACCCCGAACGGGACACGCCCGCCGCACTCGCCGAATACGTCCCGCTGTTCGATGCGGGCATCATCGGTCTGACCGGCACGCCGGAACAGATCGCCGCCACATCCGAGACGTTTCCGATCTTCTTTGAACGCGTCGAAGAGGCTGCGGCGCCGGATGGTTACACGATGGGCCACACGTCGCATTTGTTCCTCTTCGATCCCGACGCGGGCTTCGCCGACTCGTGGCCCTACGGCACCTCCGCCGAAGAGATACTCGCCGATCTGGAAGAGAGGTTCTGACCGACATGAACCGTATGTCCGGAGAAACAGCCCTCGGGCTGGCGTGGATCATCGCGCTCGTCGCCTCGCTTGCCGTGCTTTTTGTCGGCGAGGTGCTGGGGCAGACGCCCTGTGTGCTGTGCTGGTTCCAGCGCGCCTTCATGTTCCCCTTGGCCATTGTCCTCGGGCTCGGCCTTTGGTGGCGGGACGGCCGCGTGGGGCGCTACGGCATCGCATTGGCGCTTGGCGGCGGCGCAATCGCCCTCTGGCACATGGGGCTGTACGTCGGTCTTGTTCCCGAACGCGTCCAGCCCTGCACGGCCACCGGCCCCTCTTGCACCGATGACAACCAACTGGTCTTCGGCATCCCTATCCCGCTGATGGCGCTCGCCGCCTTCGCGCTGATCGGGGCGCTGTCGGCCCTTTCATTGAAGGACACACGAACATGAATCGACGCGGCCTGATCCTGTCCGTTCTTGCCCTCGGCGCCGCCGGTTTCGGCGGAGCCACCTGGTTTGCAATCCGCCCCGGCCCAGTGGCCGAAGCGGAGCCCGTTGCTCCGGAACTTGCGGAGGCGATGATCCGCCCCTACTCGCCCATCCTCGGGCCTGCGGATGCGCCCGTCACGATCGTCGAATTCTTCGATCCGGCCTGCGAGGCCTGTCGCGCCTTTCATCCCATCGTGAAGGACATCATGGCCGAGCATGGGGAAGCTGTCCGCGTCGTGATCCGCTACACGCCCTTCCACGGCGCGGCATCCGAGGAAGCCATCCGCGTGCTCGAAGCGGCGCGCATGCAGGACGTTTACGTGCCGGTGCTCGAGGCCGTTCTGCGGGAACAGCCGAGATGGGCGTCGCACGGTGCCCCGGCGCCTGGCCTGATCCTTCAGATCGCCGCCACGGCCGGACTCGATGCCGAAGCCGCGCGCACGCAAATGCTGGCACCCGGTGTCGTGGCGATCCTTAACCAGGATCGTGCTGACGTCGAGGCCGTGGGAATTCGCCAGACGCCCACATTCTTTGTGAACGGCAAGCCGCTCGATCCATTCGGGGAGGCAGAGTTGCGTCGTCTGGTGGCCGCCGAAGTCGCTGCCGCGCAAAGCTGAATGGAAAGGGCAGGATCAGAACGATGAAAAAGTATATTTTGACTGGCACACTGGCCGCGCTTTTGACCCTTGGAGGGCTCTCGGTGCCCGCGCTGGCCGGACCCGAGGATGTTGTCGTCGAGAACGCGTGGTCCCGCGCCTCCATCGGGATGAACCGTCCCGGGGCCGCTTACATGACGATCCGCAACACTGGCGACGAGCCGGTGACGCTGATCGGCCTTACAACACCGCTCGCGATGATGCCCGAAATCCACGAGACGAAGACCAATGCCGAAGGTGTGAGCTCCATGAGCCCGGCGGGGGAGATCGCGATCGCCCCGGGCGAGAGCGTCGCGCTCGAACCGGGGGGCCTGCACGCAATGCTGATGCGGCTACAAGAACCGATGACGGAAGGGGACACCTTTCCGCTGACCCTGCTTTTCGACGACGGAGGCGAAGTGACGGTCAAGGTGCCGATCCTCGGAATCGCCGCGCGGGGGCCAGAGGACTGATGCGGCGACGGGCGGTCCTGGGGTACGGCGCGGCTGGTGTCGGGGCGGTCGCCCTGATGCTCTTCGTCGGTTGGTGGCAGGTCGATGGACCCGGTGGACCCGAACCTGTCGGGCAGCGGCCTGTGGCCCTGACCGAGATGGATTTCCGTCTGACGGATCATGAGGGCAACGCGGTCGGGCCGGAAACCCTGATCGGTCGCCCGACGATGGCGTTCTTCGGCTTCACCTACTGTCCCGATGTCTGCCCGACCACGCTTTCTGACATTTCGGGATGGCTCGACGATCTGGGAGACGAGGCCGACGAGATGAACGTGGTTTTCATCACGGTCGATCCCGAGCGCGACACTGTCGAAACGATGGCCGAATATGTCGGCTACTTCCATCCGGCGATCCGCGGCTGGACGGGACCGGAAGAGCAGATAGCGCGCGTCGCGGACGGCTTCCGCGCCACCTACGAGCGAGTACCGGCGGAGAGCGGCGATTACACGATGAACCACACCGCGAGCGTCTTCCTGTTCGCAGCCTCTGGGCGATTCGTCACCATGATCGACTATCACGAGCCCAAAGAATTCGCGGTGCCGAAGATCCGCCGCGCGCTGGAAGAAGAAATGGAGGGGGCGACATGAGGCTCAGAACTTTGGCGGCTTGTGTCGCAATTGCGGGGACGGTTTCGGGAGCGGCTATCGCCATCTCTGATTCCATGTCGAAAGAACCCGTGCCGCCGGAACTTGCCCAGGCAGGTAGCTGGATGCCCCAAGGTCCTGAAGCCCCCCAGAACGTTGACATCCCCGTGACGCTGCCCGCGGCGGCATGGGCAGACGATGCACCCGACCTCAGCCCGCTGCCCCTTCTGCAGGCCGCGTTTGCCGACAGGCCGGTGCAAGCGATCGAGCCACCCCTGTCGACGTGGTCGCGCGACATTGCTCCGGGCGAAACGCTCGATTTCTTGCTGTCAGAGGCCGGTCTTGCGGCACCTGACAGAGCCGAAGTTGCCCTCGCGCTTGGTGCGGAATACGATCTGCGACGGCTGCGGCCGGGGCACTCGGTCACTGTCGCTTCGACCGTGGACGGCAGCCCCCGCACCGTCTCACTCGCCGTCGAGGACGGGGTTCGGATCGAGGTGGTTTTCGGCGAGCAGATGTCCACGCAGGTCGTGGCTCCGGATCCGGAAATCGTAACCCTTGCCGGCGAAGCCATGATCGACAGCTCGATCTTCGCGGCACTCGACGAAGCCGGCATACCCGCCCGTTTTTCCGTGGACCTTGCGCAGATGCTGGGTGGGACCGTGGATTTCCGCCGCGAGATGGCCGGTGGCGAAACACTAAGGCTTCTCTGGCGTGAGGCGCGGGTCGGAGAGGACAGGATCGGACAGCCCGAACTCGCCTTCGCCGCACTGGAGATCGGCGGTTCGCTTTACGAGATCGTATGGCCGGACGACGGCAGCGGTCAGGCGACGATCTACGTCGATGGCGAGGTGCTGCGCGTCTTCGCACAGCCGGTAGAGGGTGCGCGCCTCAGCTCGGTGTTCGGACGCCGCACGCATCCGGTCTTTGGCAACGTCCGGATGCACACCGGCGTCGATTTTGCAGCGGCACGTGGGACACCGGTTCAAGCGACGGCACCGGGGCGGGTCAATTTCATCGGCTGGCGCGGCGGATATGGTCGCGTGGTCGAAATCTTGCACGGCTCCGACACCATGACGCGCTACGCGCATCTGAGCGCCGTGCCGGAAGACTTGGCACAAGGCCAACGCGTTGCGGCGGGAGACGTGATCGGCCGCGTCGGCGCGACTGGCACGGCGACAGGTCCGAACCTGCACTATGAGGTGCTCGTGGATGGGCGCCCGACTGACCCCCTCTCTGACGACCGGCTCGCCGAAGCGGCCGAGAGCGATGCGGATGATACCGCCGCGCTCTCGCGTCTGGCCGAGGCGCGGGCGCTTCTGAATGAAAACCTCGGCAGCGAGATTGCCAAAACGACAACCGAAAGGCTCTGACCCATGAAACGCATGACACAAGTTCTTGCCATCACGCTCGCCCTGTTCCCAGCGGCCCAGGCCCTCGCAGAGGCAACGGCGATCGACGTCCGCAAGACCAACGGATGCGGCTGCTGCCTCTCGTGGATGAAACATCTCGAAGAGAACGGGTTTGTGCCGACCGGCCAGGACATGTTCGGCGGGCTTCTCGTGCGCTTCAAGCTAGACAACGGCGTGCCGCAGCGCATGGTCTCCTGCCACACCGCGCTCATTGACGGCTACGTGATCGAGGGCCATGTACCGGCCGCTGACATCCGCCGCCTTCTCGAGGAGCGCCCGGACGCCGTCGGCCTCGCTGTTCCGGGGATGCCCTATGGCTCGCCCGGCATGGGGCCAGAAGACGACCGCGAGGCCTATGATGTCTTCCTCATCCGCAAGGACGGGTCGACGGAAGTCTTTTCGAGCTACGCCGAAGGATAATCTGGCCCGCCCATGGAAAATCTGTCTCCGATAATGCTCGGCTTTCTCGGAAGTCTTGCCGCCGGATCGCTCACAGCAGTCGGAGCAGTTCCCGTGCTGTTCGGGCGCATCCCGTCTCGGGCCACACGCGATCTGTCGCTCGGCTTCGCTGCCGGTGTGATGCTCGCCGCTTCTTTCTTTTCGCTGATCATCCCGGCATTGGATGCGGCGGAGCCGATGTTCGAAAACGGCGCGATGCCTGCGGCCATCGTATGCGTTTCGATTCTTCTGGGCATGGGGGCTGTCGCCCTGATGAACGAAAAGCTGCCGCACGAGCACTTCAAGACGGGACGCGAAGGGCCCGAAGCGGCGTCTTTGCGGCGGGTCTGGCTGTTCATCATCGCAATCACGATCCACAACTTCCCCGAAGGCCTTGCGGTTGGGGTCGGCTTCGGATCCGGAGGTATGGAGGGCGGTCTGCCGCTCGCCATCGGCATCGGGCTTCAGAATGCGCCCGAAGGATTGGCCGTCGCTGTATCTCTGCTGGGCGAGGGATATCCGAAGCTGCGCGCCTGGGGCATCGCGGCGCTGACGGGCATGATCGAGCCGATTGGCGGTTTGCTCGGGGCCGGCATCATCACACTGTCGGAACCGCTGCTTCCATGGGGTCTGGCCTTTGCCGCGGGCGCAATGCTCTACGTCATTAGCCACGAAATCATCCCCGAAACCCATCGCAGCGGCCATCAGAACAGGGCGACGCTCGGTCTCGCAGTCGGGCTCGTTCTGATGCTGTTCCTTGATGTCTGGTTGGGATGAGGCAATGTCACTAAACAAGGTATCTCCGATGATCGGCGTCTTCGCAGCACTTGCTGCGTTCGCGATCGATCAGATCACCAAAGCCATTGTCGTTGCGAATGCCGTCACTTTAAGCGCCGGAATTCCCGTGTTTCCGGGATTCAACCTCGTCTTTTATCGTAATGACGGCGTGACTTTCGGGATGTTGGGCGGCGCGCCGTGGTGGAGCCTCATCGCTTTCGCTCTTGCCATCTGTGTTTGGCTGGGGGTTATGCTGTTTCGCGCCGACAATGCGGTGGAAACGCTTGCCTACGGTGCGATCATTGGCGGAGCCCTGGGCAATGTCATCGATCGTGTGCGGTATCGGGCTGTAACAGACTTTCTCGATTTCTACATTGGCACAACACATTGGCCTGCCTTCAACTTGGCCGATGTATTTGTCGTCAGTGGCGTGGGGCTCTTGCTCGCCGCGCCATGGATCAGCGCGCGGCGTTCGATCAAGTCGTGAAGCCGGAAATTCTGAACCGCATCGCTCTGCGCCACCGTTTGCTTTCGCGGATGACGCTTGGTTTCGCCGCCGGGGCGATGACCGTTCTGACTTTCCCGCCTCTTTCGATTCTCCTGCTCGTTCCCGTTGCCTATTCCGCGTTGTTTGTCGGGCTTCGCGATCTCTCCTTCGGGCGCGCTTTCCTCGTCGGCTGGGCGTTTGGTCTCGGCCAGTTCGGTTTCGGGATTTGGTGGATCGCGGAAAGTTTCTACGTCGAGGCCGAGCGGTTTGGGACGATGGCGATTCCGGCGGTCGCGGGATTGTCCGCAGGTCTCGCGATTTTCCCAGCCATTGCCGCTGCGCTTTTTGCCGAAATCGCGCGGCGCGGAGCCATGGGCAGTCTCTTGGCCTGCCTCCTGTTCGCGACCTCCTGGACCGTGGCCGAGTGGTTGCGTGGTCACGTTCTGACAGGGTTTCCCTGGAACCTGGCCGGTTACGCACTTGTAGACTACGCCGCCCTTCGCCAGACCGCCGCCTGGGTCGGAAGCTATGGGCTAAGCTTTCTCACCGTGTTCGTCGCGGTACTCCCTGGCGCGGCTGCTATGGCGTCCGGGCGGCAACGATTGACCATCTCGCTCATGGCGCTGGCCGGAATCGCGACGATGTGGGCTGTCGGCACGCTGCGCCTCCAGTCGGATGCACAACAGCCACCCGGTGTCGACCTGCGCATCGTCCAGGGCAACATTCCACAAGAGGAGAAATGGGCTCCCGAGAACCGCGAGGCGACCTTCGCGCGCTATCTTGAGCTTTCAACCCGGCCCGGCGATTTCGACGTGCTTCTCTGGCCGGAAACCGCCTTTCCGGGTTTCCTCGATGAGGATACGGAGGCACGGGCCCGCATTGCCGCAGCGCTACCAGACGGCAGAGTGCTGCTTACCGGTGTGCCGGACCGTGTACCGAGCGAGGATGGCACCCGATATTTCAACACGGTCCAGGCATTTGACGAGACCGGCGAGATCCTGACCGGATACGCGAAACACCATCTCGTGCCCTTCGGCGAATATGTGCCATTCCGCGGCTGGTTGCCCATCGAGCGGCTCACGGCGGGTCTGGGCGATTTTACGCCCGGACCGGGCCCGAGAACGCTTGCGCTTCCGGGTGTGCCGCTGGTCGCCGTGGCGATCTGCTATGAGATCATCTTCCCAGGGCATGTGGTCGACGACCTGTTCCGGCCGGACTGGATTTTCAACGCGACAAACGATGCCTGGTTTGGCACCAGCATCGGACCCGAGCAGCATCTGGCTTCCGCACGTATGCGCGCCGTAGAGGAAGGCCTTCCAGTCATCCGAGCCGCGAATACGGGCATCTCTGCGGTCATCGACGCGAGCGGAGAGATCGTTGCGCGGCTCGATACCGGCGAAACGGGCATCATCGACGCTAGCCTGCCCTCCGCGCGACCGCCGACACTCTACGCGAGCTTCGGGGACTGGATGCTGTTGGCGCTCATCTTGGCTTCGTGGAGCTGGGCAATGGCGCCAATGCGACGGCTCACTACCGCCGCATGAGAAAGACCGTCATGCAAAGATGTGGATAGGTGTCCCGTCCTTCACCATTGCATAGATGTCCTCGATCTCCCGATCCGTGACCGCGATGCAGCCAGCTGTCCAGTCGCGGACATTTGTCGGGTCGATGCCGGGGCGTGGGCCACCATGGATGAAGATGTCGCCGCCGGGGGAAAGGCCCTGCGCTTCGGCAAAGGCGATGTCGGCCTCGTTCGGATAAGAGATGCCAATCGAAAGATGGTAGGTGCTGTTGGGGTTTCGCCTGTCGATTGTGTAAACTCCTTCCGGAGTCCGGCCATCCCCCTCGAATTGTTTGTGACCCTCAGGAGCGAAACCCAGCCCGACCGGATAGGTTTGCAAGACGCGATCGGCTCCGTCGAGAACAAGCAAGCGCTGTCCCTTGTAAAGCCGAACACGGGTGACTTCGGGTCCGTCATAGCTGCGGAACTTGCTGGCACACCCGGACAGAAACGCTACCAGCCCGCCCAACAGGACGGCGCGGCGGGGAAATCGGATGGTTTTCACTGCTCGATGCCTCTTTCGTGAGGTCTGTTATGGACATTACGTTACCTTGCAAATGCTGCGTGATCAATGTCCGTGGGCAAGCGCGGCCTTTGCCATCTGTGGGCCAACCTGCTCACCGCCGGACGGCGGCGCCTTGGCCTCTTGGCTGTTCAGCAGGCGCAGGGCATTGGCCACCACCAGCAATGACACTCCTACGTCGGCTGCAATCGCGCCCCACATCGATGCCAGTCCGAACGCGGTAGCGACAACGAAAACGCCCTTGGTCGCCAAGGAAATACCGATGTTCTGATGAATGATCGACATTGTCCGGCGCGAATGACCGATCAGCCAAGGCACCTTGCCGAGATCGTCGGTCATCAGGGCTATATCCGCCGTCTCGATTGCCGCGTCCGAACCAACGGCACCCATTGCGATGGCGTAATGCGCGCGCGCCATGGCCGGGGCGTCGTTGACCCCGTCGCCGATCATGGCCACCATGTCATGCGTTTCGACCAGTTCTTCGATGGCAGTCACCTTGTCTTCGGGCAGAAGCTCGGCACGGACCTCGTCGATGCCGACCTCGGCTGCAACAGCGCGCGCTGTCCGCTCGTTATCACCGGTCAGCATGACGATGGTCTTCACACCCTGCGCGTGAAGCTGCGCCACGATGCCTTTGGCATCCGGGCGGATACGGTCGCGCAATTCCAAGATGCCGGTGACACCGGTGTCGTCGCCCACGGCAACAAGGGTGCTGCCAGCCCCTTCGATGCGGTCGCGCAAATCCTTCGGAATGGCGTCGCCGAAACCCTTCTCCTCGGCAAACCGGTCCGACCCCAGCCAGATCGACCGGCCGTCTGTGCGTCCTTCAAGTCCCCTGCCCGGAACGGTTCGGGTATCTTCCGCGGCGGATACCTTGATGCCGTCGGCTTCTGCCCGCGCAAGAATGGCGCGCGCCAAGGGATGCGAGGAACGTGCCTCCAGCCCAGCGGCGAGGGTCATCAGATCTTGCGCCGATGCTTTGCCCAGCGGATGCACCGCCGCCACCTCGGGCTCGCCCATGGTGATCGTGCCGGTCTTGTCCATGGCCAGTGCAGTGGTCTTGCCCGGTGCCTCAACATATGCACCGCCCTTGATCAGCACCCCGGCCCGCGCTGAGGCGGTGAGTGCAGCGACGATGGAGACCGGTGTCGAGATGACCAGAGCGCATGGGCAAGCGATCACCAGCAGCACGAGTGCATTGTAGAACCAATAATCCCAGGCCCCCCCGAAAATGAGCGGCGGCAGCAGGGCAATTGCAATGGCGAGAGCCATGACGATAGGCGTATAGATGCGGGCGAATTTCGCCACCCACTGCTCCACCGGCGCGCGGCGGGCATGGGCGTCGCCGACCATGCGGATAATCTTGGCCAACACGGTGTCCGAGGCGGCCTTCGTGGCGCGCACCGTCAGTGTGCCTTCGCCGTTGATCGTACCGGCATAGACTTCGTCGCCCCGTTCCTTTGGGACCAGCGCACTCTCTCCGGTGATCGGCGCCTGATCGACGGCCCCTGCCCCATCGACAACCTCACCATCCAATGGGATGCGGTCTCCGCCGCGCACGATGAAACGTGCGTTGATAGCAACCGCAGAAGCCGGAACGTCCGCTTCCGAGCCGTCATCATGAAGAACTCTTGCCGTCGGCGGCGCGAGGTCGAGCAGAGCTGAAACCGCATTCCTCGCACGCCCGACGCTCCAGCTTTCGAGGTAGAGCGAGAGCGAAAAGAAGAACGCGACTGTCGCCGCCTCGAAAAATTCGCCAAGCCCGATGGCACCGGCCACGGCGACCACCATGAGCAGGTTCATGTCGGGCGACAGCCGCCGAGCGGACGACCATGCCTTGGGTGCCACGAGCCAGACACCGAACAGGATCGCAACCGCGAACAGCCCTGCCTCGACCAGTGGCATCGGCGCTTCGCCGTGACCCGCGAAGAGGCCGAGCGCCCCGCCCATGCCGGTCTCGATGATGTGCCACAGAAATCCCGCGGCCCAGAAGCCTCCACTGAGCGCCGTAAACAGCCGCTGTCTTGCAAGATGGGCCGCCTGGTCGACCGACGCGTTCTCGGCATCCCAAGGCTTGGCGGTCATGCCGGTGCTTGCGACCAGTTCTGCAATTTCGCCGTCCGATAAACTCTTGGCGCTGTCGAGAATAGTCATCCGCCCATTGATCACGTCGAACGCGAGATGCTCGGCCCCGCCGATCTTCGGGCCGACCACCTTGTTCAGGATTGCTACCTCCTCGGCGCAATCGAGGCCGGACACCTGAAAACTGCGCCCGCCCGCTGGCGCGGGGGTCGCCGGAACGATGTCGCCGCACGTTCCGGCGCTCCCGCAGCAGCTGCCGCCGCTTGTCTGGGCATCTTCGGCGTGATCGTGGTCGTGACGATGGGTGTCGGGCGGCATGAATGGACCTCTGGATTCGGGTGCTTTACCATGACATAGCCCCTACAGTAGCTAGAGCTTCAAGAGCAAAATACGGTGGTATTTCAGTTTGTTTTATTGCTAGAGGATGCGGCGACCGGCTCCATCACGCCTTGAGGCATGAAAAGCCGATGCAAAGAAAAACAGACACGAAAGGAAGCTTGATGCGGGTTTTGATGCTGAAGCAAAAAATAATTGTTGCAGTGGCGCTGTCTCTTACGGCCGGGTGCGCAATCCAGCCGACTGGACCGGGCGACTCGGCAGACCGGCGGGGCAAAGTTCCCGAAGCCGTGATTGCAATGGCTGCCCCGGATCAGGATGTTGCAACCGCGCGCTTGGTGCCCGAGGACGGGTGCTACTGGTACAAACACAGCGGCCCCGTAGAAACAACCTTGCTGCCGCTGCGCACGGCGAACGGCAATCGTATCTGCACCCCTCGCGAAACTTAATTGCGTTTGCCGTCCGCTGCTTGGCTTAGCTGCGGGCAGTCACGCTGTCCTCCGCCGAGTAAAGATAGGCGGTAGAGCCGGTCTCGACGTTCGGGTAAAGATCATTGATATGAGCCATGACCATCCGTACGCAGCCCGAACTTGCGCGGCCACCGATACTCCGTGGGCTCGGAGTGCCATGGATGCGCAAAAGGGTATCGCGATCCCCGACGTAGAGATACAGCGCCCTCGATCCAAGCGCGTTTTCCGGTCCCGGTTCCATGCCATCGGCAATGTCAGCATAAAGTTCGGGGTCGCGATTGATCATGCTCTGTGTCGGTTGCCAGTGCGGCCACCTGACCTTGCGCTTGATGGTATAGACACCCGGCTCGTAGAGGTTCCCCCGCGCGATGGCCACGCCGTAGCGCATCGCGGTTCCACCCTCTTCAATGTGGTAAAGATATCGTGCGACCGCGTCGACATGGATATCTCCCGGCACGAGACCGGCCTTCGCGACCACACGTTGCGGTAGGAACCGCGGGTGCAATCCCCATGGGTTGGAAGTCTCGGCAACATAACCCTGAGGCGTCACCTGTGCGTCCCATTCAGCCTTCTGAGCCTCGGTGGGCCAAGTGTCGGCAAAAGCCATACCGGGACCGGTCACCGAAAAAAGCGCCGTTGTTGTCTGAATGAAGTGTCGTCTTGTCAGCATTTCGTACCCTTTCGGTTCTCACCGGCGATTGATGGCAAGAACGGTATGTGTTCTCCTTGAACAGATAGGACTTCTAGTGGCTAGAGGTTCAAGGGCAAATTTTCGTAAGTAGACATGCGATCCTTGCAGTTTCCAGTTTGCTAGGGAGGAGAAAACTGCTCGCACAATACCTGGTCCGAAGTTGCGCAGCGACAATTCGTTAAGTCGCAGATTGTCTGGAAATTTAGGCACAGCGGCTTCGATATCGCGACCATGAGATCGGGAACGTCACGGCACAGGGAACTTGCGCCACTCGCAAATGCTACGATGCCATCTCTGGCTCCGGCTCTCATTCCGTTATTTCGCCCCGTTACAACCTTCACCCACTGGAGCTTCAAGCGATCAATTGTCACAAAAACGTGAGACGAATGGCTAACGAACGCTTTGGGCTGGAAAAGCCTTGTCGCATTCGAACGGAAAGTGGCTTAAACGATCATCTGGGGCGGCACTAAAGCGTGCCAGGTCAAGCCGGTGTCAGCCTCGACAAATGACCTATATTAGGTCAGCTTTCCACATGCGATACCTCCCGTTCCCCGTCACCTCGCGGATCAAACCGCTTGCCTCCATCCATGCGAGATTGCGCTGAACGGCGGCGCGGCTGGCTCCGGTCATGGCCTCAGCCATCGGGGCGGAGACCAAGGGCCATTCCGTGAAAACCTTTCGCAAGGCAACCGGCGTGCGGCCAGATAATTGCGCCATGACGTTTTCTGCCCGCCCGATCCACACTTCAATATCATCAAGTGTTCGCATCGCCGTTAGAATTGCGCTGTTCATCCCATCCAACCAGCGGGCCAAACGCTCGGGTGGCAAGCCCGAAACGCGCTGCCCCCCGGCCCCGGCCATAGCGAGCGGCGCGAAGATGGCACCGCTTCCATCGCTGGTCGCGATCCTAGACGCGGTGACGGCAGCTTCGATCTGGTCGCCGTGGCGTCCGAGGCCCGCTGTCGCGTTGCCTTTAAATCTGAGACGCGACGCTTTCGGCATCGAGTTTTGCCCTTAATTGCGAGATTTGGCTGTCATGGGGCCTTTGCTTCTCGCCCGCCTCTGCGCAA
>NZ_JBXWRJ010000022.1:0-82442 GCF_059612845.1 Ruegeria sp. YKSE079 | reverse complement strand
GACGCGATCAGCTCGATCTCGTCGCGCTGACGGCCAAGCTCCGACGCGATCGAGCCGTAAAGCTCAGGATCACGATCCGCGAGAGATTGGGTGAAAAAATCGTCGGTACGATAGGGGGCATTCATGTCGAAACCTTTCGAATTGTGTTGGTCGTTCCGGTCCGGAACAGCAAAACTGGGGGGCAGGGGCAGAGCAGGTCTGGACCTCGTCACAATCACTTTGCGAAAGCCGTTTGGACCCGTACCTGCCTGTTGCCCAAGATGTTGTCTGTGTCAGATCACCCGGTCACGCGGCGGGCGTCCCTCGAAGAAATCGCTCAGATTGTCCAGAACGCGAAATCCCATGGCTTCGCGCGCTTCTCGGGTGGCGCTTCCCAGATGGGGCAGCATGACCAGATTGTCGCAATGCAACAGGTCCGGGCTGACGTGGGGTTCTCCGTCGAAGACGTCGAGCGCTGCGCCGCCGATAGTGTCAAACATGAGGGCCTGGATCAGGGCATGTTCATCGATGACCTCGCCGCGGGCGGTATTGATCAGGTAGGCGTCAGGCTTCATCAAGTCGAGACGGCGACCGTCGATCAGATGCCGGTTGGCGGCACCTCCGGGGCAGTGCAGCGAGACAAAATCGCATTGCGGCAGCAAGTCGTCGATGGTGTCGACCTGCGTTGCATTGCATTGGTTCAGAATCTCCGACGAGACACGCGACCGGTTCTGTACAAGAATTTTCATGCCAAACCCGTGATGGGCGCGACGGGCCATTTCCTGGCCGATTCGACCGAAACCGATGATGCCCAATGTCTTGCCGCTGACTTTGGTGCCGACAAGATGTGTGGGCCGCCATCCTGTCCATTGGCCCGCGCGCAACTCTCGTTCTCCTTCGCCTGCTCGGCGGGCAACCATGAGCAACAACGTCATCGCGAGATCGGCAGTACATTCTGAAAGCACGTCGGGTGTATTGGTGACGGTCATTCCCAGGTCGCGTGCCGCAGGCTCGCAAATGTGGCTGTACCCAACACCGTAGTTGGCCAGGATCCTGGTTTGCGCCGACGGTACGTCCAGTGCTTCGGCATTCAGTGTATCGGTCACAGTCGGTAGAACCGCATCATACCGTTTGAGCGCTTCGCGAATTTCCGCCGGGGTCAAAGGTTTGTCCCCGGTATTCAGAACTGCGTCATAGCTCTCCATCAGTTGCGCCTCGACGGCGGCGGGCCAACGACGGGTGACAAGGACAGAGGGTTTGACCATCACGCTGCCTTTCCCATGACACGGGCGATGGTTTCGCCAATCACAGCGGGGTTTTCAGCCACGGTCACGCCTGCGGCCGAAAGGATTTCCACCTTTTCCGACGCACTTTCGCCAAAGGCCGAGATGATCGCACCAGCATGGCCCATCGTTCGCCCTTTGGGAGCGGTCAGGCCAGCGACATAGGCCACCACGGGCTTTGTGACGTGATTGCGGATATATTCTGCGGCTTCCGCCTCCTGAGGTCCGCCGATTTCTCCGATCATGGCGATCACGTCGGTGTCCTCGTCCTGCTCGAAGCGTTCCAGGATGTCGCGGAAAGACGAGCCGTTGATCGGGTCGCCGCCAATTCCGACGCTGGTCGAAACACCGATGCCGCGTTCCTTCAACTGCGCCGCCGCCTCATAACCCAGCGTGCCCGAACGTCCGATGATGCCGACAGGGCCAGGCAGATAGATATGGCCCGGCATGATCCCCAGCAGCGCTTTGCCCGGGCTGATCGTACCTGCGCAATTGGGGCCGGTCAGAACCATGCGCCGCTCTTTCGGATAACGGTACATGTAACGCTTGACGCGGATCATGTCCTGCGCCGGAATGCCGTCGGTGATGCACACGCAATAGCGGATACCGGCGTCAGCGGCTTCCATGATCGAATCCGCGGCAAACGGCGGTGGTACAAACACCAGGCTGGCATTGGCGCCGGTTGCTTCGACGGCTTGTTTGACCGTGTCAAAGACCGGAACGCCTTCGACGGTTTCGCCGCCCTTGCCGGGAACAACCCCGCCGACAACGTTGGTGCCATATTCCAGCATGTCCTTGGTGTGGAACCTTGCCATGCGACCGGTTATGCCCTGAACGATTACGCGGCTTTCGCGATCGAGAAGAATGCTCATTACACGGCCCTCATCTGGGTGTTATGGGTCAGATCGTGCTTCCACGCGCTCACGGCGCGTTCAGCGGCTTCCATCAGAGTTGTTGCACGGATGATTGGCAGGCCCGATTTCGCAAGAATCTTTTGACCTTCCTCGACATTCGTTCCGGCAAGGCGAACTATGACGGGCAGATCGATCTGCAATTCGCGCAGCGCCTGCACGACACCTTCGGCAACCCAGTCACAGCGGTTGATGCCCGCAAAGATATTGACCAGCACCGCCTGAACGTTCTTGTCTGACAGGACAAGACGGAACGCCTTGGCCACCCGTTCGGGCGAAGCGCCGCCGCCAATGTCGAGGAAGTTTGCAGGCTCACCACCAGCCAGCTTGATCGTGTCCATCGTGGCCATCGCAAGGCCGGCGCCATTCACGATGCACCCAATATTGCCCTCGAGCCCGACATAGGACAGGCCGCGGTCCGCCGCACGGCTTTCGCGCGGGTCTTCCTGACTTTTATCGCGCAGTTCAGAGATTTGCGGATGACGGAACAGGGCGTTGTCGTCAAAGCTCATCTTGGCGTCAAGCGCCAGAACCCGATCGTCGCCGGTGATTACCAGGGGATTGATTTCCACCATGGTCGCGTCCAGTTCACTGAATGCGGCATAACACCCTTGCAATGTGCGGACCATTTGCTGAATCAGGCGGGGTTCCAGACCAAGGTTGAAGGCAATCTCCCGGGCCTGGAATTCCTGCAAACCTACTGCCGGTTCCACTGTGGAGCGCACGATACTTTCGGGTTTTTCCGCCGAAATCTCCTCGATCTCCATGCCACCTTCAGAGGATGCAACAATCATGATCCGCTGGCTGGAGCGATCAAGCACGAAACCAAGATAAATCTCGCGATCGATCGGCACCGCGCTTTCCACATAGACGCGATAGATGCCCTTGCCCTCGGGGCCGGTCTGATGGGTTACCAGCTTTCGACCGAACAGGTCATCGCATGCTTCGTAGATCTCGCCTTCGCTATTGCAAAGCTTGACGCCGCCCGCCTTGCCGCGACCGCCGGCGTGGACCTGTGCCTTGACGATCCATTTGTCGCCGCCCAATTCGCGGGCGCGATAAGCGGCCTGCTCCGGGCTGTAGGCCAACGCTCCCGAAGGAACTTCGACCCCGAAATTCGAAAGAATTTCTTTCGCCTGATACTCATGAATGTCCATTTGGAGTTCTCTCTTTTCTGCAGCGCAATTCAGGCGGCGATCGAAGTGCCGTAACGGCTCTCGAGCAAAGCCTCGACGACGTCGTTGTCCACCTGACCTCCGAGCTCCCGCAGGGCTTCGGCAAACAGACGCACGATCCGGCTGACGGCTTGGCGGTTCAATTGGTTGAGAATACCGATCCGCACCTGTACTGGCGCGCTCAGTGTCGGCCATATGCCAAAGCCGCGCGCGCGGCAGTTCTGGACCAGTTCCATTTCACGGCCGGCCAGTTCCGGCGGCAGGTTGAGTACGACGAGGCTGGGCATGTCCGATGTGACTTCGCATCCCATCGCAGTTACGGCATCGCGCAGAACGTTTTCGTGGGTCCGGTACGCATTTGACCGCTTTGCCAGCCCTTCCTGCAGAGTGAGGCGCAGTGATTCATGAAAGGCAGCGACGGCATAGCCTGAATGGGTCCGGTGATAGGTGCCCTTTTCGACATCCCGACCATCGACAATTCCCCAATGGCGCGCCTCGAAAATCGGGTTGTGCACATAGGTGTAAGCGCCGGTGCTTTTCAGCGAGTCGATGTAGGCAGCGGTAAAGCTGACGGGCGCATAGGTCAGCGGCAGGCAACACAAACCTTTTTGTGGGCACGAGGCCCACCCGGCG
This sequence comes from Ruegeria sp. YKSE079, assembly GCF_059612845.1. Lineage (NCBI taxonomy): Bacteria > Pseudomonadati > Pseudomonadota > Alphaproteobacteria > Rhodobacterales > Roseobacteraceae > Ruegeria > Ruegeria sp. YKSE079. The sequence goes on along the minus strand of NZ_JBXWRJ010000022.1, from coordinate 78,461 downwards.
ACACCGGGAAAATCGTCGATCCGGAAATTCTCGACCCCAAGCGACGAGACGGCATCGATCAGCCCCATGACGCCATGGCGTTCGCACGCATCCGAGAACCCGCGCAGATCGTTGATACGGCCTGAACCGGTTTCCCAATGCGCCATGAAGGCCCACTTCGGCTTGTGCTCGGCCAAAACGGCCTCGATTGTTTCGGCGGTGACCGGCTGGCCGTGCGGTACATCAATGACGATTACGCTGGCAGCCTTCGGATCGAGTGGATCGGCGGCGTGTTCCTGCGGTGTTGCTGCCTTGATCCGGAGTGTCAGCGAGTCGATGCCCGAAAAGGTTCCGTTCGAGAAAGCGACAACCTTGTCACCCGGCATGACGGCCGAGAACATGGTGTCCAGCCCGCTCCAGCCGGTGCCAGCCACAGCAAAGGTATACGCGTTTCTGGTGCCCCAGATCTCGCGCAGCATGTGCTTGCATTCGACCATTCCACGCAGAACGTCTGCTTGCATGTGATCGGCCACTCCGGCGCCGGAGAATGCCTGCAACACGCGGGCATCCGTGTTACCCGGCCCGGGGCCAGCCGCCAACGTCTCGGGGATTTCGAGCTGGGGGAAAATCTGAAACGTCATTGACGGTCTCCACTTCATCAGGGGCAATTGCTGGCCCCGTGTCTTTCGCTGACGTGTAGAAAAGCGATACTTGCTTTGGTCCGCAACGTAACTTACTACTGCTACGGGGCTTCCAAATAGATGGGAAAAAACCTACCCAAACTGGTAAGGATACCGATGCATACAAAGAAACCTACTGCCAAAACGGGTAGGTTTTGAAAATTTTAGGTGGAATTACAATGACTGGAACTCAGCGTTCTCCAATTGCCGTCATGCTCGCTGACAACAATCCGCTGGTGTTATCGGCGATGTCCGAGATCTTCGAACGCGATCCCCGATTCTCTTTGGTCGCAACATCGGCAACTGCCGAGGGCTTCCTGGGCGCGGTGATGCGGGTGCCGGTAAAGGTCTGCATCGTCGCTTGGGATTTGCCGGTTCTGGGCGCCGCGAAACTCATAGAAGTGCTGCGAGAGCAGGAAAACGCGCCGCGTTTTGTCATCTACGGGGATGAAGTTGGTGATGTGCCGCGTCTGGCGATGCAGGCGGGTGCCGCGGGTTTTGCGGCGCGCTCTGGCGAAGTCGAAGGGTTATTGGAAACCTGCGTCGATGTTGCGGCGGGCAAGATGGTTTTTCCCTTCATCGATGTCCGCAAGATGCAACGAAACCCGTTAGACAGCCTGTCACGAAAGGAAAGGGCCATTCTTGAGGCCCTTGCCAAAGGCATGTCCAATCGCGACCTGTCCAAGGACCTGCAGATTTCCACGAATACGGTGAAATTTCACCTGTCGAACATTTATGAAAAACTGTCGGTTAAGAACCGGGCGCAGGCTATCGCCTACTACTATTCTTCAAAATTCGCAGACATCAAACAGTAGGGGATTCAAAGCCACTGCATCCATCAAGTGCCAACACCAGAAAGGCCGCCATGGCGCTAAGGATCGCTGAAAAAAAGGCGACCGTTTGGCCGCCTAAGTTCAGTCCAGGAGGGTAATTCTAGTGCACATGAGGTACGACAAGTGTCGGGATTCTGGATCGTCGAAGCACCCGTTTGACGACGGTACCGATAAATGTGTGACCCGTTCCATGTTCATGCGTTCCCATGACGATCAGCCCGCAATCAAGGTCCTTGGCTCTTTGCAGGATCGCTTCCGCCGGGTGACCATCGACCAGTTCAACTGACGCAACCTTTTCGTAGGCCTGCTTTTCTTCCTTGCTCAGCGAACTGACAAAGGCCTTCTGGTTGGCCTTCAGCATGTCCTTTATGGACGCGTGCCGTTCCCTGATCGCATGCTTTCGCGATGCATCATCCTGGATGAACATCCGCAGCGTCATGATTGCGTCCTGAGTCAACGGTTCGGTCACATGCAGAACGTGAACTCTTGCATCATGCGTCTGCGCCAAAGCAATGGCGTGGCGCAAAGCATTGTCTGCGTTTGCCGACAGGTCGGTCGCGAACAGGATGTCTTTTATCTGAGGTAACATTGTTCAGTTCCTTTCATCTGCCGCTCAGTATCCGAACGCCCGAGGCAACCAAAGCGAGATTTCAGGGAAAAACGCGATGATGAAGATTGCCACAGTGTTGATGAAGGCAAACGGCAGCGCAGCCACTGATATCCGCTCGATGGAAATGTTGGATATCCCCGACGCGATGAACAGGTTTTCTCCCAATGGTGGCGTCTGAAAGCCGATACCCAGGGTACAGACCATGACAACTCCGAAGTGGATCGGATCGATGCCAACGCTGTAGGCAACCGGCAGCATGACCGGTACAAGGATCAGGATCGTGGCCAGCGTTTCCATGAACATTCCGACGAACAGCAGGAACAGGATCACGAGGGTCCAGATCACATAGATATTGTCGGTGACCGACAGCATCCCCTGCGCGATGATGGCCGGAATTTGATTTTCGACCAGCAACCGCCCAAAGACCGTCGCCGTGAACATGATCAACAACACACGGCCTGTCAGCCAGGTTGTCGTTTCAAGTGACGTGAAAAGCTTGTGCCACGACAATTCCCGATAGATGAACGTACCCACCACCAGAGTGTAAAAGATCGCGACGATTGCGGCTTCTGTCGGGGTGAAGAAACCCGAATAGATACCGCCAAGGATCACGACAGGTGCCATCAGCGCCCAGAAACCGCGGTACATTTCACACCAGATGTGGCGCGCGGACCAGCCTTCGGTGGTTCCCTTGTAACCGTTCTTCTTGGCCAGGATGTAGTTCATGATTAACAGGCTGCCGGCGATCAGAAAGGCGGGGAAGAATCCTGCGATGAACAGTTTCGGGATGGAAACCGTCTGGAATGTACCATGCTCGGCCACGGCCTCCGGAGGCGCGGGCATGCCAAGGGCGGCAATGCCGAAGATGATCAGCGGAATCGATGGTGGAATGACGATACCAAGACCCCCGGATGACGCGGTGATCGCAGACGCGTAATCCCGGTCATACTTGCGGTCGATCATGGCCGGGATCATCAGCATACCGACCGCAGCGGTCGTTGCCGGGCCAGAACCCGAGATTGCGCCGAAGAACAGGCAGGCAAACACCGTTGCGGCAGACATGCCACCGGTGAACGGACCGGCAAAGCTTTCGGCCACGGAAATCAACCGCCGGGACAGGCCTGATGCCTCCATCAAGGCTCCGGCCAGAATAAAGGCGGGCAAGGCCATCAACGGGAAAGACCCGACAGAGGTGAACGCGATCTGCACGAATTTGATCGGATTCTCATCGAGGATGAGAAACGTGATCATCGTCGAAACGCCAAGCGCCACCGTGATCGGCGCGCCAATGAACAAAAGCAGCAGGAAGCCGCCAAACAGGATATAAACGATTTCCACGCCCATCACTTGTCCTCCTCGCTTGCAGCGTGCGCTGCGTCGCCGCCGAATTCGGCGCGTACTTCTTCCAGATCGATTGCGTCGGGATCGCGAAGGTCCTCATCCAGGACGATCTTTTTGTAGTTCACCTGGATGATGCGGATTGTCATCAGGGTGAACGCGATCGGCAGAACGATATATACCCAGCTCAGGTGGAACCCGAGGGTCTGTGAGGACTGGAACTTGTTCATCCGGTTGAAGATGAAATCCAGCGCCAGATAGACGAAATAGACATTGAAGCAGATCCAGAACAGATCGGCGAATGCCTCGATGAACTTGATTGCGCGAGGCGGAAGGAACTTGAACTGAAAGGTCACCCGGTTGTGGGCGCCCATCTTGGCCGCATAGCTGGCTCCGAAGAACACGAACCACACGAACATATAAACCGAAAGCTCTTCCACCCAGGAGAATGAGAAGTTGAACAACGTTCTCACCACGACCTGAAGGAACAGCAGACACACGAACACTGCCAGCAGGAACCGGCAAAGATAACTTTCGATATTGTCTAAAACACCCCAGAAGTTTTTCATGGGCCCCTCGCTGTCAGTGCGGCATGCGCCGGTTCAGCGCATGCCGTTTGTTATTGTTGAGCGATATTATTCCGAGACGGGGTCGCGACCGATCGCGGCCAGCACCGCGTTCAGCTTTTCGACGCCGCCGATGCTTTCATAGAACTTCGGCCAAACGGCAGCGGTCGCTAGGTCGATGAATTCCTGCTCGTTGTTTTCCGGATCATCGATCTGCATTCCCTTGTCGAGCAGGATCTGCTTGATCTCGGCTTCCTTGTCGCGCAGGAACTGGGCCGATGCCGCGGTTGCCGCTTTGCCAGCCTCAAGGATGATTTCCTGATCTTCGGCCGACAGATCCTGAAAGACCTGCTCGGAAATGATCAGCGGTTCAATCGAGAAGATGTAGCGGATGTTCGTGACGTACTTTTGCACCTCGTAGAACTTCATCGCGTTGATGGTGGTGTAGGGGTTGTCCTGACCATCCACAACCTTGGTCTGGAGACCTGCAAAAGTTTCCGACCATGCCATCGGCGTCGGGCTGATGCCCCAGGCTTTGTAGGTGTCGATCATGATCTCGTTCTTGGGGACGCGAATGACCAGGCCTTCGAGGTCGGCAACCGACTTGACCGGCTTTTTCGAATTGGTCAGCCGGCGGAAGCCGGTATAGGTCCAGGCAATGATGCGCACGCCTGCGTCATTGATGGTGTTTTCGGTCAGCTCCTGACCGATTGGGCCCTGGGTCAGCGTTTCGGCGTCTTCCAGGCTGAGAATGACGTAAGGCAGCGTGAACACGCCCACAGAGGGCGAAAACGGTGTCACGTTGTTGATCGCCAACAGCGACATGTCCAGCGTGCCGATCGCAGCCTCGTTCACGGTGTCCTGTTCCGAGCCCAGCTGGCCGTTCAGAAACAGTGTTGCGGTATGATTGCCGCCGGACAATTCCTCAAGTTTCGCCTTGAATGCCAGACCCGTGGCTTCCTGGCTTGATCCGCCGCTGTCGCCCACCGCGATTTTGAAGTTTTTGGCCTGAGCGGGGGCCGTAAGAGCAAAAGCCGCAACTGATGCAGCAATCGCAAACGATGACAGGTTTTTGATGAGTGTCATAAAGTCTCCTCCGGAGTTGGACTTTTTGTCTTGCTGGATCAGGCGACAGACACAGCAATGCCGCGCGCCGAAATCCAATGGAAAACATATAATTTGCAATTACCGTTCAGGTAATACAAAGTAATCGAAGCAAAGTTTGATAAACAGGAAACCTTTTATCTCGCGAAAATCGATCATATCGCGCGTGGCGAACGTAGACATCCGGCTGTTGGAGGTTTTTCGCACGGTCGTTGCATGCGGTGGGTTCACCGCGGCCGAGTTCGAGCTGAACATCGGCCGCTCGACCATCAGCAAGCATATTTCCGATCTGGAAACGCGTCTGAACCTCAAGCTTTGCCACAGGGGGCCGGCAGGTTTTTCCCTGACATCCGACGGGCAGCATGTTCTGGACGCTGCCGAAGACCTGTTCGCTGCGATCGACAAGTTTCAAGAACAGATCGACGAAGCGCACACTGCTCTGACCGGAAAGCTCAAGATCGCGATCTTCGATCACTCCTCGACGAACCCGGGCGCAAACGTCTTTGGGGCCATTCGCTTGTTCAGAAGCAGGGCGCCGGGTGTGACGCTCGATATATCCATGGAACCCCCTAACATCATCGAAGAGGGTGTTATCAACGGGCGCTTCAATCTGGGAATCGTTCCTTTGCACCGGCAATCGCCGATGCTCAACTATGCGAACCTCTATCAGGAAGACATGCGTCTTTATTGTGGAAAGGGGCACGAGCTGTTTGACGATCCGCGCGAAGAGTTCGAACTGAAATCGTTAAGAGCATTTTCGTTTGCCGGGTTGAGCTTCAACTCACCGAACATGTCGGTGCACCAGAAACTCAAGTTGAGAAAATCCGCATTCGTCCAAAATGAAGAAGCGCTTGCCCTTCTTGTTCTGTCAGGACGCTATCTCGGGTTTCTGCCAACCCACACGGCCTATCCATTCATCGAGGCCGGGCTGGCGCGCGAGATCCCGTGCAAGGGAACCCGTTTCGTCTCGCAGATGTCCGCGATCGTCCGGCGCAGCGCATCCAAGGGTCGTCGTCTCAATGCGTTCCTCGAAAGCCTCCTTAGCGCGCATGCAGATGATATGTTTGCCAAGCAATGATGGCTTTCACCCGGAATTGATCCGCTCTGGTTTTCTTGTCAGCCGTCGGGTTCTGGATATGCCAATGTCTTTGGAAATGGCTTCCAGGCGATAGTCGTGCATTGTGAAATCCTGGGGTTCATCCGGCTCTGCCTGTCGCAGAAATGCCCTATGGCAACCAGCAAGTGAATGCTGGCTGCCTCTTTCTACACGCCCATGGCAACCCAACGACTGGCCTTGGCGTGTTGGATCAGATCAAACCTCGAACCGGTACTCGTCAGGCTGCCATGCGTATGCCGAACCCGAGCGAAGAACACGGCCAAAGCTTGGGAAAGGCAAGTGGGCCGAAGCGACCAAAACGCCCTCGCCGGCTGCCATGTCCAGAAGTGAGGCGCGGGTCGCCTTGCCCGTTGCCCCATCGACATCAAAGGCAAGACCCGCTTCGGGATGCTGAAACTGAACCGAGGCCACACCACAGGCATCGCCCCAGATCAACAGGTCTTCTCCAGCCGAGGACAACCGGTATCCGGTATGACCCGGCGTGTGCCCGACCAAAGGCACCGCGGTAATGCCAGGTATGACTTCGGGGGAACCGGTGAACAGTTTGATCCGGCCATCATAAGCTGCCTTCACGCCCTTTGCCGCGTCGAACCAGGGCTTGGCAAAGTCCGGTGCGGCTGATTGTTCGCTGCTTGACGTCCAATAGTCGAACTCTGTTCCGCAGATATGGATTTCGGCATTCGGAAACACCGCAGCGCCGTTGGACAGCATTGAACCTATGTGGTCAGGATGCATGTGCGTGATAAGGATCGTATCTATTTGATCCGGAGTGTATCCAGCCGCCGCCAGCGTTGTCAGAAACTGCCCGGCCGTTGGGCCGAAATAGTCTGCAGACCCGGTGTCCACCAATGTCAGGCGATCTCCCTGATTGATGAGGTATGAGGTGACACCAATTCGGATCGCTCCCGATGCCGGCAAACCCGCAGCGGCGGCCAGGTCTTCGACTGTTGCCTGTTCGATGTTGGTCCAAAACCCGTGGGCAACGTCGATGTAGCCATCCAGCAATGCGGTGACCTGGGCGTCCCCCACTTTTCTGCGGTAAAATCCCGGTGCTTGACCGGATGCCTTTGGCGCCTTGGCCGCGACCATGCCCGGCATGGTCGCGGCAGTCGCGGCGACCGCCGCAGTTCCCAGAACCATTCTTCGCGTGACGTTTACCATATCGGTTTTCCTTTCTATTCAACTGCCCTGCGCGCCAGCAGCGGGTCCGTCAGCAACCTGGCCGGTCCACAGGGTTTCCGATTTCGAGTGAATCTTGTTGTTGCATCACATGTGAGAGACGATATTATGATAAGAACCAATGATAAAGTACGCACCTTCTGGTTCCTGTCGAAAGGTCACAAATGCTTGATATCAGACCCGACCCATATATCGCGCTGTGCCCGTCCCGGAAAATCATCGCGGTGATTGGCGATAAGTGGTCGCTGCTTGTCATTCCGTTGCTTATCGACGGGCCAAAACGGAATTCGGAACTCATGCGAGAGATCGAGGGCCTGTCTCAGAAGATGCTGACGCAGACACTCAAACGGCTGGAGAAATACAATCTGGTCGCGCGCCACGATTACGGAGAAGTGCCACCTCGCGTGGACTATCGTTTGACACCGCTTGGGCATTCGCTGGCCAGTGTGGTCAGAACGCTTGATAACTGGGTCATCGCAAACTTCGATGACCTGACCACCCTGTGATGACAAGATCAGGTGTGGATCTCGCTCACCCGTGCCACGGTTGAACGCGCGAAACAGCAGCCCTTCGGTCCGGATCGAGAAGCTTCAACAAGACTGTTGCAGCACGCCATGCACCCATTGTGCAATGTCAAGCAAACGGTCGTCATGTCCGCGCGAGGCGATCAGTTGTATGCCCAACGGCAAGCCTTGCGGATCGGTCCCGAACGGCAGCGCAACCGAGGGCACCTGCAACAACGCCCACATGCGCGAGAACAGCGGATCGCCGGTCGCCGCCAGACCCTTGGGCGCGGGACCGGGCGCCGAAGGAACCAACATCGCGTCCACATCCATAAACAACTGATCAAAAATCGCATTTGCCCGATCCCGCAGGTCCAGCGCTGCGTGGTACTGCGCTTCGTCGACCCGGTGTCCCGCCTCGATCAGGGCGTGGAATTGCGGGCTTATTCCCGGCTCGCCGATCTCGTATTCCCGCGCCCGCTGCCGGGCGGTCTCATAGCCCATGACAACGATATGCGCCCAGACCAGACCTTCAAAAACAGCGGGATGAGCAATCTCACCCGTTTCCGCACCGGTCCCGGCGATGGCGGCCAACGCCCTTGTGCAGACGTCGCGCATTTCGATCGATCCGTCCTGCCAATGTGGTCCACGCATCAGGCTGATCCTTGGCAAACCTTCATCGAAAGCCGGAACCGGAGGCAGCTCGGCACCTCGAAGAACGCTGTCGGCCAGCACCAGATCGCGAGGATCGCGTGAAAGAACTCCAAGCGTATCCAGGCTGTGCGACAGACCCATCACACCGCGCAGATCGAACCGCCCCGCCGTCGGCTTGAATCCGCAGACACCGCAATAGGTCGCGGGCCGGATCAGCGAGGCCGCCGTTTGCGAACCGAAGGCCACCGGCGCCATGAAATCGGCAACCGCCGCGGCCGAACCCGACGAAGACCCGCCGGGCGTATGCGCCGGGTTGGCGGGATTTGCTGTCTTGCCGGGGCGAAAATAGGCGAACTCGGTGGTCACCGTCTTGCCGAGCGGGATCGCCCCGGCCTCCAGAAACGCGTCAACACAGGCGGCGTTCTGCTCGGGGCGGCGGTCGGCGTACAGATCGCTGCCCCATCCGGTCGGCATGTCCCTTGTGTCAATGATGTCCTTGATGGCAAAGGGCACGCCATGAAGCGGCCCGCCGACGGGGAGAGTGTCGGCGGCGAGTGCCCGCTCCATGGCGCGCTCCGCATCGAGGCTTTGGAATGCCCCGATCACGGGTTCCCGCGAACCGATCCGGTCCAGGTGCGCCGCCATAACCTCTGACGGTTTGACCTCGCCATCGCGGATCATGGCGGCAAGCTCATAGGCGCGGTACCGGTTCAGTTCGCTCATGCGTCCAGCGCTTTCAGGGCGGCGGCAAAGGGGTCGACCGGCATGTCATAAATGCCACCTCCCAGACGCCCCGCTTCGCCCAGCCGATCAAGGATGCCAAGCCCGATCACCGGCCCCGCCCCCTGTGCGACCGCACCGCGCGCGGTGGTGCCCAGCCGCAGATCAAGCGCGCTGAAATAGGGATGTGCGCCAACCGACAGCCCGGATGTGCGGGCCGCCGCGTTTGCAGGCAGGAAGGCTTGCAAGCCTTTCTTCTGCCCGGGGCTCAATTCAATGGCCATCGCGCCCAGGCCAAAGGCCTCGACCACGGCGCTGTCGCCGATCGCTCCCAGGGCGCGATCCTCGGGCAAATCGACATCGAACCGGCCCTTGGGTGGGGTGGCCGGAACCGTAAACCATTGCCCCGGCAACCCCGATATCTGAATACCCACGTCGCGCCCGTTGCCGCCCGCGGCCGTGACAAAGCTCGATCCCTCGATTCCTTCGGCCAGTTTCATCATGATCTTGGTCGCCGCCATCCACAGGTTCAGGAACAGCGATGGCGAACCGGCCATGAACTCCAGGGAATCTTCGTCTGCAATGCCGTTCGGTGTGCGGTCCTTCAGCTCGGCCACCAGCGCAGCGGTGGCAACCGGGGTTCGCCCGTGGCAGTCGTCTCCACCCATCAGCCCGATCACGGCCAGCGGCACCAGCGCGATGCCTTCGGCCAGTCCGTTTTCCAGAACCTCCAGAAACCGTGTGTTGAGCCAGCGGATATGCGCCAGCACCGCCTCGGACCGCAGTCCCAACCGCATGGCCGGGCGCGACCCGGCGTTGATCGGCGTGAACACTCGTTGCTGTCCGCGCCAGGCGTCATAGATGGTGTGCAGCGGCATATGCGCCGAAACCACCGCCGCCAGCGGGGTGACGACATCATGGTCCTGCGCCGGTTCCAGCACAATCTCGCCCGCCAGGATCATCGCCTCCGCCTGATCGAAATCCCGCGCCAACCCTTCCCAAACGGAGGCGACGCAGGCCGAGTTCAGAATCGGCGCGGCGATCTGATCGGGGCTGGCAAAGGCCGGGCCGGCATGCAGCAGCACGTTGTCCGGCAATTTGACCGCATCGGCAGCGGTGTTGAACCGGTTCCAGACCGGCTGGGTCACCATCGCCTTGTCGAATGCAAGCTGATCGGCAGGATGCAGCATCACGCCCCCTCCGGAGGAATGATCCATGTTTCCGAGAAATACAGGAACGCGGTGGTCGTTTCGTACCCGGCCTGAACCCGTGTGCCCAGCTTGCCGGGCAGCGCGCGGCCATTGACGATGATCTGCGCCGAATGGGCGGGCACCAGCAGCGAGAACATATTCTGCTCGCCCGAGGCCACCTCATGCGGCGACAGTTCAAGCGCGCGCGGCGGTTCAAACCCTTCCCAGACAAGCTCCACCACCAGGTTTTCTCCGGCAATTGTCTCGGTATAGCGGTGGCCCATCGGATCGCCCGAACTGCGCACCACCTGCGCGCCGATCTCGGGCAGGGTGGCAAAGGCGGGCGCGTTTGCAAAGGCCGCCAGCTTGCTGATGAAGTTTTTCTTCAGGAACGCGGTCAGCTCTGGATTGTCGCTGAGGATGACATTGGGCGCATCGGCCGCCCCCTCGACCTGATCCGGCGTGCCATAAAGCAACAGCACCTGTCCCTGACCGACCGGTGACCACGCCACCCGGAAAAACAGCGCCATGGCGCTGAAATTGCCGTCGTCGTCTTTCAGCAGGATGCCCGGATTTTCACCGGTCCAGTCAACCACGCCCGGAGTAATCGGTTCGTTCAGCGGCATCGGATGTCCTCCTTTGGCGTGACCCAGGTTTCGGAAAAGGCGAGGAACGCGGTCGACATGGTGCGGCCAAAGAACTGACGGCTGGCCACCTGACCGGGCAGGGGAGTGCCGTTGATCCGGACCTCGGCTGCCCGCGCCTCCAAAAACACCGAATACATCTCATGCGCCTTGGTGGCCGAGTTCTCCTTGGTGACTTCGACCGGCAGCGGCGGCCCCATGTCGCGCCAGATCATCTCCAGCGTGACGCCAGACCCGCGCAGGGTTTCGGAATACCTGCCTTTCAGATCGCCGGGGCGCTTTTCGACGCTGTCACAATCCAGCCAGCTCATGGCATCCAGCCCGGCCTTGCCGACAAAGGTCGGCATTCTTGTCACCCAGCCATCGACGATCCAGCGCATCATGCGCTGATTGTCGGTCATGATCAGGTTCGGTGCATGGGGCCAGCCGCGCGCCTCGTCCGGGGCGCCCAGAACGATGGCCGCATGGCCCCGCCCATAGGGCGACAGAACCACCCGAAAGAACAGCGCCAGCGTATCATAGTGATCCTGATCCGGGTTCTGCTTGAGATAGATACCGGGGTTTTCCCCCGACCAGTCGACCCGGCCGGGATTGTGCGGGATACGTGTGCTCATGCCCAGCCCGCCTCATAGTCCCTCAGCGCGTTTTCGATGAAATCCCGGCGCGCTTTGCCTTGCAGATGGTCGCCGGATTTCAGGATCTCGGCCACCTTGAAACTAACCTCCTTTTGCAGCGCGCCGTCGTCGCGGCCCTCCTGCAGCGGAATTTTCAGCACCGTATCGCCGGCATAGGTCGGGATCACCGCGTCGAAATTGTCGGTGGGTTGCGGCGGCCTCTCGCCCTTTTGCAGCGCCCGGATGGCGTTGCGCACCATGCGCCGCGCCTTGGCCACGCCGCGGTCGGTAAAGCTGAGGTTCTCGCGCGCATGCACGTTGATCGGCCCCTGGCTGACCCAGGCGTCATAATCGCCCGGATCGCGCTGGCGCATCTCATAGGGCCGGTCCGGCCCCTGACCATAGAAATCGGTCTTGCCGTAACCCACCTCGTCACGGTTGGTCATGCCGCGCGGATCGTCGTTGAACCGGTCCTCGCGGAAATGCCGCCAGGCGATGACCATGGTGTTGGTGTCGTCAATCGGCGTGATCCAGCGGGTCAGCCCGCCACGCCCGAAATAGCGCGACCGGTCGGGGATCGGAAAATGCCCGCCATTCTGGGTAAAGCTGGGCAGCATGTGATCATGCACCCGCACCCAGATGAAATCGCCGTCGCGCCGCACATTGGTATAGAAATCGCCGGTCTGGCTGTCGTGGAACTCGATCATCGGCATATGGGCGAACGCCTCGTGAAACTGCACGCGGGCGGCCTTGGTATGCAGGTAAACGACGTGGAACGGATCCCAGGCGTTTTCCATCACCTGCAGCCAGTTGCAGGGCGACTTGATCAGATAGGGCACCAGCTCGTCCCCCTCGTCGTCAAAGGTGTCCATGACGGGGAAAGGCGGGCGCTCGGCGCTTGGCCCCATATAAAGAAACGCCAGCCCCTTGTATTCGATCACCGGATAGGCCCCCAGACAGGCCTTTTTCCTGACCTGAGAGGCGGGCGGTTCACAGGGCGTTTCCAGAACCGTGCCATCCAGCCCGTATTTCCACCCATGATAGGAACAGCGGATGCCGCCCTCTTCGACAATCCCGAATTCCAGGCTCATGTTGCGGTGACAGCAATGCAGATGGGTACAGCCCAGCCGACCCTCTTTCTTCTCCCGAAACAGCACCAGATCCTCGCCCAGAATGCGGATGCGATAAGGCAAATCGCCGATCTGGTCGGTCATCGCCACCGGCATCCAGAACCGGCGCAGGTATTCACCGCATGGCGTGCCGGGGCCGACCTCGGTCAGCTCCGGGTCATGCGCCTGACCCCAGACCGATTGCTGATCGTGACCGCGAAAATTGCCCTCGGGCGCCTGAAAAAGATCGATCATGGGGTCCTCCGTTACTTCGTTCGGTCCGTTTTGGGTCAGGGGAACGGGTCTGGTACCGGCGCGTTGCCGGTCCAGACCGACTTGACCTGCAGGAAATCCTTGATTGCCTCCGGGCCCAGCTCGCGCCCATACCCGGACAGCTTCATTCCGCCGATGGGGCTGGACGGATCGACGCTGCGGTAATGGTTGACGTAAACGGTGCCCGCTTCGATGGATGCCGCCACCCGCGCGGCCCGGTCTGAGTCCGAGGTCCAGACCCCGCCCGCCAGGCCATAATCGCTGTCATTGGCCAGCGCGATGGCCTCTGCTTCGCTTTCGAATGTGGTCACAGCCAGAACCGGCCCGAACACCTCGTCGCGCCACAGCTGCATATGCGGCGCGACATCGGCGAAAATCGTGGGTCCGACATAAAATCCCTCCCGCCCCCGCGCCGTTGCCAATCCGTCCAGCAGGCACGTGGCGCCGTCATCCTTCGCCTGCACGATCATCGAGCGCACCTTGCGCAGGTGCGGCTCGTTGGCCAGCGGCGCGACCTGCGTACCCGGGTCCATCGGGTCGCCCATCCGCAGCGCCTGCGCGCGCTTTAGCAAGCGGTCAACAAACCGCTTGGCAATCGGGGCTTCGACAATCAGCCGCGATCCGGCGACACAGGTCTGACCATTGGACAGAAAGATGCCGGACAGAACCCCGTTCACCGCGTTTTCGATATCGGCATCGGCGAAAACCACCTGGGCCGACTTGCCGCCCAGCTCCAGCGTTGTGGGTACAACCCCGGCCGACGCCGCTTCGGCCACCTTGCGGCCGCCCAGATCCGAACCGGTAAACGTGACTTTTCGTGTCAACGGATGGCGCACAAGCGCCTCACCCACCTCGTGCCCAAGACCGGTCACCACGTTCAGCACACCGCCTGGCAGCCCTGCTTCGTGTGCCATACGGGCAAATTCAAGTGTCGAGGCCGAAGCCATCTCTGACGGTTTGACCACTACGGTATTGCCCGCCGCCAACGCCGGGGCCAGCTTCCACGCAAGGATCATCAACGGTGAATTCCAGGGGGTGATGGCGACCACCACGCCATAAGGCAGGTGATAGCCGGTGCTCTCGACCCCCGCGACCGCGTTATTCTGACGCTCCGGTCCCAAGTTGCGCGCCTCAGCGGCGAAATGGCGATACCAGCTGTGCAGCCCGGCGAATTGCGCGCGCACTTCGGTGATGCGTTTGCCATTGTCGCGGATTTCCGGCTCGACCAGCTCTTCCCAGCGGGCCTCCAGCACATCAGCCAGTTGCTCCAGCATTCGCGCCCTGTCCCCGGTATCCGCCCCGGCCCAGTGCCCGGTTCGAAAGGCCCGGTCCGCCGCCCGCACGGCAAGGTCGGCCTCGACCGCGCGGCATCTGGCAACCCGGCTCCAGACCTGACCGGTTGCGGGGTCGGTACTGTCCAGTACCGGCCCCGACCAGTCGAGCGAGCGGCCATCTATGAACGGAGCGTATATGCGCATTCAGCCTCCCCCGGTTGCGGGCAGGTCTTGCGCCACCAGCGCCAGCATTTCACCCCGGCGCACCATCCCCCGGTTGCCATGCGCCAGAACAAAGCCAGCTTCGGGAAAGGGCAGTGGTATGGGGTCTCGCGCAGGTTCCAGCGGGAATCGCAGGGTTCCGGCCAGTTGACCTGCCTCAACCGTTTCGCCCGCGCTCACAAGGCGATCGAACAGCCCGTCCGACGGGGCAAAGACCGAATGCAGCGGAGAGGCGATATGAACATGACGGGGCAGGGGCGGTTCGCGCAGTTTCCCCGGCAGCAGGCCCAGATGGATCAGGCAGTTGCGCAAACCGGCTTCGGTCTGGTCGGTGATATGCGGATCGGCGCCGCCGCCGCCACCCAGTTCCGCCGCGATCATCGGTACACCGGCGCGCGCCGCCGCCGCGTTGACCGAGCGGTCGTCATTGTGCTCGCCCAGCACCCATACCAAGGGCAGGCCGAAGCACTGCGCCAACTTCCGGCTACGCTCCGTCAATTCCGGGTCTTGATACGGTCCGGCCAGCGTGCAGGTGGCAAAGACAGACGCCTTGCCGCCCGAATGCAGATCGATCACCGCGTCGCACCGGGGTATCAGAACCCGTTCGATGAAATCCGCGATCATCTCGGTCGGGCCGCCATCCCGGTCGCCGGGAAAGGCGCGGTTCAGATTGCCGCCATCCAAAGGCGAAACCCGCGTCGACGCGGCCAGGGCAGGGGCGTTCAGCGCTGGAACCAGCAGAACCTGACCATTCAACTGCACCGCATCCAGCACCTCCGCCAGTCGCATGATTGCGGCCGGCCCTTCGAACTCGTCCCCATGGGTGCCGCCAACGATCAGAACTGTTGGTCCCGTGCCGCCTTTGAAGCTCATGATCGGGATCGGATGATACCCCAGAGGGTTGGTGTTGTCCGACCAGCGCAGCATCAGATCGCCCGACTGAAAACCCGGCTTTTCCAGGTCGATGGTCGATTTCAGCCTGCTGTCCAAATCGTGCAAACGCATTCCAGATACATCCGATAACGATAACCTGCATTCTTCTAGCATAATTTTTTTGCAAGTGAATTGTAAAAATGCTGTAATCATGTGATGCAAGAAAATCTTGAAACGGAGACCTCGATGACTGTTGCCCGCGCCAAGGCCGGAATTGAGAGAATCAAGGCGCACATGATCGGTGCTCCATCCGAACCTGTACCGCCCGCGTCGATACTTCTGAATTCGAACGAAAGCGTGTTCGGAGCCAGCCCGCATGCGCATGCCGCAGCGCGCGCCGCAGTCACCGGGATCGAGCGTTATCTGGAAGATCCGGACCATGTCCTGGCTCCCGCAATTGCCGCGCATTTCGGCCTGGACCCGGCGCGGATCGCCATCGGTCAGGGTTCGGATGATCTGTTGGCACGGCTGGCGCGCGCGTATCTGGGGCCGGGAACCGAACTGATCCGCAGCGCCAACGGCTATCTCAAGGTGCCGAATTACGCGCATGCCAACGATGCCGAGGTGATCTCGGTGCCGGACGACCATTTCAAGCCGTCGGTTGATGCGATGATCGCAGCGATCACCGACCGGACCCGCATCGTCTATGTTGCCAACCCGGAAAACCCCGCCGGCACCTACCTGAGCGGGGCAGAGCTGCGGCGGCTGCATGCGGCGGTGCCCGACACCTGCCTGCTGGTCATCGACAGCGCCTACGAAGAATACGTGGACGCCCCCGATTTCGAACCCGCGCACAAGCTGGTGGAAGGGGCCGGAAACGTGGTCATGTGCCGGACTTTTTCCAAGATCTTCGGGCTCGCGGGTGCGCGGGTCGGGTGGATCTACGCCCCCGATGATGTGATCGACTCGGTGCGCCGCATCGCATTGACTTTCCCGGTCGCCTCGCCCTCGGTCGCCGCAGCGGTCGCAGCGCTCGAGGATCGGGCGCACACGGAATTCGTCCGCACTGCCAACCGACGCGGGCGCGACTGGCTGACAGCCGAGTTGACCGACCTCGGCCTGCCGGTGGTGCCAAGCCAGGCCAATTTCATCCTGACACAGTTTCCCGATCCAGGCCGGTCCGCCGCAGCCTGTGACCGGTGCCTGCGGCGGCGGGGCATCGCCATTCGCCGTTTCGCCTCGCCCGCCTATCGGGACTACATCCGCATCAGCATTGGCCACGCGCACGAGATCGAGGCCGCGCGCGATGCCATCGCGCTGTTTCTGAGCGGTGCGGACTGATGGGGTCCGGCGTCGCCATCACTCCCGATGCGCCCCCGGTCGCCTATCCTTCGGGCGCCCAGATCATTGCCAGGCTCAAGGTGTCCGGCGTGCGCGAAATCGTGGCCCTGCCGGATATCGTCACCAGCGACGGCCTGCTCTGGCCGATCTCGCGCGACCCCGATTTCCGCCTCACCCGCATCTGCAAGGAGGACGAGGGCGTCAGCATCTGTGGCGCCATGTCCTATAACGGCACCCGCGCCCTGCTGATGATGCAACAGACCGGGCTGATGGATTCCCTGAACGCCATCCGGGCCATCGGCGTCGATTACGAACTGCCCGTCGTGATGATGGTGGGGCTGCAGGGAAAAGAGCCGCACCTGCCTCCCGACCTCTCGGGCTCTTTCGGGGTCCGGATCATCCGCCCGGTGCTCGACGCGATGAACCTGTCGCATTCGCTGATCGAAAACCCCGAGGATATCGACCATATCCCTCTGGCGATCGACGCCGCCTATGCCGCGTCGCGCCCGCATATCTTCCTGATTGGCCGTCCCCCGGAGGTATCATGACCCTGCGCCGCGATCACGCATTGAAAGCCCTGATCCCGCATGTGCGCGACGATGATATCGTTGTCGCCGTCTACCAGACCTGTTTCGACTGGCTGGCGCTCAACCCGCGCGACCTGAACTATGTGGCCGTGGGCGCGATGGGGCAGGCGTCTTCGCACGGGCTGGGTCTGGCGCTGGCCAATCCCGACCGCCGGGTGATCGTGCTCGACGGTGACGGTAGCCTGCTGATGAATCTCGGGTCTCTGGTGACCATCGCCAATGCCGGGGTCGGCAACCTGTATCACTTCCTGTCGGTGAACCGGGTCTACGAGGTCAACGGCGCACACCCCTTGCCCGGCGCTGACAAGGTCGATTTTCACGCAATGGCGCGTGCCGCGGGCTATGCCGGATCATGTCAGATCGATACCCTGGATCGGTTGGACAGCGCGCTGCCCGGCATACTGGCCCAATCCGGCCCGCAATTTGTCGCGCTGGATATTGTCGCGGGCGATCCCTATCCGCGCGACTACGACTATATCCACAGTGCCGGCGCGCGCGATACCTTCCGGCGGGCGCTCAACCGGCGTCCGTAAGGCTCGCGCGGGCAACATCCAGAAAGGTTTCGCCAACGGCGGAAACCGGCTTGTTCTTCGACCAGAACAGTACGGCCCGGAAATTGAGTGGCGCCGCAAAAGGCAGCGCCACGCAATCTGTAAAGCTCTTCAGATACTCGCCGCTTGATCCGACAACCGAAACGCCCATCCCCCGGGCAACCAGACGACAGATCACGTCGGTCGTCCGGGTCTCGTACTGCATCCTGCGCTCAATCCCCTTGGCTTCGAAAAACTGGTCGATCTCGAACCGGAAACGTGAGGACGGCATGTACGAGATAAAGCTTTCGCCAGCCAGATCGCGGGCCTGAACGATGGTCTTGTCGGCAAGCCGGTGGTTCTTGGGCAGTACGCAGTACACGTCATTGTCCTTGATCACCATGCTTTCAAATGACGGATTGGCGGGTTCCATCGTGGTGATGCCGAAATCATAATTCTGGGACACCATCCATTCGACCGCGTCATCACTTGATGCGATTTCCATCCGGGCCATCGCCTCGGGGCGCGCTCTGGCGAATTTACTGATCAAATCCGGGGCAAGCTGTGACGACACGCCCGGCGTGACGGCCAGGCTTAACCTTGCATGACCAAACTTGCCGATTGCGGTTGCCGCCTCTTTTATGTGCTCCATTCCACTGACGGCCTGACGCACTTCGTCAACCAGCAGGCGGGCTTCTTCGGTCGGTACCAGAACCCGGCCTGACCGTTGGAACAAGGCAAACCCGACCTCGGCTTCCAGGTCCGAAATCAATCGGCTGACCGCGGGCTGGGAAATCCTCAGCATCGATGCCGCTTCGGTTACGGTGCCGGTGGACACGACGGTTCGAAAAGCATCTACCTGTCTGAACGTGATCTTCATGGTATATCTACTTCCTCAATATCCGGCGCTGACACAATTGATTTATCAATGCATAGCATTTTTGCAAACCATTGCCCGAAATATGTTGACAGAGCTATGGATTGAAATTGATACTTCAGAGGCATGTTTTATGCCGCAAGGCGAGGAGAAGCTATGGCGGGACGCGTATGGGCGGCAACGCCCCGCGACAGACGGCGACGCGAAAAGACCGAACTGAACATGGCCGAACTCACTCGCACTCTGTGGCAGATCGGGCAGGCGGTTCTGGTGTTCGCCGTTGTCGGTTTCCTGATCTGGCGGGGCGCCGACGCGATGGACTACAACTGGCAATGGTACCGGGTACAGCCATTCTTCTATCGCGTCGTCGATGGTGAACTCATCTGGGGTCCGCTGGTTCGCGGCCTGATCCAAACCCTCAAACTGGCCTCGATCGCCGGGGTATTCGCGGTCCTGATCGGTTTTGTCACCGCCTTTGCGCGCCTGTCTGATTCGATCTCGGGCCGGGTCATTGCCACCACCTATCTCGAAGCAATCCGTAACACGCCGCTTCTGGTTCAACTGTTTCTGTTTTACTTCGTGCTGGCCCCGATCTTCGGCATTGACCGGTTTTGGGCCGGAGTACTGTGTCTGGCCTTCTTCGAAGGGTCCTTTGCCGCCGAAATCATTCGGGGCGGTATCCTGGGGGTCGACAAGGGCCAGTACGAAGGCGCCGACGCAATCGGGCTGAACATCGTCGACAAATACCGTTTCATCATCATTCCGCAATCGCTGCCGCTGATCCTGCCGCCACTCACGGGCCTGATCATTTCACTGATCAAGCATTCGGCCATCGTCAGCGTCATCGCGGTTGCGGAACTGACCACGGCGGGCCTGAACCTGATCGCCGACACATTCATGGCGTTCGAGGTCTGGTTCATCGTCGCAGGCATCTATCTGGCAGTGACCCTGACTTTGTCGATCGGCGTAAGCCTGTTCGAACGATCTCTCAACAAGGACAAACGATAAATCCTGAAAACAGGATGCCAAACGCAACATCGGAGGTAACACCAATGAAATTCATGAAACCAGTCAAAGGCCTGCTCGCAGCGGCAGCAATTGCCGCAACCAGCTTTGGCGTCTCGTCCACGTCGGTCGCGGCGGAAGAACAGGAAAGTGTCCTGATCGAGATTCAGAAGCGCGGCAAGCTCAAGGTCGGCATGGCCACATTCGTGCCCTGGGCCATGCGCGACAAGGAAGGCAACCTGATCGGGTTCGAGATCGACGTCGCCAAGAAAGTGGCCGAAGACATGGGCGTCGAGGTCGAGTTTGTTCCCACGGCATGGAGCGGTATCATCCCCGCCCTGATCGCCAAGAAGTTCGATATCATCATCGGCGGCATGTCGATCACGCCGCAGCGCAACCTGACGGTCAATTTCACCACGCCCTACGCGCATTCCGGCCAGCAGATGGCCGCGAACAAGGAACTCGCGGGCGGCTTCACCACGCTTGAGGATTACAACGACACTTCGGTGACCATTGCCTGCCGCCGTGGCGCCACCCCCTGCAACCTGGCGCAGAAGCAGTTTCCCAAGGCCAACCTGCGCCGTTTTGACGACGATGCCCAGGCCTTCCAGGAAGTCGTGAACGGCAACGCCCATGCGATGATCTCCTCCGCGCCCAAGCCGCTCTTCTGGTCCGAAGCGCATCCCGACAAGGTATTCGTCGCCAATGACGGCGAGAACCTGAGCAAGGGTGACGAGGCCTTTGCCCTTCGCAAGGGCGACAGCGACGCGCTGAACTTCTTCTCGAACTGGATCGTGGTGAACACCTCCAACGGCTGGCTGAAGGAAACCCATGACTACTGGTTCAAGGATCAGTCGGCCTGGAAAGACATGGTCGCCGAAAGCCAGTAACGCCACTCCCCGGAGGCGCCCCGCGCCTCCGGCCCTTCGGGATAGCATGATGGACCGAAACGCGCCGCCTCCGGCCCCGCCCCGCAAACGCCTGACGCCGGTCGACTACGCGCTGTTTGCGCTGGTGCTTGGTCTTGTGGCCTATGCTGGCTACCGGGTGAATGACGTTCTCGTCTATAACTGGGACTGGTCGCGGGTCCTGGGGTTTCTGGTCCGCTATGACGCCGATACCGGCCGCTGGGTCGGAAACCTGCTGCTGACCGGGCTGTTCACCACGCTGCGCCTTGCCGTCTGGGCCACCGTTCTGGCCACCGTGATCGGCATCGTGATGGGCTATTGGCGCACCAGCGAGAACCTCACCCTGCGGATCATCAGCCGCTGCTATGTCGAACTGATCCGGAACATCCCGCCGGTGGTATTCATCTTCATCTTCTTCTTCTTCATCTCCAGTCAGCTCTTCCCCGCGCTGGGGCTGGAAGACATCAATCCCGATGGCGGCATGGTCGACAACCCCGTCTTTCGCTTCCTGTTCGGCGACCCGCGCCTGTTGTCCAACTTCCTTGCCGGCCTCCTGTGTCTGGCGATGTTCGAAGGCGCCTACGTGACCGAGATCGTGCGCGCCGGCATCCAGTCCGTACCCAAGGGCCAGTGGGAGGCCGCCCGCGCCATCGGCCTGTCGCGCACCAACGTCCTGCGCGACGTGATCCTGCCACAGGCGATCCGCAAGATCCTGCCGCCTCTGGCCGGGCAGTTCATCACCCTGATCAAGGACAGCGCCATCGTATCGCTCATCTCGATCCAGGAGCTGACCTTTCTCGCCACCGAAGTCGCCGCGACCACCACCAAGGTCTTCGAGACATGGATACTGGTGGGCGGCATGTATTTCGTCCTGTGCTACAGTTTCGCGGTTCTGTTCGCCTGGCTTGAACGCCGCGCCGCCCGCAGTCGCCGATAGGAGTTTCCGATGCAGCAATCCTCACCCGGCAAACCGCTGGTCGAAATCACCGGCATGTGCAAATGGTATGGCGATTTCAACGCGCTCTTCGACATCAACCTGACCGTGCACGAGGGCGAAAAAGTCGTGGTTTGCGGCCCGTCCGGATCGGGCAAATCAACCATGATCCGCTGCATCAACCAGCTTGAGGCGCACCAGAAGGGAACGATCCACGTTGATGGCGTCGAGGTGACGCCCGACATGAAAAGCATCGAACACATCCGGCGCGAGGTCGGCATGGTGTTCCAAAGCTTCAACCTGTTCCCGCACATGACCATCGTCGACAACCTGACCCTCGGGCCGGTCCGAAATCGCGGCATGTCCCGCAAGGAAGCAACCGAACTGGCCATGCACTATCTTGACCGGGTCCATATCGCGGCGCAGGCCGATAAATATCCCGCGCAGCTGTCAGGCGGTCAGCAACAGCGGGTCGCCATCGCCAGATCGCTGTGCATGAAACCCAAGGTGATGCTGTTCGACGAACCGACCTCGGCGCTGGACCCCGAGATGATCGCAGGGGTGCTCGACGTCATGATCGAACTGGCCGAAGAGGGAATGACCATGGTCGTCGTGACCCATGAGATGGGCTTTGCCCGCAAGGTGGCCGACCGGGTTGTGTTCATGGACGAGGGCGAGATCATCGAAGTGGCCGAGCCCGAGGCGTTCTTCGGCAATCCTCAAAGCGACCGCGCGCAACTGTTCCTCAGCCAGCTTCTGGGTCACTAGCCTTTTCAGTCCCGCCGGTGTCGCTGATCAGGCCGGTCGGGTCGAGGTGGTGATGAACTCGATCGCTGGCGAGCGGATTTTCTTGAACCCGTGTGGCAGCTTGGCGTCGAAACTCAACGTATCTCCCGCCGACATTTCGAACTGTTCCTCGCCGCAGCCATAAGTCGCCTCGCCCTCGATCATGTAGATAAAGACATAGCCCTCATGCTGGTAGCTGGGCAATGTGCCCGAATTCTCCCGCAATATCCGTATGCGCGAGGCCTGAAAAATACCGCTTGGCCCGCTATGCTTGCCCAGCATCAGATAGTCATGGGCGTGATCGGGCGTCAGGCGGCGCGAGGGCAGGCCTTGCCCGGCCTTCACATGATGGACATCCGCCGCGCTGTTGCTGTGGGAAAACAGGGCCATCAGCGATACCGACAAGGCGTCAGCCAAGGCATGCATCGAAGAGAGCGAGGGCGAGACATGACCGTTTTCGATCCGCGAGATCATCGCGGTGGACAGGTTTGCCTTGGCCGCCAGTTGGGTAACGGTCAGCGATCTTTCGGTTCGCAGCCGGTTCAGCGTGCGCCCGATTTCCACGTCTATCTCAGATCCTGACGCCACCGCCGCCTCTGCTTCTGTTCGCGTTTCAGCCCGCCCAATCTAAGGTTGGCCCGGCCCCGTATCAAGAAGGCTCGGTTCGCCAGCGGCAAGCCATGTCATTTTGCGGCGACAGGCGCGGATTGTTCTTCCTTGGCGCGGCGGGCGATTTTTTGGCGAAAGCGCATGGCGCCCGCGTCAAGCCCAAGGTTGAGATAGGGCGTCTTGCGATTTGCCATGCCGGTCTGAACTTCCTCCAGCACCTCCTTGTCTTCGGTAAAGGCCATGATGGCGCCTTCGAACATGTGCTTGTCGATGCTTTCGTCGCCGGCGTGCTGGTTGCGGTGCTGGAACCAGAAATAGAGCGAGTTCTCCTCATCCACCGGCGTGATGAAATTGTAGGAGATGTTCATGAAGGTCTCGGGCGGCAGAGTCTTGTCCTGGCCACCGGTTCCGGCGGGGGCATAGATCGACTTGTTGATCGCGATGGACGGCAAGCGGCATTCATAGTGCTGCTTGCGGTCGCAGTTGGGGCCAAATCCAAGCAGGGGCTTGTAATAGGGCGCGGGCGGCTCGTTCGAAATCCAGCGGAAGATCGTGACATGGTCTTCGCTTTCTTCCATCTCCAGCGGCCGGTTGTCGGTACCCGCCCCGGCAAACGAGGTCACGTGCACCCAGGCGACATGGCTGGGATCAAGCAGGTTGTCGGTGATGTAGAGATAGTTGCAGGCCATCGACATCGCGCCCAGCGGGGTGCGTCCCCATTGTGGATTGTCGAAATTGGGGATGTCGATGATCGTGTCGGGGTCGGCCTTGTCGGCATCGCCCATCCAGATCCACAGGAACCCCCACCGGTCCTCGACAGGGTAGGACCGGACCGTGGCGCGTTTGGGGATGGAATCCTCCTGTGTCGGGGCGGCGACGCAGGCGCCCGTGCAATCGAAGGTCAGCCCGTGATAGCCACAAACCACCGCGCTGCCCTCGATCCGCCCGCGCGACAGTGGCAGTTTCCGGTGTGGGCAGGCATCCTCCAGTGCGATTGGTTCGCCCTGTTCGCCGCGAAAGATCACGACGGCGTCGCCCAGCAGCTTTGCCGCCGTCAGCGTGCGTCCAAAATCCGCGCTGCGCCCGGCGACGTACCAGCTGTTGCGAATGAATTGTTCACTGCCGATCAGGTCATTTTGCATGATGGTCTCCATGGCTTGGCACGCTTGTGGCGAATTTACTGAAAGTCAAAATTTTTCGCAAAGAGAAAATTTAGGACAGGCAGACAAAAGTACAATTCGAACAATCGGGGGTGATGAACATGTACATTTCGGACAATTCCGAAAGAAACCGGTCCGGCACCATCCAGGCCGAGGATGGACGCCTCCTCTGAATTGCACTCGGCCAAATTGTCCGTCCTCTCGAGCCGTGGTGCAAGTACTCAATCAAAAAGATCCAATAAAAGCAACGCATTGCTGATATAACATTGGCTTGATCTCAAGTAAAAACTTCTTGACGAAATATTAGTCAAGGTAAATATTCTTATTATCATGCAAAAGTATTCGATCTTCTCTCTCGCCCGAAACGCGATGACCGGCCACCGAAACTGGCACCGCGCCTGGCGCTCTCCGCCGCTGAAATCTTCCTATGATATCATAATCATAGGCGCCGGCGGCCATGGTTTGGCCACCGCTTACTACCTCGCCAAGGAGTACGGAATCACCAACGTAGCCGTTCTGGAACGAGACTGGCTGGGCGGCGGCAACATTGCCCGCAACACGGTCACGATCCGCTCAAACTACATGCGAGACGCATCGATTCCCTTCTATGTCAAGTCGGTAGAGATGTACGAAGGGCTCACAAAAGAGTTGAATTTCAACATGATGCACTCCAAGCGCACCATGGTCGATGTCGTTCAGACCTACCCCAAAATGCGTGAGCTGCGTCGTCGGCAACTGACTATGGACATCTATGGATCCACCTATCAGCAGATCTCGACAGAGGAATTGCGCCGCCGCATACCGGCACTGACCGGGGGCGGCCCAGATGCACGTTTGCCGGTGATCGGCGGGATGGTGCATACGGATGCCGCGGTCAATCGGCACGATGCGGTGGCGTGGGGCTACGCTCGCGGTGCGGATGCGTTGGGGGTTGAAATACATCAACAAACTGCTGTTCTGTCACTGATACGCGGTGCGGGCGGTCGTATCGAAGGGGTCGAGACCACCCGTGGCACAGTGGCGGCGCCCAAGGTAGTGGTGGCCGTGTCAGGTCACACGACAACAATCACCGAAACTGCCGGATTGAAACTGCCTTTGCGCACCATAAACCTGACAGCCTTTGTCTCGGAGCCGGTCAAGCCGCTGGTCGACGTGATCGTCAACTGCCCTGATAGTGGCTTCTATTTCAGCCAGTCCGACAAGGGAGAGATGGTGATCGGCGGCGCGCCCGATATGGGGCAGAGCTTTCGACGGGACATCAAGCAACATGTGTTCGAAGACACGGTGACAGCGATGTTGTCGCTGTTCCCGTCGTTCAAGAAACTCAAGTTGATGCGGCAATGGGGTGGTCACCTGGACATCGCTCATGACGCCTCTCCGATCATGTCCAAGACGGAAATCGAAGGGCTTTTCATTACCGCCGGATGGTGGGGTGGATACAAGGCCATTCCCGCCGGGGGGCTGACATTGGCGCATCTCGTCTCTCGGGGTGAGCCTCACCCGTTGATGGCGGATTTCACCCTAAACAGGTTCCGAAATCTGGATTTCGTGATGGAATCCGGCACCACAACTGCCCGATGAGCAGGAGGACGAGATCATGATGAACATTCCCTGTCCTTTCTGTGGGCGTCGCAACGAAAGTGAGTTTGTCTATGGCGGTCCCGTCGGAGCTGATCGCCCCAACCCGAATACTGCCAGCGATGTGGAATGGGTCGAATACCTGACCATAGTACCAAACCCCTTGGGTCCTGTGCAGGAACGTTGGTGGCACGCGCGCGGGTGCGGCACCTGGTTCGAAATCTGGCGTGATACCAAAACCCATGACATTGTGGAGAAGCCCGATGGGAAATGAAAACCGTTTCGCTTCGGGTGGGCTGATCAACCGAGAACACCCGATCAAATTTCGGTTCAACGGCAAAACTTATGAAGGCTATGAAGGCGACACGCTGGCCTCGGCGTTGTTGGCAAACGGAGTGCGCGTCACTGCCCGTAGCTTCAAATACCACCGGCCGCGTGGCATCGTCGGGCATGGGCCGGAAGAACCCGCCTCTCTGGTCGAGCTTGAAGGTGTCGACGCCTCGGGCAACAATCCGATTACCACGGTACCGCTGCGTGACGGGATGAGCGCGCGCTCGGTCAACTGTTGGCCTTCGCCGGATTTTGATCTGGGCGGTGTCAATCAATTGGCTGCGAAATTCATCCCGGCGGGGTTCTACTACAAGACATTCAAATGGCCGGACTGGCACCTGTTCGAACCTTCGATCCGAAGGGCTGCAGGCCTTGCCGAAGCGCCGCCCGAACCGCCCGCATCGGGTCATTTCGAGGCGCGTCATGCGCATACGGATGTGCTGGTTGCGGGGGCGGGTCCGGCTGGATTGCGTGCCGCGCTGGAAGCGGCCCAGACTGGGAAACGCGTGTTCCTTGCGGACGAAGGCCGTGAGGCCGGCGGCAGCCTCCTCAACCGCGAGCTGTTCATCAATGGCGCTCCGGCAATGGAATGGGTTGGGGACACGGTTGCTCAATTGCGAGCGATGAAAAATGTCACCCATCTGCAGAACGCAACTGTTTGGGCCTATCGTGAGCACAACCTGTTGATTGTAAACGAGCGCGGGCCTGAAAACCCCTCGGTGATCGAGCGCAGTTGGCGGGTCCGGGCGGGTGAGGTGGTGATTGCAACCGGCGCAACCGAACGTCTGCTGGTGTTCGGTGACAACGACCGCCCAGGCGTGATGCTGGCCTCGTCGGTGCAGGCCTATGCCAACCGCTTTGGAGTGCGGCCGGGCCAACAGGTGGCCCTGTTCACGAACAACAACAGCGCCTATGAAGTTGCTGCGGATCTGGTGTCAAAGGGTATCACGGTGACTGCCGTTCTGGACAGCCGCAAGACCGTGCCACAGGCCGCGCTGAATGCAGTCAACGGCTTGCCGGTTTACGCTGGCACCGTGGCCGCAGGTGTTCGGGGGAGAAAAGGCGTCAAGGCCGTTTTGACCAAGCCGCTAAGTGGCGGTTCGGGCCAGTGGATCAATTGCGATGTTCTGGCCTTGTCAGGTGGTTGGAGTCCAAATGTACATCTGTGGTCACAATCGCGCAGCTCGGTGCGGTTCGAAGAAAGCATCGCCGGATTCGTTCCCAATCAGGCCGTGCAGGCTTGCCGAGCCGTCGGTGCAGCCGCTGGTGATATGACGCTGGATCGGATTGTCGAAGGTGGTGAGGAACGGGACTATGCGATCGAACCTCTATGGCGTGTAGATACGGAAGGTCAGCGCGGAAAGGCATTTCTGGATTTGCAGAACGACGTGTCTGTGGATGATGTACATCTGGCGCTGCGGGAAGGCTATGACAACATCGAGCATGTCAAACGCTACACCACTGGCGGCATGGGAATTGATCAGGGCAAAACGGGCAACATCAACATCATCGGAACGGTGGCGATGCAGCAGGGTCGCCCGCTGCAAGATGTCGGAACAACCACCTTTCGCTCGCCATACACCCCGGTCTCTTTTGGAGCGATTGGCGGCATTCGCGAGGGGAGTGTCCTGTTCCCCTATCGTCACACGCCGGTGACGAAGTGGAATCTGAAACAGGGTGCCTTCATGTACGAGGCGGGCGCGCGCTGGCGTCGGCCGGGATATTTCCCGCGTGGAAATGAGAGCTTTCAGGAAACGGTAAATCGGGAATGCCGCGCAGTGCGCGAACGCGTGGGTGTCTATGATGGTTCGCCATTGGGTACGTTCGAACTCAAGGGGCGGGATGTCGGCAGGTTTCTAGATTTCCTCTATACCAATGTGATGTCCAGCCTGAAGCCGGGTCAGGTACGGTATGGCCTGATGTTATCTGATGATGGGCTGATCCTGGACGATGGCGTGACTCTGCGGCTGGACGAGCATCGCTGGTTAATGTCGACCTCAACCGGTCATGCTGATGCGATGAACCAGCATATGGAAAAGTTGCTGCAGACCGAGTTTCCCGATTGGCAGGTGATGATCACGACCGTCACCAGCCAGTGGAACAATGCCACGATCTGTGGGCCACGGGCACGCGAGGTATTGCAGGCCATGGGGACCGATATTGATCTGTCTTCCGACGCGTTCCCGTTCATGAGTTTCCGTGAAGGGACTGTTGCCGGCCTGCCTGCGCGGGTGGTTCGGGTCAGCTTTACGGGCGAGCTGTCTTTCGAGGTCAACGTCGCCCCTCGGCACATGCGGGAATTGTGGGACAAGGTAATGGCGGTAGGCGAACCCTTTGGGATCGAGCCGGTGGGGTCCGAAGCCAGCCATGTTCTGCGGGTTGAAAAGGGGTTCCTGTCGCTGGGGCACGAGGTCGACGGAACCGTCGATGCCCATGATCTTGGAATGGGATGGGTA
This sequence comes from Ruegeria sp. YKSE079, assembly GCF_059612845.1. Lineage (NCBI taxonomy): Bacteria > Pseudomonadati > Pseudomonadota > Alphaproteobacteria > Rhodobacterales > Roseobacteraceae > Ruegeria > Ruegeria sp. YKSE079. The sequence continues at coordinate 49,878 of NZ_JBXWRJ010000022.1, read as the reverse complement.
ATGTCGAAAAAGAAACCCGACTATCTGGGCAAGCGCGCGGTCGAGCTTCGCCGCGCCGGCGGCAGCCCTCGGCGCGAGCTTGTGGGTGTGCTCCCACAGGATCCGAGCCGCCAGATTCCCGAAGGTGCGCCGCTGACCCCAGGCGGGCGCAGGGAAGCGACCGAAGGGCTTGTCACTGCATGCGTCTGGAGCGTTGTCAACGATCGTTGGGTCGGTCTTGCGCTTTTGGAAAATGGCCACGCGCGGCATGGGGAAACCGCGCATGTGCGTCTAAAGGGTGGGACGATCCCGGTAACCATCACCAAGCCGGTGTTTCACGACCCGGATGGCGAATTGTTGAGGTCCTGACATGAGCTACGACGTGCAGATCCGCCGGCAAAGCCTGTATGCGCTATTCGATCTGAAAGGCGCGCCCTCGGCTATCCAAAGCTGGTGCGGTGATATCTTGCCCAAATTGCCAGAAATGCCCAACACGCGGCGCGCGCGGGGCAACATAGAAGTGTACTTTATCGGGAACGACCATTGGATCGTCCGGGCACCTCTGGAGCTAGAAGGCGTACTGAATACAACGCTCAGGCCGACTGACTGCCCGGCCGATATCAGTATCGTGTGTGTTTCCGATACGCTGACCTTTTTTCACGTAGTGGGCCCACAGGCCGCCGAGGTGATGTCCATAGCCTGTCCGTTGGATATGCATGACGCTGAATTCAGTGAGGAGGCGACCACGTTCACCGAAGTTTTCGGCCTCAGGGCACTGGTAATGCGGTGCGAAAAGGGCTTCGAAATTGCCATCGAGCAAAGCTTTGGTGATATGATGGAGGATTATTTGTCCCGCGCCACCGCTTGATGAAGAAGCCGCAATGACCCGCGTCCATATCCACAAATACCAGACGCGGTATCATGCGCATGCAACCTATTCTAGCAACTGATTTTTCAAGCGGTCTGAGCGGTATTGCCAAATTGTTTGCACGCGACTGACAGCGGTCTGGCCCGCGTCTTTCAGGCGGCCATTTCGAGAGCGTAACCGTCCCAGAGGCCGAAAGCATCGGTTCTGGCGGGACGGCATGAAACGGTGGAGAGTTGATAGCGGCGGGGTCGGAATATGGCTGTGGTTCCACATCGTGTAATCAGTGTTATGGTGAATTCTTAGAAGTATTCCATTGGCGACTTTATACCAACCGGTTTGGCCGTCACTATCTTAATTCGCGATTTTTTGGTAGATTACTCAAACTATACTAGAGAATTTATTGGCGGAGTGCATTGAATGCGGGTGTACGAAGCGGTTGTTGCCGCGCTCGAATCCATTGGTGTCGATGCCGCATATGGTGGCGCTGGTGAAAACGCCGCGGGATTGATGCTGGCGCTGGATGCCTCGGAAAAGATCAGACCGGTTATCGCCAAGAACGAACAAGGTGCGGCCTTTATGGCCTGCGGCCATGCCATGTTCACCAACAAGCTGGGGGTCTGTTTTGCGACAGCGGGCCCTGGTGCTTTCAACCTGATTTCGGGTCTGTCGGTGGCGTTGACCGACAGTTATCCTCTGCTGGCGATAAGCGGCTATTCGACATTGGCGTGGCAAGGTCGCGGGAGCCTGAACGAGACTTCGGGATTGGTCCGGACACCGGACTCGCGCATGATTTTTCGGGCGGTGACCAAGAAAGACCCCGCCACTGGAGAACCTGCAGATTATTTGGTCACCGATCCGAACGATCTTGTCGATGTGTTACAGCGGGCAATCGATGTCGCCTTTGAAGGACGTCCGGGACCGGTTCATGTAGCAATCGCCGAAGACATCACTGACCCCAATGTCGAGGTAACGAATTTCCAGCCGTTGAAGCTGAGTAAAACCGTCATGCGTCCTGACCCGGCACAAGTCGGGAAAGTTGTCGAATGCCTCAAAAACGCCTTGGGCGACGAAAAAACGGTCGTCTTGCTGGCTGGTTTCGGGGCCATTCGAGCAGAGGCGCACGAGATCACCAGAACATTCATTGAGCGCTTTCAGATGCCTCTGCTGACGACAATGGACGGCAAGGGAATTGTGGATGAAGAGCATCCGCTTGCCATCGGGCTGTATTGCGATTCCGGCCACAAGGCGGCGTGGGAAGTCTTTGAAGAGGCAGATGTCGTTCTGGCTGTTGGAAATTCTTTCGCACAGCATGCGACTTTCGATTTCTTTGAAGATCTGTTCAAGGAAAAAACGCTTATTCACATCAATATCGATCCGGGTGAGTTCGACAAGTTCTACAAGGCTGACCTTGTCATTCTGGGAGACGCCCGACTGGCATTGGAAGAGGTGTTTGCACAGCTAGACCGCCAGATAGGCCCAATCGAAGAACGCGACTATCGGCCCGAGGACTATGATGAACGGTTCATCATCTCGCCGCAGAAAGAACTTCACCCCGGTGAGATGGTGCAAAAAATCTCGCAGATGCTTCCACCCAGTGGGATCGTTCTGACTGATGCGGGGGCGCATGCTGCCTGGACGGCTTATTATCTAGAACTCGACGAAGGTCAGAATTTTCGTAAACCCGGAACTTACGGGCCTATGGGCATCGGTGTGTGCGGTGCCATTGGCGCAAAATATTCTCAAATGCACCGGCCGGTGGTCGCTGCAGTGGGAGATGGCGCCTATCTGATGACCGGGTTCGAGTTGATGACTGCAGTGCAATACGACATCCCGGTCATCTGGGTCATTTTCAATGACCGAGAGTTCAAGTTGATCAAGCTCTACCAGCTATCAGCGTTTTTCAAGACCGGTCTGGTGGAGTTCGACAATCCCGACTATGCCGCCTATGCCCGCGCCTGTGGGGCGCAAGGCTTTGCTGTCGACAAGCTGGACGATTTCGAAGAGGCATTTCGTGCCGCCCTGGCCAGCGGGAAGCCCACGTTGATCGACGCCCGGATCACACGTCTGGCCCTGCCGCATTATTCGCCTCATCCCGAAGGAATTCTGGCTGCGCTCTGGTCGGGTGTGCGCGAAAGATTTGGGTTGTGATTGGGAGGCCAAGATGACCGGCAATACCGCGACTTCGCACAAGTGGACCGAAACCTATTCTGGCGGTTCTCCGGAGGCTGAGCGAAGTGAGACCAAAAAACTTGCCGAACTGATGATGGCCGCCCAACTCAAGTCTCAGGCGGCGGCCAAGGCACGCAAGGTGGACCGGGCCTTTCACACCAAATCGATTGCGGCATTGAAAGGTGCCGAGCTCCGCTTTGTGGAAGATTTGCCTGAAGACCTGCAAGTTGGCTTTGCCAAACCCGGATCTGTTTATCCCGCGATGGTCCGGTTTTCCAACGCGTCTTCACAAACCCAGTCGGACGAGGAAAAGGATTTGCGTGGCATCGCTGTGCGCATTGAAGAGAGCGAAAGCGTCGCGCACGACCTTCTGGCCACGAATTATCCCGTGCCGCACGCGCGCAACGCCCGACAATTCGTGATTTTTGCTCACGCGCTTGCCGGAGGGAGGGTGTCGAAGCTCTTTGGCCTTTTGCAGTTGGCTTTTGTACTGGGCCCGTCCGAGACATGGCGCATGCTGCAAAACGTTCGTGAGGCGCTTAGGACTTGTGACAGTGTCGCCCTTGAAAGCTATTGGAGCCGCGGCGCCATCGCTTGGGGTAACGAGGCGGTGCGGTATGTTTTCAAGCCGGCTCCCGGCGCACCTGGCGTTGCTGGCGAATACACTGGCCCTGCACGTCTTTCATCCGAATTCGCAGCCAGACAGGCCACGGGGGACATTCTGTTTGAGCTGTTTGCCCAACGCTTTGTATCGGAAGCCCAGACACCGATCGAAGATGCGGCGCATGAATGGGAAGAAACTGTCAGCCCTCCTATCAAGGTAGCTGAACTGGTGATACCCCGGCGGGATCTTTCCACGACCGATGCATTGGCCGACGCCGCGGCTGTTGACGGCATGGCATTCAACCCGTGGAACACGACGGACGCATTCAGGCCGCTTGGAAACCTGAACCGGGCACGCAAGACGGTCTATGATGCCTCGGCGGCCCATCGTCAAGGCAAGCGGTTCAAGGCACATCCACCGCCATTGCAGAACCGGGTATTTGGCAATTTGGCGCGGTCCGTTCTTCGCGCGGTCAACCGGCGCGTGCCATGGCATAAGATCCCGTTTCTGTTGATACAACTGCTGAACCTGGACGCCCTGAGATACGACCTGAGACAGAAAAGTCTGCTCGACACCGATCCCGAAGAAAAGGTTCCGTCAGCGCGAACTGTCCCATCAGAACCTACCGCCGAACAGCGGCTGTATCGAACATATGATGGCACCTATAACGACCTTTCCGATCCCCGAATGGGAGCGGTGGGCGCCAGTTTCGGGCGCAACATGCCGCCACAAATCCAGCCCTCTGCAAGTCCCAACCCGATAGAGGTTGCGCGTAGGCTGATGGATCGGGACTCTTTCATCCCGGCCAAGATTCTGAATATTCTGGCGGCCTCCTGGATACAGTTTCAGGTTCATGACTGGGTCGCACATGAACGCCGCAAGCTGGGCGAACAGGATGACATTGTCCCGATCCCCGATGCCTATCCCGATTGGCGCAATACACCCGATGGAGTGCCCGAACGGGAAATGCGCATTGCGGGAAACATCCCGCTTGGTGACGGTGGCGATCCGTTCCTGTTTGCTAATGAAACCTCGCATTGGTGGGATGGATCGGAGGTCTATGGCAACAATTCAAAGACGGCGCAGTCGCTGAGAGATGGAGCCAAGCTCAAACTAGATAACGGGTATCTGCCCGAGAACGTTCACGGTTTTGAAATGACCGGGTTTAACGAAAGCTGGTGGTTGGGCTTGTCGACCATGCACACGCTTTTTGCCCGTGAACACAATGCGATCTGCGATGCGTTGAGCAGAGAATATCCGCGGATGGACGAAGAAAGAGTCTATCAGACCGCGCGACTGATCGTGTCAGCGTTGATTGCCAAGATACATACGGTCGAATGGACCCCCGCCATTCTTGGCACCGAGGCGCTGGATATCGGGATGAAGACCAACTGGTTCGGCCCGCCAAAGTCCTGGCTGACACGGTTGGGGATATGGCTGACGGACGTGCATGCCTTGAAGGGCATTCCGGAAACCCTTCCTGATCACCACACGGCCAGATACGCGCTGACCGAGGAGTTCGCGACGGTTTACCGGATGCATCCGCTTATTCCGGATGATTACATCTTTTATGACTTCGGGTCCGGCAAGGAAAAAGCGCGGCTTGGATTTTTGGATATTCAGGGCCAGCACACCGATGACCAATTGCGAAAGCTGGGACTGAGGGATGCGCTATACTCACTTGCAGTTGCCCATCCCGGAGCAATCACACTGCACAACTTTCCAAAATCGCTTCAGAACCTGGAGCGATTTGGCGAGTTGATCGATTTGTCGGTTGTCGACATTGTACGAACCCGCGCGCGACGCGTACCGCGTTACAACGAGTTTCGCAAAGGTTTGCATATGCCCCCGGTAACCCGGTGGGAGGATTTGACGGCAGACCCCGCAACAAACCGGACACTTGAAGAGCTTTATGGCGACATCGACAAGGTCGATACGGTAATCGGCTTGCTGGGGGAAACGCCCCCCGACGGGTTTGGATTCTCCGACACCGCGTTTCGTGTGTTTATTCTGATGGCGTCGCGGCGGTTGCAGTCAGACCGGTTCCTGACCACCGATTTCAGACCGGAAGTCTATACACCGCTGGGTATGGATTGGATTGCACGGAACGGGATGAAGTCGGTACTGCTGCGTCACTTCCCCGAGTTTGCATCGGTCTTGCCAAAAACGGGTACCGCTTTTGCTCCATGGCGGGTTGTAGACGGAGGGTGAGATATGGGAAAAGCCGACACCTCGAAGGGGCTAGATGCCTTTTTGGAAACCCCCCTTGCCCGAACCCTTTGGAACCGGCGAACCAAGCGGGTCAGCCGTGGTTCGAACGTGGTTGCAGGCTCTTTAAGTTGGACGTCAGAAAACGAACGTTCACCCCTCGATCCATTGCAAGAGGCCATTCTGATCGCGGCAACCGGCGCGTCAGGCATGACCATGCCGGACAGACCCTTTTTCGACGACGAAAGCGGCGATCCGATCATGTCCAAACCCAACCTGGTGATGGAAGGGCGCACTGCGGGAAGCCCGGATAATGCGCAAGGCACGCATTTCTTCATGATCAACGATAGCGGTACATATTTCCTGCGCCGTCTCGATCCATTGGCAGGCGGCACCAAAAACTGGACGCCGGATGTGCTGATCGAGCGGGCGGAACGAGCCAAGGTGCGCATTCTGGATCGCCGTATTGATGTGCCCGCCGATATGCGCGACTTTCCGGCCTATCTTGATGCAAACCGGTTTTTGTCGAACAGGCCCGGATCAACGATCTTTTTCCCCGTGGTGGATCTGTCGCACCAGTACATCAATGCGTTGATGTATCTGCTGACCCAACCCGACCATGCGCGCCCGGTCATTGTGGATGATCGGAACTTTTATCAGCCCGCTGGTGTCAAGGAGTGGATCAAGAAGGGATTCCTGAACCCCGATATCAAAATTCCATTGGGCGCCCTGGGCCAGATGCGTACTCAGATCGAAGCGGATCTGCTGATTCAAAACCTGTTTCTGGTCACGGAGGCCTTGGGCCTCGGTGGCTGGATACACGCTGCAATCTCTCCGCCTGTTTTGCTTGGCGATCCGAAGTTCCAGAAGAAATACGGATCCATGCTGAACTTCGATCATGTTTCGCCAAGATGGCGGTTCATGGATTTGTTCCGCTGGCATACGCTGCCGATCACAAGGATGAAGGATGTCCGCGCTCACGCAGTGGGACTGCGTCACCACGGGGAACATCTGATCAAGGGCAAATGCCCACCCTATTACAATTCAATGTCGGATGCCGTTGATGCGGTTATTGCCGGCAAGTTCGGCGATGGCGGCATCTACAAAAACGAGGAGTTGTTCGCCAGGATCTACAAAGGTGATTTCGGGAACAAGTATCTGGAAGAGGCCGGAGAATACGAGCAGGATGTGATCAACTGCGCGCGCGATATCTGCACCTATATCCATGATACACACGGGCGCTTTCCAGCGCATTGCGAAGCGATTCACGCGCCGGGAATCTGGCTGCAGACGCACCGGGTCGAAAACGAATATTATGAGACTTACTTTGACGACGGTTTGACCGAGGCACAGCGCGCGCAGGACGCGAACTGGCCTTCGTGAGGTCAGACCAAATCGCCCCGATAGTCGCGTGGCCGCACGCCCAAAGCATGGGAGTTCAAAACGTGTGAAAGAAGCGCAATCGGCAAAAGCGCCAGGGCCTGAGCCGTAAGTGCGTCTGCGCCAGACTTCAATACCAACTGCAGTAGGTAAAGGTTCGACAGATACACGACGATATTCGCAAGGATATAGACGCGCGACCTGGTTGTTCCTCTGGAACGGAACACATGAGTTGCGTGGCATCGCAGATTAAGATCCCAACACAAAGCGAATTGCGCGGTTAGCGCGAGTAACGGATTCAGTCCGGCAAATACCAGCACCGCATAAACTGAATAACCCGACAAAACACAAAGCAATCCAAAAGGAACAAGGTTAAGCCTTAGTCCTCTGGGGAGTGAGATGTCATCAACCGGTCTGGGCAAGCAGCAAACAGTCATCTGCCCACCCTCTGGCCAAAGGCAATGTCTGCAAAGCGACGCTTGCAGACAGACCCCAATGCGGCCTTAGTATTTTCAAAGCCGGCTTCGTCGGACCACGACGAAGACGGCAAACCCTTTTGCTTATCCCCACTCATTGGGACAACCCCCCAGTACCATTTACAACCAAACCACCAAACACGGTGCACTACATTCAAACACATCGCGGGAAACGTTCCTGCGATCATCGAGCGAACGTCTCTCGTATCGGGACCTAAAGAAAGAAGGTTGGCCGCGAAAGAACACCCCGCGTTCCTTGACCTTCCTGCTTTGCTAAAAGGTGGAAACACCAAAAACTAGAGACGGCGATCGACTGTTTCAATCTACCACATCTGAACAGTTAGCATTACAAATTTCTTAAATACGCAATGAATTCAACCAACCAGTTCAGCTTGTGGATTTTGATATTTTTTTACTTACAATGTGTTGCGCGGCGTTCTTCATATGCCAATCGGATTTCGCAAAAATCCATCCCGTCAACAATAACGTAGAGGAATGATTAATCATCCAGTCAATGGAAACATTGCTGCGGTTGGGGCCACTTTCGCGATTGCCTGCCGTTAGGCGTTTCAATTTGTACGCCCCTGCCCTGCAGAGCTGGAGCGCCTTTTGAAATCACACGTAGAAGCAAGTCATCCGTCGTGCCGGTGCATCACAACTCCAGCACGCGGGACAGGCTAATCTCGGCGCGGCCCACCGCCTGTACGATTGTCTCGACCTGCTGACGTTGCAATCCCGCCAGTTCCGGATCATCAGCTCGGATCAGGGTGATCGCCTTACGGATTTCAGATTGAGCCGACTGGATCGCACGTCGTGCTTGTGTGGCGGCCTCACGCCGGATGGATTCACGTTCTGCGGCCGTGGTTGCCAGGGCAAGACGGCGATTGGCATTCTCGCCTGCTTCCCGTACCCCGGCGGCCGCACCGCGGACAATGTCTCCGATCTGTTCCAAACCGGGCGGCAGGTCGGATGCAATGCTTTCAAGATCGCCCGCGTAGTCGTCCATCGCATCGGCGAGACAGGCCAGGTACAATGCAACATCGTCACCTTGGCCACCGCACGACGCGATACGGGCATCCAAGTCATCGGAAACGATTTCGACCGTATCCAGCGTCTTGGCTGCTTCTTCGACCGGTGTGACGGCAGTGCCACCGGTGCTGGAGCCACCGCCACCGCCGCCGGTACTGATCTTGGTATCTACGGTCGGGGTGATTTCGATCTTGGGTATCGGCGGATACGGAACGTTTATTTCCTCCACAACATCGAAAAGGCCGGCCACATAAGTAATGACATAGTTCGACAGGCCGCTGCCGGTCGCATTGGAAACAGATATTGCGTAAGGCGAGTCATCAATTGTTGCGTCCGCTGAGGCACCTGCGCTTTGCAGCTGCGCTGAGGCAACATTATCGGCCGGATTCACAAGGCCAGAAGTGGTGAATTCGGTCCCGTTGAAAACAAATTCAAGACCTTCCGGTTTTACCTGATTTAGCGCGGTAACAGTCAAAGACGCAGGATCAACGAACAATAGGCTGGTATCATAAAAAATGTCGTAGTTCCCGACACCTGACCCGATGGCGTTGCTGGATTCGATCAGATATCCGGCGCTGCCCGATGCCGGAGCGAACTGAGCCGCGCCAGCGCTGGTCAGTGTCACGCTTGTCACCGTGTCGGACCCCAAAAGGCCCGTTGTCGTAAACTCGGTTCCGGTAAAGGCGAAGCCGTCGCCATAAGTGCGGCTCAGGAAGTCGGGGGTGATGGACAAAAACGCGGGATCCACGGTCAGCTGACCGTTTACATAGGTGATATCGTAGTTGCTCAACCCCCCGCCGGTCGCGTTGCTTGCGACGATTGCGTAGGGACTTCCGGCTACACTGGCAAACTCGGCCGAGCCTGCACTTGTCAGCGTGACGCTCGACACAAAATCTTCATTCGCGACGATCAAGCCCGTTGCCGTGAATTCCGTGCCATCAAAGCTGAACGTGGTGCCATATGTCTTGGACTGGTCATTTGCGGTAATAGTCAAAGGCGCGGGTGTAACCGTTCCTGCACCGGACAGGGCCGCGACGTCATATGTTATGCCTTGAGAGCTGTTGAGCGATGTCGTCGACGTCGCAAACGTCGTACTTCCTACCGTATCGTCGGCAAAGAACAAGTTTGTGAAGGCTGGTGCGGTGTCGAGTGTGTCACCTGCCGGCCCGAACAAATAGGTTCCCGGACCACCTGTGACGGTGCCGGTTGCGGTCGCGGAGAATGTGCTGCCGTATTGGGCGGACAGTGGATCATATGTCACGTAGATCACGGGGCTGGTGGTGTAGTTCTGGGGATAGAGGCCGAATGCGCCCGGAGCCCAGTTGTTCGCGAAATCCCACCCAACGGCGCTTGCCAGCGAGACAAAACCATCCGTGTCCTGAAACTGGGCCGTGTTCAACCCGGTGCCGCCCGCACTGGTGCTTTGTCCGGACGTGCCCGTGTCCCAGAAAGAACCGCTTACCGTTCCTGTATTGGCCCCGGCCAGACCACCGGTGATAGCAGTTCCGTTCGAAACCGAAACACCGCCTGTTGAATAGGATGCAGATACTGTTCCACCTGCATTATTGCCAATCAGGCCCCCTGCCGTCCCGGTGCCGCCGGCAAGGGGAAGTGTTACGTCGCCGATGGCGTAAGAGCTTTGAATGGACCCGGTCGAACCATTCTCACCAACCAGGCCGCCCGCATGGAAGCTGGCGATGGTTGAACCAGACCCAGGATCGGTGCCCGTAACCGTTCCGCCCGCGTGAGACCTGAGTATGGTTCCATCGTTCACACCCGCAAGCCCGCCGATTTCAACCAACCCTGACCCAAAACCCGGCTCTTGGTAGCTGACAGAAGCCAACGAGAAACTGTCGCGAATGGTGCCGTTATTTGTTCCAACCATGCCGCCGAAGGGACCGGAGTCGCCGTACTCAAACCCACCCGAAGACTGATTGCTCATCGATCCCGAGACAGACGAGCCTTCGATCAACCCGTTGTTGACAGCGGCAAGGATACCTCCGCCGCCGGTCACGATATCAGCATTCGCGAGCCGCAAATCTGTTACGACCGCGCTACTTCCTAGCGTGGTAAACAGCCCGCCTATAGCTCCGGAGCGGTCGACAAACAGCCCGTCAATCGTGTGGCCCATCCCATCGAAGGTTCCGTCAAACGAACTGATGGGCTGGAATCCCTCGAAACCTTCGCCAAAATCGAACCAACCAGATGTTCCGCTTGCGTCGATATCATTGGCAAGCACGAAATTCGACGAGGATAGTGAGGTGCTGTTTACCCCTTGTACGCCGTAGATGTCCGCCAATTGATATGGATTGGCAGCAGACCCGTCACCGCCGAGGGCACGCAAAAAGGTGGTGGAACCGCCGAGTTGAAAATCCGAAGCCTGAAATGCGGGCAACGTTCCGTTCACCTGAGACCAAGTACCGTTTTCCAGTCGGAAAGTCCCTACGTTTACGGCTCCGCTTGCGCCGGTGGTGATCGTGCCGCCGGCATTAATGGCAAACTCACCGGTCGTTCCGGTTATCCCGGCGTTCAGGATGACATTTCGGTTAGCTGTCAACCGGAATTCGCTGAAGCTGTTCCAGGTAATCGCGCTGTTGATCGTAATGTCGCCGGCGTCCGCTCCCGAGCCGCCGAGATCCGTCGGGGAACCACCCACAACCAAAGATCCGGTGCCATTGGTGTTGAGTTCAACAGAGGTGGTAGCCAGATTGGATTCTATCGTGACCACGTCAATGGTGCCGGGCACGGTGATGTTTGTAGGATCGAGCAGCAGCAGTCCGACTTCGCCGTTGGGTGCTCGCAAATCGGCCAAACCGCGATAGCGCAAATCCAGTTTGCCCGACACTTCGGCAAAGCCACCGTCGCCAGCAATATCACCGCCCCGGGCGGATATCAGGCCGTCGAACTCGGTATAGACATCGGACCAGACGATGATGCGACCGCCGTCCCCGCTGTCGCCGCCATTGGCGGACAGCCGTGTATCGGCATCGACATCAACGTGCGAAGCGTGCTGAAGAGTGCCGCTGCCTTGATAGTCACCGCCCACGCGGATCAGGCCGCCTTGTCCCTCCCCTGCCCCGTCGGCCAGAAGCTCGGCGCCAGCAAGCGTGATCTGCTCGCCAGTGATGGTGATGTCCCCTCCGGTCGCCGGTCGAGCCACGGGACGCGGACTGGTTTCAACCAACTCTACCTGTGCAGAAGCGTTGATTGTTCCGCTGACGTTAACGCTGCCGCCGCTTCCTCCCAGAACAACGGCGCCGGAACGTCCGCCGACTGTCTGCGCCTCGATCACGCCCGACATGTTCACAACCTGACGCGCCGCATCCCGCGCGCTGGCCGCCAACAGATGCACCTGACCGCCATTTGCCTCGATCAACCCGGAGTTTTCGACCAATGCATCCATGCTGTCGTCGCTGTCGGAGGGTACGGCAACCTGAAGGAAACCGTCACCGGAGACGTCAAGCGTAATCTGCTCTCCGGCCGCCAGGCCAACCTTGCCCAGAGGGACCCGGATGACACCCGAGTTTTTGACCTTGCCACCCATCAGAGCGGCATATCCCCCCGGTACAACTGAAATCTGGCCCGCATTTTCGACACTTGCCGAACTGCCGTGCCCATTGAATCGATATTGCCCGGTAAGGAAATCGTCGTTGTTGATATCCAAAGTGGACGCCACGAAACCGCCGGTTTGTACATGTCCGTTCGGGCCGATGAAAATACCGTTTGGGTTGACCAGAAAAACCTGACCATTGGCGTTCAGCTGGCCATGAATCTGCGAGGTAGTGTTTCCGGTTACCCGGTTCAACAAAGTGCTGTTTGCCGTTGGCTGGGCAATGTTGACCTGAGCATCCTGACCGATGGAGAAACTGTTCCAGTTGACGATGGCGGCATCTGAGCCCTGATTGATGTTCATTTGGGACGACGATGGAGAAGTGATCGCCACGGAACCAGCGCTTACGGTTCCGCCCGTTGGCAGACTGTCCGCCAAGGCAGTTGTGCAGAGCAACGTCGCCAAGGTGCCGACTAGGAATGGTGAAGAATATGGGTGTGCCATCTTGTTAGAACCTGCGGCTGGCGACGATGCTGAAGCGGTTCTCATCTGGTTCAAGATCATCTCTTAACCCTCTCCCATACTCAACTCGCAATGATCCGGACTTGAATGGGGAGTTTTCAATCGTCAAAAATTCGAATCCAAGTCCGTAACTGGAAGCCTTGGTGGTGCTTTGTTCAAAAACAGTCGGATTTTCCAGTCCTACCATACCTGTGGCTCCGAACAAATATGGTTTGCCAATAAACGGATAGCCGCCAATGGAAAGCGCCATCTGTCGGGCAACCTCGGCCCTCAGGACCCATCCATCATCGCCCTTGATCGTTCCGGCATCAAAGGTCGACAACTCTCCCGTGCCGCCAAGGCTGATCTGTTCGGAGGACACCAGTGGATCCCCGAAGTTGCTTTGGGCGCGACCGCGCAACGACAGGCTCCAATTCTTGTCAAATGGGCGAAGATACTGGAAACCCAATACGAGCTTGGTAAAAACCGCATCAGCACCCTGACGTGAAAGCGGTGTTTCCCCTGGCCCTGGTGTTGTCCGCGCGCCAAACGCATCTATGCCCTGTGACAAAACTGCACTGGCTTGCAGGTATGATCCGTCATCGTAGTTCCAAGTCCCATCGAGGGAAGCCCGCAGAACGCTCAATTCGTCGTCATAGACTGGGAACTCGGTCGTTGTTCCGATCAGGTTTTGCTCGTCACTTGTGCGATCAAGAATGAACTGCGAGGACAAGTTGAACCGTCGCGACCGGATCCATGGGTAATAAAACCGGAAAGACAGGCGGTCAAAGCTGCTGTTGGTCGGAATGAGTTCATTATCTGGCGTCGACCGGCTGGATGTGCCTTCGATGTTGAAGGTCAACCCGCTCAAGCCGATCGGAAACACGGCGCCGGCAGCAAGAATGCGGTATTGGGCCGAGTCTGAAAAATACCGGGTCGGAGAGCCGCCGAGGCGAGCGTAAAACGTCTCGCCCATCTGAAGCGCGCCGTTCAGTTCCACACCGGCGCTCAAATTTAGTGGACCTAGTTCGTCGGAAAGCGAGTTGTCGAAACCAAATGATCCGGTCACCCTTTGGTATTCGCCATCCAGGGTGAGCAACGTGCCGCCATCCTGCCGGCCTGTGGAAAGGGTGGAAGACAGCCTTACACCATAGGTGTCGCCGGCCAGTAAAAGTGCCCGCTCGATTTGCTGAAGACGAATGCCGCGCTTTCCGATCAGGGGATCCGTCAGGCGGACGATCCGGCCCCGCACGGGTTCGGGGACGGCTGTTGCATCAATTCGTTCAATGAATCCGTCAACCACAACGATCCTGAGTGCGCCGCCATCCCTGACAGTCTGCTGCGGCAGAACAACCCGGGCCAGCACATATCCTGCATCTGCATATTCACTTTCCAATACCCTTGTGGCTCTGAAAATCTCGGAAACAGGAACCCGTTTGCCAGCCAGAGATTGTGTGAACGCCTGATTTGCGGCCGCCATCTGAGGTAAGGCATTTTGGATTTCGACGGTGCCGATGGTGACGAATAGCCTGTCAGACCCCGGCGGAGTCTGCGCACCCGGGTCTCGCGCGACGGTCACTGGCCCTGACGTTGCGCGCTGGTTCTGCGGCTGAAAAGTGGACGGTGCCAGATTGCCGGCGGACTGTGCCGACGCCGGTCCGTTATCCGCCCCGAACAGCAACGCGGAGATCAAGCAGGCTATAAGTTTGGGCGAGACGGCTAACCGAGGAAAACGCATTGGTTCCTTACTGTATTCAAATGGTCGGGTAGTTGACAGAGAACCCCTTTTGGGCCGTATCAGGCAAGCACAAAGAGCCGAGATGTGTGTTTCTCGTTAATATCCGGGGCCAAGTATGTTGGAGGAGCAACAAATTTCCGCCACATTCCGAAACCTAGGCTATCTTTGTTCCCGACTGCTTTGAACCGGAGTTCAAGCTTATGCTGACCAAATCCCAACGAGCCTTTTTGGAAAGATTTACAGATACGCAGGGGCCCGAAGGCGGCGATCGGACCGATGAAAGCGGCGATTTCGAACGGACTGCACAAGATTTCGAGTTACTTTTGGCGCGGGTTCATGCCTTGCCTCCGCGGGGGGCGCGGTTGTTGCAACCTTTGTCCGCCCCCCTTTCGAAAGCACTTTCCAAGGCGCGCGATCTGATTGCCCAGGGTGCTGGAGAAAACGCTGAAATAGTATTGGATCGGGAACGTGACACGGCTCGCGCTCTGGATCGGGAGTACGATGCGGCCGTCTTGTACCTGGAGGAAGAGAAGAAGTTTCAGACGCGGCTCAAGCAGACCCTGGCCCAGAAACACACTGGGGGGGATATAGCCATTCTCGATTATCTCGCGCGCATGGAAGCAGACGAAAAGCGCAGGCAGGCGGCAATCGCACGCGGGGATATCGGGCAGGCTCTGGCCGTATGCGAAGGGCAGGATCACCGCCATACTGCCATGATGCAAGAGGCCTCACGTGGGGCCGACTATGCGCGCCTGGTCACGGAACTTACTGCTGAAATCGCAAGGATCGAAGCCCTTGCTCCAGCAGGTGGTCCGGCGCAGCCAGTTCTGAACGACGTCCGCGAGATGATGAACGACGCCGCCAACTTTACCAAAAGCGACAATTGGGTCGGTGCGGTTGTCATGCTGCAAAAGGCGCGTACCGAATTGCGAGTGGGCACAAAGGGGCTGGATTTGGCTTCAAAGTTGCCAGCCGTGAAAAAAGATGACGACTTCGACAAAGTCTATGCCCGCATTTTCGCGATGGTGGGCGGGTTGAAAAAGCTACCTGCTTCCCGCCAATTCTCGACTGAACTGTCCGAGTGCATAAAGACACTTCGGCAAGCTCGAGCCATCCTTCCTGATCAAGCGGGTGCGCTGGCCATGCTTGAGACTGCACGGCGGATCGTCGAACAAGTGACCCAAGACGTCCTGCAGGACGGAAAATACGCCAGCGTATTCAGACAGTTGGTCGCCCGTGCGAAAGAGTTGCAGCGCGTCAACGTGGGCAATTGCGTCAAACCAGAACTTGGACAGGTTCATGCGGCTTTGGCCGAGGCCGATCAAGCCGCGCGTGCCCGAAATTTTCTGGCTGCATTTCACTGTCTCGAAACGGCAGAAGCGGCGATAGCGAATGGCAATGCCGCTGCCCGTGTGTATTTGGAATTTGTCGAACCGGCCCATGGGGCCATCGCGTCAGCGACGCAAAATCGCGATCAAGCTGAAAGCTTGTTGGACCGATTGAAAATGGCATTCCAAAACCGCGAGCTTGATGAAGTGAAAGTGCTTTCTGAAGAAGCGGTTGCCTTCGCGGAACAGGAAATGACCGTATAGAACAGGGCGCTCATGAAGGCTTGGAACGGTTCTGTTGCAAGGACGGATTTCGAAACGTGGATTGCCGCTAAAGCGCGCCTTCTTCGATCCATTCCTCGATTTTGTTGCGGCTGACTTCGAAATGCATCGAGTCTTCGCGGCCCCAGGCCGCGCCCCATACCCAGCCCTCTTCGCGGAAGAAATCGGCCAGGATCGTCAGACCCAACTGGGTTTTCCCATCGCCCAATGTGTCCAGAACACCGTCGATGTTCAAATCCACAGCCAAACCGTAAGCATGGGCTGACGCCGATGAGGTCGATCCCCGGATCAGCCGCACACACAGCGAACCGGCCGTGTTTATCCGGGCATACAGGTCCGGATCTGTCCTTCGAATGTTGTCGAAGACCTGACGCAGAGAATCGATTGCGGGTCTCAGCATACGGACCTGCACCGGGCCAACCTGTTCGAGGATAAGCTTGTCAGCCAACCGCTCGTTGGTCATGGCTTGGCATGTGTCGGTCAGGTTCTCGCGTGGCGGCCCGAAGGTTTGAGCCAGAAATGATGGCGACGCGATCTCCAACTCTCGGTTCACCTTGTTTCTGTTGGCAATCAGAACGACCTGAGCATAGGCATCGATGATATCGTTGGGTGACGTGCTGTCGTAACCATATGAATCCGCATCAAGGCTATCGGGTTGAAGTAACGGTGCGGCATTGCCGGATTGCAAGCGCCCGATTTCACCGGAAATTTCTTCCAAGCGATTTCTCAGATCTTCGACCTGCTGGCTGAGCATTTCAATTTCGATCCGCGCACCTGAATCGATGGCCGGGCCATCAAATGTCTCGTCAGACGAAACAAGCATCGGGAAGACGTACCAGATGATAGGTGCCAGCAGAATTGCGATTGCCAGAATTATCGCAGGCACGATACGCATGAGTTATTTCCCTGTGAACCGACGTTCTTACCGCTCAGCGATACTTTAGGATGCTCTTTTGCAACTGTCACGTCGAAGGCTCAACAAATGCACATAATGATTGTGACACCAATTCCCGTTGGTTAATCTCAGGAGAACTCTTCATTTGGCGCCAGGGAGCCGGGCAATGTTCTTCAAAAAAAATCTCGTTCGTTTCTGTTCATCGGTCGCGGTGGGGTTGTTCGCCCTGCAAGCGGCAAGCGCACAAACTTCGAGCGAGATGACGGCAGAAGAGATGACCGATGCGTTCAACAAGCAAAAAACGCGCGGCTTGGTTATAGTGCCTTCAACGCAAGCTACGACCGCAGAAACCGAAGAAAGCAGTGGAACCACAGTGGCTGCAGCGACAGATTATCAAGAAGTCGCGAAGGAGGATCAGGTCAATTTGCAGATCAGTTTCGATTTTGACTCTGCGGCCTTGCGTGACGACCAGAAACCCAAGCTCGCTTCGCTTTGCCAGGCCATGAAATCGGTGGATGTTCAGGTCTTTCAAATCATCGGGCACACAGACAGTTCGGGGTCGGCAGACTATAACCAAAACCTGTCCTTGCTGCGTGCAAAGGAAGTAAAACGTCATCTTGTGGGTGATTGCGGCATTCCGGAAAACCGGCTGGAAGCCATCGGGATGGGTGAAACCGTTCCCTATAACTCGGACGATACCCGCGCAGATGAAAACCGTCGGGTGGAATTCCAGGCGCTTGGTTAAGAACGTACTCGCTTCAACCGATTGATCTATGGGGGCCGAATGACCGAATCCCGCGCCGGTGACCTGTTTCAGCCAGGCGACTTGGTAAATAATACTTACCGTATCGAGGCGATCCTGGGCCGGGGTGGCACGTCGGATGTGTATCGGGCCAAGTCGGAAATTTCAGGCCGACAAGTTGCGCTAAAAGTGCTTAAGGCAGAGTTTTCGGGCAATGATGATTACCTCGTCCTGCTCACGCGAGAAGAGGAAATCCGTGAAATCCGGCACGATGCAGTGGTGCGATATTCGGAAAATCACCGAACTGCCGATGGCCACGTTTATCTTTTGATGGATTATGTGGACGGGCCGGGATTGGACGCAAAGCTTAAAGAAGGCCCGATGTCTTCTGCGGACCTTTTGACAGTCTGCAAGAGGGTATGTGAAGGCCTTGAGGCGGCGCATGCAAGGAACATTGTTCATCGGGACCTGAGTCCGGACAACATCATCCTGCGCAACGGCGACCCGGCGCAGGCAGTGATTATCGACTTTGGCATCGCCAAGGACACCAATCCCGGCGCAGAAACCATTGTCGGCAACGAATTTGCCGGGAAATATGCCTACGCCGCACCAGAGCAACTGTCGGGCAAAACGGATGCCCGCACCGACCTGTACTCTCTGGGCGCTCTGCTTTTGGCTAATTATCGTGGCAAGTCACCCGAGATAGGGCGCAATCCGATGGAGGTGGTCGAGAATAAGAAAAAGCGTTTGGACACAGAAGATGTGCCGGACCCTTTGAAGTCGATAATCGACAAGATGACCGCTCCCGACCCCGACGACCGTTTTCAAAGCGCGTCAGAGGTTTTGCGCACTCTTGCCAATCGTAAGGCCGAGCACACAACACCTTTGGAGGATGCGACGATTATCGTGCCCAAGGGTGCTGCAAAACCAGAACCGGCGAAGCCACAAGCCGCGCTCATGAAGGAACCAAAATCTTCGCGCCCTGCACCACAGGCGAATGAAACAGGGTCGCGCAGTGGGTTGGTTGTAATTTTGCTTGTTGGTTTCTTGGCTTTGTTGGGCGCAGGTGGATACGTAGCGGGATTATTCGACAGCATGATGGGACCAACCTATCCCGTAGCCAACCCATATACACTGATTGTGGAAGCGCCCCAAAACGGCGTTCCCCGTGCGATTGGCAATGTACCGACTGAACAGATCAGAGAGGAAATCACTGCAATCGTGGAATCTGACGCTGGATTCGCCCAACTCACACTGGCATCTGGTGAAATTGCTGAAACATGGGGCGCGGACGTGGTGGCCACAATAAAGGCCCTTTCTCCGTTGGACTCCTGGAGACTTGAGCTGAATGGGAATGACGCGTCGGTCAACGGCCTGACGAGTGACAAGGGTATCCAGGAACAAGTTGAACAAGTTTTCAGCGCGGGATTTTCCGGCGGATTGAAGGGCAATGTTTCTGTGGAACTGAGGGAACTGTTTTTGTCTGCCGAAGCAATTACATCGGTTCTCGAAAACCTTGCCGATTGCGGTGAGTTGAACCTAGTGGACCCTCCGGCCGCCGGTTACGGCCCCGAAAGCCAGATCCTGGTCAAGGGAACAGTTGCAACGGCTGAAACACGTGCGGCCCTGTTCGATTCCGTTCGCGCGGTTGGGGGAGAGCGCCCGGTTACCGTCGACACCAGTATCCTGAATCCGACGTTGTGCCTGATCGAGAATTTTCTCCCGGCAGCGCCAGCGGGGGAAATCGGTATAGACTTCAGCAACGGAGAAGCGGGTAACGCACCAAACCCGACCGGGGATTATGTGGTTGGCGAAAACCCGGTTATCGACATAGTGTTGCCTGCTGACGCTCAGGATGGCTTTCTGTCTGTTTCGGTGTTGGACGTTTCCGGCAACGTGTTCCATCTGATTCCCAACATTTCACGCCAGAACAACGACATTTCGACGCTCCGTAACGGACGCAATGGACCTTTGTCAGTGCGCGTCGCCTATTCCATTGCGGAAAGTCAGGAAAACGGCGGCGTTGCGTTTCAGGTCGATGACAGCACGCTTGGTAAAAGCAAGATTATCGCCATTCATTCCGACGAACCGCTGTTCGAGAGCATGCGGCCAACAACCGAGTCTGCTGTTGGTTATGCCGAAGCCTTACGAGATCAAAGCCGCAACCAAAGCGCGCGTATTTTGTCGTTGGACAGCCGGATATTGACCACGCTCGACAAGTAGCGACTCGAGGACTGAAAACCTGTTTGCCCTACGAACTTCGCACACCCAGCCGCGATATTGAGAAGTTGCACCTTGCCTAACTCGCGAACGGTCGGGGTTATTGGCGGCAGACAGGAAATGACGCTGCTACGACAAGCCTCGCTGGAAAAATCTGAAAGCCGACGTTTGTATTGCCAGTTTGTACTGATCAATTATACATATGTCGCATGACAATTTGGCTTCCTGACCCCAGTTCCCTCGGCTCACCTATACATTCCAGTCTCGCGCGATCCATTGCGAGGGCGATCTCTGATGGCAAGCTGCCAAAGGGTACGCAGCTTCCGACTCATCGCAAACTGGCCGAAGAACTGGGCCTGAGCGTACATACGGTCAGCAAAGCTTATGAAAGTTTGCGGCGGCAACGGTTGATTGATGGTCAGGTGGGACGGGGTAGCTACGTTCTGGATCCTGACAAACCCAACGACCAGCCGTTTCAACTGAGCTCGGAAAGAGGATCCGGTTTCGACTTGTCGATTTCTCGACCGGTTTTCTCGCAGCAACATGCAGAGCGGTTTCAGCAGGCGTTGAAAGAGTTACCCGCAGGGTTGGACCCGACCTACTATTTGTCTTGCCGTCCGAATATTGGCCATGACGCGCATCGCGCCGCCGGAGCGGATTGGTTGAGGATTTGCGGATTGGAAGTATCCCCGGAACGCATCATCATGACAAATGGGGTCAGCCACGGGATGTCTGCCGCGCTGTCGGCGTTGACCCGCCCGGGTGACACGGTGGTATCTGACCGGATCACGCATCATCTATTGGTTTCTGGATGTTCCTATCTCGGACTGAACCTTGTGGGGCTTGAGACGGACGCGGATGGAGTCATCCCTGATGCGCTAGAGCGTCATTGCCGTGAAAAATCCGCTAAAGTATTGTTTGTACTTCCGTCGTTAGCCAACTCCACGGCCGGAATGATGCCTGAAGGCAGGCGTAGGGAATTGGTGGAAATCGCCCGAAAGTACGAATTGTACATCATAGAGAACGATGCGTTTGGTCCTGTTGCAGAATACCGGCCTGTTCCCGTGTCCGCCCTGGCGCCCGAACGATCGATATATCTGACAACCTTCACCAAGTGCACCGTGTCCGGGTTGCGCGCAGGCTACATGGCTGCGCCGGACCATCTGCTGCCTGCATTGACCGGGCGGATTGTCGTGTTCGGCTGGATGGCGACACCATTGATATGCGAACTGGCGACCCGGTGGGTAAAGGATGGAACCGCAGTTGAACTTGCGCAATGGCAGCGGCGCGCGTTGGACGAACGCTACCGTATTGCGGCGGACGTACTTGACGGCTGGCGGTGGCAGGGGCACCCATCGGCGCTTCATTTGTGGCTGCCGCTGACAGAGGGATGGACCACTGGAAGTTTTGTCTCGTATGCGCGCGAACTGAAGGTGGCGGTCGCCCCGGATGCGCCTTTCCTTACTCCAAATACATCACAGCAAAATGCAGTACGCATTTCGCTGGGCAGCATCCAGGATCTGGAGCGGTTCCGGCAAGGCCTGGAGCTGATTGCCGGTATGCTCAGGCGGCCGCCTGAGGGAGTTGCCCCTTTCACGTTTTAACATTGTCATGCTACAATAAATAAATTGACATGCAGTACAATTTCTCTCAAACCGAGCACGACGGTGCTCCGGCACCGGTGATCTTGGGAGGAAACTATGGCTCAATCCATCAAATTTACATTTGGAGTCCTGACGGCTGCGGGAATTGCACTGACAGCAGGCACCACCGTGCAGGCGGAAACCTGGCGGTATGCATTCGAAGAAGCGATGACCGATGTGCAGGGCATTTATGCCCAGAAATTCAAGGAAGAGATCGAGGCGAACTCGGATCACGAGATCCAGCTGTTCCCCTATGGCACCCTGGGTGAATCCGCCGATATCATGGAGCAGACTCAGGACGGAATTCTGCAGTTCGTGGACCAATCACCAGGTTTTACCGGGTCGCTGATTCCCGAAGCGCAGGTCTTTTTTGTCCCTTACCTGCTGCCCACTGATCAGGAGCATCTGGCGCGCTTCTACAAAGAGAGCAAGGCGATCAATGAAATGTTCAAACCACTCTATGCCGATCAGGGGCTGGAGTTGTTGAACATGTTCCCCGAAGGCGAGGTCGCCATGACCACCAAAACGCCGGTTGCAACATGTTCCGATCTGGACGAAGTGAAATTCCGGGTCATGACCAACCCGCTTCTGGTGGAAAGCTACAAGGCTTTTGGCGCCACGCCGACGCCACTTCCCTGGGGCGAGGTTTATGGTGGTCTGCAGACCAATGTTATCCAGGGACAAGAGAACCCGACGTTCTTCCTCTACTCCACCAAGATCTACGAAGTGACCGACTACATCACTTATGCAGGACATAACAACTTCACCACGGCAGTAATGGCCAACAAGGATTTCTATGACGGGTTGAGCGCCGAAGATCAGCAGGTCGTTCAAAACGCGGCCCAGGCCGCCTATGACCACACGGTTGTGTATCAACAGCAGGCGGCAGAGACGGAGCTGGCCAAGATCATGGAGGCCAAGCCGGAAATGCAGGTTACCGTGCTGAGCGATGATCAGCGCCAGTGTTTCAAGGAGGCGGCAGCCGAGGTTGAGGCGAAGTTTGTCGAAATGACCGGCGATAGCGGCGCGGCCATTCTCGAGCAAATGAAAGCGGACCTCGCGGCCACAGCAAACTGAAACCCTTTGGTGAAACGCGACGGGCCGGGACTTTACCGGCCTGCCGCCCAATCAATAGGGAGAGAAAATGGGCAATCCGCATGATTCGGCCTTGCCGGGATTTTTGGGTGTTCTGGACAGCGCAATAAGCCGTACGGAATCATTTCTGTTGGCCGCAGGCGTCTTGCTGATGGCGGCCAATACCGTGGCCAACGTTGTTGGACGGTTTTTGCTGGGGCATTCGATTTTCTTTTCCGAAGAACTGAACCGCATACTGATCATCCTGATCACATTTGCTGGTATCAGCTATGCTGCACGCCATGCCCGTCATATCCGCATGTCGGCCATCTATGACACGTTTCCACCACGCGTTCGCAAGGCACTTATGGTCGTGATTGCCGTGATCACGGCATTTTTCATGTTCCTGCTCTGTTACTACTCGGTGAAGTACATCGGCGCTCAGGCGTCGCGCGGGCGCGTGTTGCCCGCGTTGCAGATCCCTGTTTGGGTGATTTTGATCTGGGTACCTGCCGGGTTCTTCATGACCGGCACCCAGTATCTGCTGACCGCGGTGCGTAACTTTACGTCGCCCGAAATCTATCTCTCGACCCATGTGCAAGAAGGGTATGAGAGCGAAGAAGAAATCGAGATCTGAGGGCAATTCAATGGCTGCAACAATTTTCCTGACCATGATTGTCCTGCTTCTTCTGGGCTTCCCGATGATGATCCCGCTGATTGCCGGTGCATTCATCGGTTTTCTGATGCTGTTCGGTGATTTGGCCAGGACCGAGACGATGGTGCAGCAGATGATGGCCGGCATCCGCCCCGCATCCTTGATTGCGGTGCCGATGTTCATCTTTGCTGCGGATATCATGACGCGCGGCCAGTCAGCCGGACGGTTGATCAATGTGGTGATGGCCTATGTCGGCCATATCCGTGGCGGGCTGGCGATTTCCACCGCTGCTGCCTGCACCATGTTTGGCGCCGTTTCGGGATCGACCCAGGCAACGGTTGTGGCGATCGGCTCGCCGCTGCGGCCCCGCATGTTGAAGGCAGGCTACAAAGACAGCTTTGTGCTGGCACTGATCGTCAACGCCAGCGACATTGCCTTTTTGATCCCGCCATCGATCGGGATGATCATCTATGGTGTTGTTTCCAGCACGTCGATTGCTGAACTGTTCATCGCGGGCATTGGCCCCGGGCTGCTGATCCTCGTCCTGTTTTCCGGGTACAGTTACGTGTACGCCGTGCGCAACAACGTTCCGACCGAACCCAAGGCCAGTTGGGGCGAGCGCCTGACGACCATGCGGGAGGCGCTTTGGCCAATGGGCTTTCCGATCATCATCATTGGCGGCATCTACGGAGGCATCTTCAGCCCGACCGAGGCGGCAGCGGCCTGCGTGCTTTACGCGCTTATCCTCGAAGTTGGTGTCTTCCGGTCGATGACGCTGGCAAATGTTTATGACACGGCCAAATCCACTGGTCTCATAACAGCCATCGTCTTTATTCTGGTTGGCGCTGGTGCTGCGTTTTCCTGGGTGATTTCTTTCGCGCAGGTGCCGCAGCAGATACTGGGCGCCATCGGTATCAGCGAGATGGGCGCGATTGGCGTGTTGTTCGTGATTTCAATTGCGTTTTTCATCGGTTGCATGTTCGTGGATCCGATCGTGGTGATCCTGGTACTGGTTCCGGTCTTTGCACCCGTCGTGAAATCGGTCGGTATCGATCCCGTGCTGGTAGGCACCATCATTACTCTGCAAGTCGCCATCGGCTCGGCCACACCACCCTTTGGGTGCGATATATTCACCGCGATTGCGGTCTTCAAACGCCCTTATGCCGAGGTCGTACGCGGCACGCCGCCATTTATCCTGATGCTGCTGGGCGTGTCGGTGGCACTGATATTTTTCCCGCAGATAGCATTGTTTCTGCGTGATCTGGCCTTTGCCAAGTAAGGGAAGGATATCCCCATGTTTGCTTCAATCCTGGTTCCATTTGACGGATCTCACGGGGCCGAGGCGGCCCTGCAAAAGGCGGCGAAACTGACGCAGCTGTGCAAAGCCGATTTGACCCTACTGACGGTATATCGTCACCACTCCCTGCTCGAAGCCTCGATGCATATAGTAGGTTCGGACAAACCCGACAATCTGGACGACATCATGCGGGGACACGCAAAAGAAGTGGCCGAGCGCGGCAAGTCTCTTGCAAGCGAAGCCGGCGTTCCCAATGTGCGGGCTTTCGTCAAGGGCGGTCCCGTCGCGCGCACAATCGTCGGCTTTGCCAGAGAACACCAGAACGATCTGATCGTTATTGGCAGCCGCGGGTTGGGGTCGCTCGAAGGGGTGTTTTTGGGTAGCGTTTCGCACAAGGTGACCAGCCTTGCCGAAACGCCAGTTCTTGTCGTTTAGGAGTACGAAAATGGCACTGGATATCCACACCACACCGTCGCGCATTCCCGCCCGGCTGGACACCCGCCCGGTAAACAAGCGGATTGCTCTGGTGGCATTGGCAACCGATCATACGTCTGAGCGCGACTTCGCTCGAATCTGTGATCCGGATCAGGTTGGCGTCTACGTGAACCGGATCGAATTCGAAAATCCGACCACCAAGGAAACGCTTCTGAAGACCGGGCCGCGCCTGACTGCGGCCGCGGCGCAGATCCTGCCGGATGAAGAGGTGGATGTGGTCGCCTATTGCTGTACCGCGGCCTCAATCGTGCTGGGCAATGATACCGTGACCCGGTATCTGAACGCCGCCAAGCCGAACACGCCCTGCGTCACGCCGAGTTCTGCTGCCTTTGATGCCTTTGCAGCCCTTGGCGCAAAACGGGTGTCATTGCTGACTCCCTACAGCCCGGACGTAACCGATGAAATGGCTCAGTACTTTGCGGCGCATGGTCCCGAAGTTGTCAGCGCCACCTGCTTTGGGCTGACCGATGACCGGCAAATGGCGCGGATCTCCGAGGACAGCATTATCGACGGCGCGATTGCTGCCTGTGACAGCCAGGCAGATGCACTGTTTCTCTCCTGCACCGCTCTGCGTGCCGCAACTTGCGTGCAACGGATCGAGGATGCGTTGGGCAAGCCGGTTGTGAGCTCGAACCAGGCAATGGTCTGGCGTTGCCTGCGCTTGGCCGGAATTCCGGATCAGAGACAGGGTTACGGCAGGCTTTTTGAACTATAGGCAGACGGACACGCCCGATGAAAAGACAAATAACCCTTCAGGACAGCTTTCTGGCGCACGCGCGGATTGCCGGACGTATCCGGAAGACGGCCATGGCCTCCTCTCCGTCCTTGAGTACGTTGACCGGCGGAAATATATCCCTGAAGCTGGAAAATACTCAGAACACCGGCAGCTTCAAACTGCGCGGCGCCACCAACGCGGTTCTGTCGCTGACCGATGACCAGCGTGCTGCAGGAGTCGTGGGCGTTTCTACCGGCAATCACGGACGCGGGCTGGCATATGCCGCAGCACAGGCGGGTGTGCGTTGCGTCATCTGCATGTCGGAACTGGTGCCTCGGAACAAGGTTGACGGCATCAAATCCCACGGCGCAGAAGTGCGCATTGTCGGTCGTTCGCAGGATGATGCGCAGGTCGAAGTCGACCGGCTGGTATCAGAGGGCATGACCATGCTGCCCCCCTTTGATCACCGCGATATCATAGCTGGCCAAAGCACCGTAGCGCTGGAAATACTCAAGCAGGAGCCAAATCTGGAAACCGTGCTGGTGCCCTTGTCGGGAGGCGGGCTGATTTCCGGAGTGGCGATGGTGATGAAGGCCGCAAACCCGGAAATACGGGTGATCGGCGTCTCGATGGAACGAGGCGCCGCCATGTACGAATGCCTGAAAGCAGGCAAACCCATTCTGGTCGAAGAAAAAGCGACGCTGGCCGACAGCTTAGGCGGAGGCATTGGGTTGGACAATGCCTATACCTTTGAAATGACCAAAGCGTTGGTGGATGAAATTGTACTTGTCACTGAAACTGAAATCGCCGAGGCAATCCGTCATGCGTATTTTCAAGAGCGACAGGTCATCGAAGGCTCTGGCAGCGTCGGCATTGCCGCGCTGCTGTCGGGCAAGGTTGACAATCCTGGCCGCTGTGTGTCGCTGATAAGCGGGCAGAACATCGACATGGTTTTGCACAAGCGCATCATCAATGGCGAAAACGTCGATGTCGAAGCAGAAACCAGAAAACAAGGAAGCGTGGATGCCTGATATCAAGATTCTTACGGAATCCGATCTGCGCAACGCTGTTGCGCTGGATGGTGACGCGGTCATGTGCGTGGAAGAGGCATTTCGCCTGCTTGCCACCAAAGATGTGCAGATGCCCCCGATTCTTAGTTTTCATGTGCCTGAGTACAACGGGGAGGTAGACGTAAAGACCGCCTACGTGCCGGGGCTGGACGGGTTTGCCATCAAGATGAGTCCCGGGTTTTTCGACAACCCTAATCTGGGCCTGCCCAGCCTCAATGGATTGATGGTGCTGTTTGACGCGAAAACCGGCATCGTGCGGGCCGTGCTTTTGGATAACGGCTATTTGACCGATGTCCGTACAGCCGCCGCTGGTGCGGTCGCGGCCAAACATCTGTCGCGGGAAGACAGCACAGTCGCAGGCGTCCTCGGCACAGGTATTCAGGCACGGCTGCAACTGGAAGCGCTGACATTGGTGCGCGATATCCAACGCGCCGTCATCTGGGGCCGCGATGTGCAGAAAGCCGAGGCGTGTGCGCGGGATTGCGCGGAAAAACTGGGCATCCAGGTCACCGCTGGCAGCATTGCCGAAGTAATGGAGCAGGCTGATATCGTTGTGACCACCACACCATCCGGCGAACCGCTGATTAGTGCCGAAATGCTCCGGCCCGGACAGCATGTGACTGCCATGGGTTCTGATGCCGATTACAAGACCGAGCTTTCACCAGATGTGATCCCCGCCGCGACGTTGTTTGTTGTGGACCGGCTGGCACAATCCGTAAAGCAAGGCGAGTTGCGCCCTGCACTGGCCGCGGGCACTGTCACCGAAACACGGAGATTTCCCGAACTGGGCCAAATTATTGCGGGCCAGGTACCGGGCCGGGCTTCGGATGCGGACATCACCGTCTGCGACTTGACCGGAACCGGTGTACAGGACACCGCTATAGCAACACTTGCAGGTTCCCGCGCCAATGCGGCGGGTGCAGGCACCAACATTACCAGCTGATCAACCAGGACTTACCCATATGGCAAACCCAAAGCTGTATTTTTCGCATGCTGAATACCAGCAACGCATCAGCAATACCCGGGCCGAAATGGCGCGGCGTGGACTCGATCTTTTGATCGTTACCGATCCTTCGAACATGAACTGGCTGACCGGTTATGACGGCTGGTCCTTCTATGTGCATCAATGCGTTGTGCTGGGCATGGACGGCGACCCGATCTGGTATGGGCGTGGTCAGGATGCAAATGGCGCCCTGCGCACCTGCTTTATGAATCCCGCCAATATCATCGGCTACCCGGACCACTATGTGCAGTCGACCGAACGGCACCCGATGGATTACCTTTCGGCACAACTGAAGGACCGTGGACACGACAGCGGCAATATCGGCGTCGAGATGGACAACTACTGGTTCACGGCCGCAGCTTTTGCGTCGTTGCAAAAACACCTGCCCAATGCCCGCTTTGCCGATGCCAATGCGCTGGTCAACTGGCAGCGTGCGGTAAAATCCGAGGCCGAACTTACCTTTATGCGCCAGGCCGGCAAGATCGTCGAACGGATGCATCAGCGGATCTTCGACAAGGTCGAACCCGGCATGCGCAAATGCGATCTTGTCGCCGATATCTATGACGCCGCACTGCGCTTCGACGAAAGTTTGGGCATTGGCGGTGATTATCCGGCCATCGTGCCACTGTTGCCGTCTG
The DNA here is from genome assembly GCF_059612845.1 of Ruegeria sp. YKSE079. Classification (NCBI taxonomy): domain Bacteria; kingdom Pseudomonadati; phylum Pseudomonadota; class Alphaproteobacteria; order Rhodobacterales; family Roseobacteraceae; genus Ruegeria; species Ruegeria sp. YKSE079. The sequence goes on along the minus strand of NZ_JBXWRJ010000022.1, from coordinate 21,319 downwards.
GACCCGACGCCGCCGCGCCGCATCTGACCTGGGATGACCTGCCGATGAAGTCTGGCGAAGGGACCTTCTTCGAGATTGCTGGCGTCGTGCACCGCTATCATTGCCCATTGTCCAGAACCGTGTTTCTGGGCAATCCGACGCAAACCTTCCTGGATGCCGAAAAAGCAGTGCTTGAAGGCATGGATGCGGGGCTGGAGATGGCCAAGGCAGGCAACACCTGCGAAGACATTGCCAAGGCCTTTTTCAAGGTTCTGAAAAAATATGGCATCGAGAAGGACAACCGCACCGGTTATCCCATCGGCGTGTCTTACCCGCCGGACTGGGGCGAGCGCACCATGTCGCTGCGCCCGGGCGATACGACGGTTCTGCAGGAAAACATGACTTTCCACTTCATGACGGGTCTTTGGATGGAAGACTGGGGTTTCGAGATCACCGAAAGCATTCGCATCGGCGCGAACGGGCCGGAATGCCTGTCAAACGTGCCGCGCAAAATGGTCGTAAAGGACTGATCCATGAAGGAAAATCCGATCTCATCCACCATCCCGCTTGACCAGGATGGGGTGCATCACGGCTTTCTGAAACTACCTTACAGCCGCGATGACAGCGCCTGGGGTTCAATCATGATCCCGCTGACCGTGATCCGGAATGGCGAAGGCAAAACTGCGCTTTTGACCGGGGCCAACCACGGTGATGAGTACGAAGGCCCCATCGCCCTGCACGAATTGGCGGCCACGACCCGCGCCGAAGATGTGACCGGCAGGCTGATCATCATCCCTGCCTTCAACTATCCCGCCTTCCGGGCCGGAACCCGTACTTCGCCGATCGACAAAGGCAACATGAACCGGTCGTTTCCGGGCCGCCCTGACGGCACGGTGACCGAGAAGATCGCTGACTATTTCCAGCGCACGCTTCTGCCGTTGGCCGACGTCGCAGTGGATTTCCACTCAGGCGGCAGAACACTGGATTTTGTGCCTTTTGCCGCAGCCCATATTCTTGAGGACAAGGCCACACAGGACGCCTGTTTCGCCGCGATGAAGGCATTCAATGCCCCGTACTCGGTACAGCTACTGGAAATTGACAGCGCCGGTATGTACGACACCGCAGTCGAGGAGATGGGCAAGGTGCTCGTCACTACCGAACTTGGTGGTGGCGGCTCTTCCACCGCCCGCAGTAATGCGATTGCCAAGAAGGGACTGCGCAACGTCCTGATACACTTCGGCATCCTGCAAGGCGAGATGCAGATCGACGAAACGGTGAACCTGTCCATGCCCGATGACGAGTGCTTTTTGTTCAGCGAAGGCGACGGGCTTTATGAGGTGATGGTGGATTTGGGTGAACCGGTTTCCAAGGGCGATCTGATCGCCCGTGTCTGGCCGCTGGACCGAACTGGGCAGCCACCGCGCGAATACCACGCGCGCCGCGATGGCCATGTCATCAGCCGCCACTATCCCGGCCTGATCCAGTCCGGGGATTGTCTGGCAGTTGTTGGCGTGACCGAGGCGTAATTGGACCAATCACATGCAATTGGATCAGCGCGACCTACAGATTCTGCGCGTGCTTTCGACCGAGGGCCGCATTACCAAGGCCGCGCTGGCCGACCGGATCGGTTTGTCGCCGACGCCCTGCTGGGATCGGCTGAAGAAGCTGGAACAAGCCGGGTTGATCGAAGGATACGGTGCCCACATCAACCTGCGGAAACTGGCGCCGCATGTGACAGTGTTTGTTGCGGCAGAGATCACCGATCACACCGCTGCCAGCTTTCGGGCTTTTGAGGCTGCGATGCAGCGCTATGACGAGGTAACCGCCTGCTGGGCACTTGGCGGAGGTTTTGACTATCTTCTGCAGATCATCACCCGGGATATCGACGCCTATCAACGTTTGATCGACGAAATGCTGGACGCCCGCATCGGTCTGTCGAGGTATTTCACATATGTCGTGACCAAACCGGTCAAGGGTCAAACCCCTCCACCCTTTGAACTGTTGCTAGGCCGGAGTTAGGCAAAGGTTCAGGGTCCTTGTCAGATGAATCTTCTGTCAGCGGGGCCAAATTCGGCCACAACTTCTAAGGCGATCGGGCAGAATCGGCTGCGAAGGTTTGGAGGTTGTTCATGACAGAAACCGCTCTCTCTGCTCGCGCAGATATTGCAGACAAGGCATTAGTACGTTCTTTTTCCTATATAAATGGAAAATGGTGTGCTGCCGCCAATGGCAGATCTTTTCCTGTCACCGACCCGGCAGACGGAACCGAACTCGGTCATGTCGCAAGCCTTTCGGCAGAGGAATCATCTGGTGCGGTTGAGGTTGCTCAGGCAGCTTTTCCGGCTTGGTCCGCACTTCTTCCCCAACAGCGCGCAAAGATCTTGCGCCGCTGGTACGAGCTGCAGCTGGATCACAAGGAGGACCTGGCCCGCATCATGGTGCTGGAACAGGGCAAGCCGTTGTCGGAAGCCCGCGGCGAGATCGAGTACGGCGCAGCTTTTGTGGAGTTCTATTCCGAGGAAGCCAAACGCCCAAATATCGAAGGCGTGACCAGCCACCTGCCTGATGCTGAAGTGGAATTGTGGCGCGAACCAATGGGTGTTGCGGCCCTGATCACGCCCTGGAATTTCCCCTCGGCGATGCTCACCCGCAAGGCAGCTGCGGCTCTGGCAGCAGGCTGTACCGTTGTTGCCCATCCGTCCGGCGAAACCCCTTTCAGCGCGTTGGCGTTGGCAGAACTTGCCGAACGCGCGGGCATCCCTGCCGGTGTGTTCAACGTCGTCACCGGAGAGGCCGCCACAATCGTGGAGCCGTGGACGCGCGACAAGCGGGTCCGGGCGTTGTCATTCACGGGCTCTACAGCCATCGGCAAGTTGCTCTACCGCCAGTCCGCCGACACGGTGAAACGGCTGGTGATGGAATTGGGTGGACACGCGCCGGTGATTGTTTTCAAAGGCGCCAATTTGGATCGGGCGGTTGCCGAAACCATCAAGGCAAAGTTTGCAACATCCGGACAAGATTGCCTTGGGGCGAACCGGATCTTTGTCGAACGCCCGGCCTATGCAGAATTCTGTGCCAAGTTCACCGAAGCTGCAAAGGCTCTGACAATCGGACGGGGCCTGGATGACTGTGATATCGGCCCATTGATGAACGAAAAGGCGGTGCAGAAGCAGGAAGAGCATGTGGCGGACGCGATGGCCAAGGGTGCCAAGCTGTCCTGTGGTGGCAAGCGTCACGCGCTGGGTCCTTTGTTTTATGAACCCACCGTGCTGACGGATGTACCCGCTGACGCTCTGATCATGTCGGAGGAAACATTTGGCCCTGTCGCCCCGATCACTCCTTTCGACACCGAGGAAGAAGTGATTGCACGAGCCAATGACAGCGAATACGGGCTGGTGGCCTATGTTCACAGTCACGACCCACGCCGTATCTACCGGCTGAGCCGGGCGTTGCAATATGGCATGGTGGCGGTCAACCGCACAAAGGTCACTGGCGCGCCCATACCGTTCGGCGGCACCAAACAATCCGGCCTGGGTCGCGAAGGGGCCCGTTTGGGCATGGAAGAATTTACCGAAATAAAATACGTCTGCCGTGACTGGGCGTGATCCACACGGATGAGAAAGGAAAACTGATGCTGAAGAACGACCAACTCGACCAGTGGGATCGCGAGAATTTTTTCCACCCCTCGACCCATCTGGCGCAGCACGCTCGGGGGGAAAGCCCGAACCGCGTGATTAAGACCGCCAGCGGCGTCTTTATCGAAGATCGTGACGGCAACAAGCTGCTGGATGCCTTTGCCGGGCTCTATTGCGTGAATGTCGGCTATGGTCGTCAGGAAATTGCCGAGGCGATTGCAGAGCAAGCCCGCGAACTGGCCTATTACCACGCTTACGTGGGTCACGGTACCGAGGCCTCGATCACGCTGTCAAAGATGATCCTGGACCGGGCGCCCAAGAACATGTCGAAGGTTTATTTTGGGCTTGGCGGTTCCGATGCAAATGAAACCAATGTCAAGCTGATCTGGTACTACAACAACATTCTGGGTCGCCCCGAGAAGAAGAAGATCATCTCGCGCTGGCGAGGGTATCATGGTTCGGGTCTGGTTACCGGCTCACTGACCGGGCTGGAATTGTTTCACAAGAAATTCGACCTGCCGGTGGAACAGGTGATCCACACCGAGGCGCCCTATTACTATCGCCGCACCGACCTGAAACAGACTGAAGACCAGTTTGCGGCCCATTGCGCGGCCGAACTGGAAGCGCTGATCGAGCGCGAGGGCGCAGACACAATCGCAGCCTTCATAGGCGAGCCGGTGCTGGGCACCGGCGGCATCGTTCCGCCGCCCGCAGGGTACTGGAAAGCGATCCAGACGGTGCTGAAAAAACACGACATCCTGCTGGTCGCAGATGAGGTGGTAACCGGCTTTGGCCGCCTCGGCACCATGTTCGGTTCGGATCACTATGGGATAGAGGCCGACATCATAACCATCGCCAAGGGCCTCACCTCGGCCTATGCGCCGCTTTCCGGATCCATCGTCTCGGACAAGGTCTGGAAAGTGTTGGAACAGGGCACGGATGAAAATGGCCCGATCGGCCACGGCTGGACTTATTCGGCGCACCCGATCGGGGCCGCGGCAGGGGTTGCCAACCTCAAGCTGATTGACGAGTTGAACCTTGTGCGAAATGCCGGCGACGTTGGGGCCTACCTCAATGCCACCATGGCCGAGGCATTGTCGGACCATGCCAATGTCGGCGACGTGCGCGGCGAAGGGATGCTATGCGCTGTTGAGTTCGTGAAGGACAAGGACAGTCGCACCTTCTTTGACGCAGCCGACAAGATCGGCCCGCAGGTATCGGCCAAATTGCTGGAGCAAAGCAAAATCATCGCCCGCGCCATGCCACAAGGCGACATCCTCGGCTTTGCGCCACCCTTCTGCCTGACCCGCGAAGAGGCGGATCAGGTTGTGGCCGGGACAGTTCAGGCCGTCAAAGCCGTACTTGGATGAACCCCGCCGATAGTCTGACGAGAGGGCCGGTCATTCCGGCCCTTTGTCATTCCGGCTTGTTCAACTCGCCAGTTGTCAGGATCGCGCCAGCCTGGGCTTAATCAGGCGGCGCACAAGTTAAGTGCCGTTGAAAAACGTCTGCGCGCCAGAGTCGCGCTGCCGCCGAACCACAGCCGTACCTAGACACGCTGACTGTCGGTGAATAGTTCTCTTTCCCGGCCTTGCAGTTAACATTTTTCGGGAATAGCTCTTGCGAGCTTCAGCATCTCTCTTGCCTGCCGCCATGTTGCCACGGGACGATCATAGCGGTCGCAAAGTTCGACCGCGCGTCTTACCAGCGCCGCGTTGGAAGGCGCTAGCTTACTTCTGTCGAGCCTGACGTTGTCTTCGAGGCCAGTGCGCGTGTGACCACCGGCGGCAATAGCCCATTCGTTGACAACAATCTGGTTCGGCCCGATACCAGCGGCGCACCATTCAGCGTTTGGTGCACGGGCCTGCATGGTTTTGACGTAATAGTCGAATACGTCACGGTCAGCGGGCATCGCATTCTTCACCCCCATAACGAATTGCACATAGAGTTGGCCCGGCAAAATGCCTTCGCCATGCATGTGAATGGCGTTCAGAATATGGCTGAGGTCAAAGGCTTCGACTTCGGGGATTACGTTGTATTTGCGCATTTCAGCAGCGAGCCATCGCACCAGATCCGGCGGGTTTTCGTAGACGCGCGTGGGAAAATTGTTCGAGCCTACCGACAACGAGGCCATATCGGGTGCCAAAGGCAGCATTCCACCTCTTTCTTTCCCTGCGCCCGAGCGTCCTCCGGTCGAAAACTGGATGATCATCCCGGGGCAGTGCTTTTCCACACCTTCCTTGAGCCGGGCAAATTTTTCGGGGTCCGAACTTGGTGTCTGGTCGTCGTTCCGAACATGGGCATGGACGATTGAAGCCCCTGCTTCGAACGCTTCGTGGGTGCTTTCGATCTGTTCCTGCACGGTAATAGGGACTGCAGGGTTGTTGGCCTTTGTTGGCAACGACCCCGTGATGGCAACGCAGATGATGCAGGGCTTGGTCATGGCTTGGCCTTTGCTGATGGGTCCGCCGGCCAACTTGAACCGGGCGATGAACAAACTGCCTCAGATATCGAAAAAAACGGTCTCATCCTGGCCTTGCAGCTTGATGTCAAAGCGATAAACCGCCTGCCCGTCCCGTTCGGAACGCTTCGCAATCAGAGTATCGCGCCGTCGTTCCCATTCGATCAGGTTAAGCACCGGGTCAGCAGCATTTGCCTGGACTTCGTCGTCGAAATAAATGCGCGTGTTCAGTCCGACATTGATGCCGCGGGCAACGATCCACAAACTGATATGTGGGGCCTGAACGCCAACGTTGCGCCCCCGGGTCGGTCCGGGCTTGACCGTATCGAATGCCCATTCGCCGGTGTCAAAGTCGGTGATGACGCGGCCCCAGCCTCGAAATCCGACCTCAACCTCTCCCTCGTCTTCCGGGTGTGCATAATGACCTTCGGAATTGGCTTGCCACGCCTCAAGCAACACATCCTTGATCGGGCTGCCGGTGCCATCAATCACCACACCTTCGATGCGAATGCGCTCTCCTTTCGCATTTGGACCTGCGATGTCGTGCCCAAGTTCGTGTTTGTATATGTCAAATCCGGCTGCCCCCGGCGCAAGACCGATATGGACATACGGCCCAGCCGTCTGAGACGGTGTTTCCTTGAGGTATCTGAGCTCCTGCGGCATGATCAGTTCCCCTCCAGGCGGTTCTCGAACAGGGTCGAACGGCGCCCCCTGAGCACCATGTCGAATTTGTAGGCGATTGTGTCGAGCGGGATGGTAGAGTTCAGATCCAAAGGCGCGATCAGTCGCTCGATTGCGTCTGGGTCCGGAATGGTGTTGATGATCGGGCATTGCGGGATCAGCGGGTCGCCTTCGAAATAGCACTGAGTGATCAGACGCTGCGCAAACGCGCTACCGAATATCGACAGGTGGATATGTGCAGGACGCCAACTGTTGACCCAGTTTCGCCAGGGATAGGCCCCGGGTTTGACCGTTCGAAAGTAGTAGTATCCATTTTCGTCAGTCAGGGTTCGGCCGCAGCCACCAAAATTCGGATCGATCGGCGCGAGGTAGGTGTCTTTCCTATGCCGGTAACGACCGCCCGCATTGGCCTGCCAGATCTCGACCAGGGTACCAGGAACCGGTCGACCATTTTCGTCCAGAACGCGCCCATGAAGTATGATGCGCTCGCCGATGGCGCTTTGGTCGGGTTGCGCGTAATTGTAGATCAGATCGTTGTCATTCGGGCCGATGTCGTTGTGACCAAAGACGGGACCCGTGACTTCGCCGATCGAGTTTTGCAACGAGATCAAAGAGTACTGAGGTGAGCGCGACACGCTTGTCTTGTAGTTTGGCGTGAGGGCCGGAGGATGCCATTCACGATCCCTCTGATAGAACTCGCCTGGTTTCAACATTGTCAGATCTCTCCTCCCTTATTCTGGTGCTGCGCGCGTTTGGCTGTCATTCCTTTTCCATTTCGTCATAGGTCTGCCTGGCCAGCTTGAATGCGTGATTGGCACGCGGCACACCGGCATAGATCGCCACATGCTGAAATGCCTCCAACACATCCTGCTTGCTGGCCCCGGTCCGAGCCGTGGCGCGGATATGCATGGGGATTTCGTCAAAGTTTCCCAGTGCCGCCAACAAGGCAAGTGTCAGCATCGAACGTTCGCGGTCACTGATCCCATCCGAGGCCCAGACCGTGCCCCACGCCGCTTCGGTGATCAGGGTCTGGAACGGTTCATCAAAATCCGACTTTGCCGCTTCGGCACGATCAACGTGGGCGTCACCCAGAATTCTCCGGCGCACCTCCATTCCGTCGCGAAATCGGTCGTTCATTCAGGCGTCTCCTTTGAAACCTCGTTTCTCTGATCGGCAAACAGGGCAACATGAAACGGACGATTTGGGTTCAAACATCCTGTCCACATCAATATGGCAGCCCCACATAGTTTTGCGCAAACACCGACTGTGCCTCGCGATTTTCCCGCAGGAAATCTATGTCTGCCTGCTGCATCTTGAGATCGAATTCGTTCTGATATGGAAAGCGATGCAGCAGGTTGGTGGTAGACCAGCTGAAACGCTCTGCTTTCCATATGCGCGCCAATGCCTTTTCCGAGTAGCGGTCGATACCTTCACTGTCACCCTCCTCAAAAAACTGCATCAATCCATGATAGAGATAGTGAATGTCGCTGGCGGCGGTGTTCAATCCTTTGGCCCCGGTTGGGGGTACGATATGGGCGGCATCCCCGCAAAGGAACAGGCGCCCCCAGCGCATGGGTTCGACAACGAAAGACCTGAGCGGCGCAATTGATTTCTCGACCGATGGGCCGGTCACCAGATTTTCCGCGTATTTTTCGGGAATGCGGCGCTTGAGTTCATCCCAGAATGCGGCGTCCGTCCAATCCTCGGGGCTGTCGGACAGGGAACACTGGATGTAGTACCGGCTGAGATGTTCGTTGCGCATCGAGCACAGGGCAAAGCCACGGTCGGATCCAGCATAGATCACTTCGTCGTTCACAGGTGGAGTTTCAGACAGAACGCCCAACCACCCAAAAGGATAGAGTTTTTCGTATTCGCGTCGCACGGTCAGGGGAACGGTCTGACGACTGACCCCGTGAAACCCATCACAACCGGCGACGTAGTCACAATCGATGCGGTATTCGGTGCCGTCGACCATGTAGGAGACGTTCGGTGTATCGGTATCTGCGCCGTGAATGGTGACATTGTCTGTATTGAAAATGACCTTGCCACCTGCGGCCTCGCGGGCATCGTATAGGTCCCGTGTCAACTCGGTTTGGCCATAGACGACAACGTGACTGCCGGTCAGTTCCTTGAAGTTGATGCCAAATTCCGTACCACCATAAGAGATCACCGTACCGTCATGGACAAAGCATTCCCTGTCCATTCTTTCCGATACTCCTGCCTCGCGCATAAGCTCGACAAATCCGACTTCCAGAATCCCCGCGCGAATGCGGCCGAGAACATAGTTCCTGGTTTTCCTTTCCAGAACGACCGTGTCGATACCCTTTCGATGGAGTAGCTGGCCCAGCAACAGCCCTGACGGGCCACCGCCAATTATGGCGACTTGCGTGCGCATGGTGGTCCTCCCAAAATCTTTGAATAAGATATTGCTTGTCGAATAGATCAAAGTAAAACGATCTTATCGTTCCCGCCTTTTGGAAACTATGGCTCGATGCCCGATCGCTCTTAGCCGCGTCGGAAGTGTGTCAACGACAAATAGGTACCCGTCGTCAGGCCAGTACTGCCGTTTGATTCATCGCAATGTAGGTTGGGTTGGGAAAAAATATATTCAAAGCGCATCGTCAACAGTTGGACACTTGTTCATGAAACTGACGGCAGGCTCGATAACTTTTGCAACCATACTCCTGCTGGCAGGGGCAGTGGCGTATGTGGTCATCGCCAGGAACGGCGAAGAACTGCCGCCCGGCTTTGTGCAGGGCAACGGGCGGATCGAGGCTGAACAGGTTGAAATCGCCCCGACCAGCGCCGGGCGCATCGCCCGGATCATGGCAGCAGAAGGCGAACTTGTCTCGGCTGGTGATATCCTTGTCGAAATGGATACGGATGAGTTGTCGGCTGCACTTGATCGAGCCAGAGCCGAAGTTGCCCTGGCGCGCCAGAACAAGGCCGAAGCCGAGGCCGTGGTCGTCCAGCGAGAGAGCGAACAGCGCAGGGCAAAGCAGGAATTTGACCGCGCGACAGCGTTGCTGGCCGGCCAGAATATTTCCGAAACCGTGTTCGAGGCACGCGTAACCGCCAAGGAAGTGGCCGAGGCTGTCCTGGGCGCGGCCAAGGCCCGCGTTGCAACTGCGGCTAGCCAGATCGTGGCGGCCGAGGCCGAGGTTCGACGGATCGTTGCACAGATCGAGGACAGCTCCCTTGTTGCCCCCATGCCCGGACGGGTCCTCTATCGATTGGCTGAGCCCGGAGAAGTCGTCGGCGCGGGAGAGCCGATCCTGACCCTTCTCAGTCTTGAAAACATCTATATGGAAGTGTTCCTTCCGGCCCGTGAAGCAGGTCTTTTGCCAATCGGTGCCGAAGCGCGCATCGTACTTGATGCCCTGCCCGACTATGCCATCCCGGCAACCGTTACTTTCGTCTCGCCCGAAGCTCAGTTCACACCAAAGCAGGTGGAGACACTGAGCGAACGCGAACAACTGGTGTTTCGGGTCCGCGTCCGCATTCCAGAGGAACTGGTCTCGGAGCGGATAGAACATGTCAAAACCGGACTGAGGGGTATGGCGGTGATACGCCTCGCGTCTGGCGCCGTATGGCCAGACGCTCTGGAAAGGCGCATTCCACCTGAGTTGTTCGAATGAGTGCCGGAGCAGCCGCAACGATCCGCGTTCAGGACGTCACACATCGGTATCGCAAGGTTGTCGCACTGGACGCAGTATCATTGGAACTTCCCACCGGCCGGCTCACCGGGTTCATCGGGCCGGATGGGGTCGGAAAGTCAACCCTGCTGGGGCTTGTGACTGGAGCGAAAAAACTGCAGGCCGGAACAATTGATGTGCTTGGGGGTCCAATCGACGATCCGGCACATCGTCGCCGCGTGTGCCCTTCCATCGCTTTCATGCCGCAAGGGCTGGGCCGCAACCTGTATGCCGAACTGTCGGTCCGAGAGAACCTGGAGTTTTTTTCGGGCATCTTCGGACAAGGCCCGGAGGAACGCGATATCCGTATCGACGCGCTGTTGGCGGCGACGGGGCTTTCACCCTTCGCCGATCGGTTGATGGGCAAACTCTCAGGCGGCATGAAACAGAAATTGGGGCTTTGTTGCGCACTGATCCACGATCCGGAAATTCTGGTGTTGGATGAACCGACAACCGGCGTCGATCCGCTGTCACGTCGACAATTCTGGGCGTTGATCGACGCAATTCGGGCGGACAGCCCCAACCTGACCGTACTGGTTTCAACGGCCTATATGGATGAGGCTCAGCAATTTGACCAAATTGTCGCCATGGATAGGGGGCGCGTACTTTTCCAGGGGGCGCCCCAAGATTTGAAGGGCGACGAAGAAGACCTCGAAACAGCTTATAGGCGGCTCCGGACACACAAGACACCGCAGCAAAGCCAGGAACAAAAGCCAAGCCCACATACCACCGCTGAACCTGTTATTATCGCACGCGGCCTGACCCGTCGTTTTGGGGATTTCGTTGCAGTCGATGCCGTCAATTTCGCTATCAGGCCTGGAGAAATCTTCGGCTTTCTCGGGTCGAATGGCTGCGGCAAGTCGACAACCATGAAAATGCTGACCGGCCTGCTGCCCGCGAGTTCGGGCGAGGCCTATTTGTTTGGCAGGCCTGCTGACGCGCATGACCTGCAATTGCGCCGAGAAATCGGTTATATGAGTCAGGCATTTTCGCTTTATGGCGAACTGACTGTCCGCCAGAACCTGAAACTTCACGCCCGAATTTTCGAGATCGATAACCGCGATGCGCGGATCGACGAATTGCTGGATCGCTTCGCTCTAGGAGCCCATAGTGATGCGCTGGCCATGTCATTGCCTCTTGGCATCAAGCAACGATTGTCACTTGCAGTCGCTGTGATCCACCGCCCGCGAATTCTCATTCTGGATGAACCGACGTCAGGCGTGGACCCCGAGGCGCGCGACTCGTTCTGGGAGCTTCTGATCGAACTGGCACGCCAGGAGAACGTGACAATCTTCGTCTCAACCCACTTCTTGTCTGAGGCCGAACGTTGCGACCGCGTCTCGTTCATGCATGCGGGTCGGGTTCTTGTCGAAGGTACACCGGATGAGCTGATTGCGGCGGAAGGTGTCGACAGTCTGGAAGCCGCCTTCGTGTCCGTTCTGCAAGCCGCCGATCCGCCAGTTCCAGTCTCGGCTCCGACGATCCCGGTTGACACAGCGCGCGCAGGAACCGGAGGAGGAGTCGGGCGGGTTTTGGCGTATGCTCGACGTGAAGCGATAGAAGTGTTGCGCGACCGAGTTCGGCTTGCTTTCGCGTTTTTGGGTTCAGCCCTGTTGATGCTGGTTTTCTGCTACGGGATCACGTTGGATATTGAGGAGCTGAACTTTGCGGTTTTCGACCTGTCACAAAGCCCGGAAAGCCGAGCTTATGTTGCCGAAATCGAAGGGTCACGGTACTTCCAGCCAACGACCCCACTGACCTCTGCAACCGAAGGGCATCGTCGGTTGGCCGCCAACGAAGTTTCTCTGGTCGTGGAATTACCGCCGGATTTCGGACGCAAGCTGCGCTCGGGCGAGCCGACAGAGGTTCTGGCGATCGTGGATGGGGCAATCCCGTTCAAAGGCGAGACGGTCGAAGGCTATGCCATGGGGCTGCACCAAACATTTCTGAACGTTCTGGCCGACAACAGTGGCGCGAAGAAAGCAGAGATTGCCCGGATCGAGCCGCGTTTCCGGTACAATCAGAGTTTCGAGAGCATAGCCGCGATGGCTCCTGCCATGCCCGCGATCCTGCTCATCATGCTGCCTGCGATCCTGATGGCCGTCAGTGTGGCGCGGGAACGGGAATTGGGTTCGGTGGTCAATTTCTATGTGACGCCCACGACGCGGCTCGAATTCCTGATCGGCAAGCAGATCCCCTATATTGTGATCGCATTTGCCAATTTTCTGCTTCTGACCGGGATGATCATTCTGGTTTTCGGTGTGCCGCTCAAAGGCAATCCGATTCCACTTGCGATTGGCGCGCTCCTCTATGTTTGGGCCACAACGTCCTATGGCTTGCTGATCGCAACCATGACGTCAAGCCAGGTTGCCGCAACCTTTGCAACCGCCATCGCCTCGGTTGTGCCCACCATCCAGTTTTCCGGCCTGCTGCAACCGGTCTCGACCCTGGAGCCCGGCGCGCAGACGATCGGATCGCTGTGGCCGTCGTCCTATTTCCTGCACTTGAACGTCGGCGCATTCACCAAAGGTCTCAGCTGGGAAGCGCTTGGCCCCGATATTCTGGCGCTGGCCTGCTTTGGACCGGTGTTTACAGCAATTGCGGTACTGGCGCTTCGGGCTCAGGAGAAGTAAATGCGACGGTTGCATTGCATTTTCTGGCTTGGACTGAAGGAGATGATAAGCCTGCGCCGCGATTGGGTGATGATGGCGCTATTGGTTTGGTCGTTCACTCTGTCACCGATCATGGAAGCGACCGGAGTTTCAACGTCTGTCAACAACGCGTCAATTGCGTTTTCGGATGAAGACAACTCTCCGCTTTCTCGTGCGTTGGCCGCTGCATTCTTTCCACCAGAGTTCCAGCCCGTGGTGCACATCAAGCCCGGGACGGGTACGGCAGAGATGGATGCGGGTCGTTTCATCTTTGTCGTTGCTGTACCGCCGGGTTTCGAAAAGGATCTCCGGGCCAACCGTTCTCCGGAGATTCAGGTGCTCATCGACGCGACCGCAATGGAACAGGCGGGGATAGGGTCAAGCTATATCTCCAACATTCTGAGTGCTGAAATCCGCCGCTTCGCCATTGGTGCCGATCTATTGGATCCGCCCAAAATCGGCATGATCGTGCGCAGCGCCTTCAATCCGAACCGCGATACGGTCCGATTTGCCGGGATTGTTGCCCTGATCGGTCAGATCATGTGGCTGACCACGATCCTGACAGGAGCAGCGATGATCCGTGAGCGCGAGCATGGAACGATCGAGCATTTGCTTGCCATGCCGGTAACACCGTTCGATATCGCTGCCGCCAAGATATGGTCAAACGCCGCAGTGGTTCTTGTTGCGACGGCGCTGTCGATGACATTTGTTCTGCAAGGATCATTGGGAGTGGTCATCGCGGGGTCGAAGGTTCTTTTTCTTCTCGGCACCGCGTTGTTTCTCTTCACCGCTACAGCTTTGGGGGTATTTCTGGCAACGCTCGCGCGATCCATGGCGCAGTTTGCGCTTTTGGTGATGCTGACGATCTTGCCGATGCTGATGCTGTCAGGCGGCGAAACCCCGATCGAAGGGCAGCCCGAATGGTTGCAGGTTGCAACTCTGCTCCTTCCGTCTCGCCACTACATGTCAGCCAGCCAGGCAATCGTCTTCAAGGGAGCCGGGATCGAAACCGTCTGGCCTGAGTTCTTCTGGATGACATTGCTGGGGGCCATGCTTTTGACCACAAGCCTTTTACTCTTTCGGCGTTCCGTTGCGCATGGCAGCTAGAGGGGCGCGGCGACAAGCAAGGCCACGTCGTGTTCTTCTGACCACCTGCCGTACTGTTCTGATTGCTCTCTTGTGAATCTGGCGCCACGCTACGTTCGAAGAACCTGGCTCAAGGCCCAGCAATCCCTGTTCGGCGCGGACAACGCTCGCGGATTTCTGTTGAGTTCGGTTCGAACTTGCCCTAGTCACGGCACTACCTCGGGGTGCGCGTCACATCGCGCTGAGATGCCATCCGGCGAACCCGTTGAACCTGAACCGGCTAGAACCGGCGGAGGGAAAGGTAGCGGATTCATCCATCCTTGTCCTGACGCCGCAATGGAGGATGATATGAGACATCTGATTATTGCTGCGGGAATACTGAGTGCAACGTCGGCCTTTGCCGCCGACAAACCCCAGTTGACCGTTTACACCTATGACAGCTTCGTATCCGACTGGGGCCCCGGCCCTCAGATCGAAGAGGCGTTCGAGGCAGTGTGTGACTGTGACCTGAATCTTGTCGGCCTCGAAGACGGCGCAGCCCTTTTGTCGCGTGTGCGGCTGGAAGGCGAGAACTCGGACGCAGACGTTGTGTTGGGGCTCGACACAAACCTGATTTCAGCAGCGAGGGAAACCGGGCTGTTCGCATCCCATTCGGTGAGCGCCAACTTTGCGCTGCCCGTCGACTGGAGCGATTCAGAATTTGTCCCCTATGATTGGGGTTATTTCGCCTTTGTTCACAACGCCGACGTGCCGGCTCCCGCCAACTTCCGCGAGCTGGCGGACAGCGACACCAAGATCATCATTCAGGATCCGCGTTCGTCCACACCGGGCCTGGGCCTGCTATTGTGGGTCAAGGCGGCCTATGGGGCCGACGCACCGGCTCTCTGGGCAGATCTGTCCGACAATATCGTGACCGTCACAAAGGGCTGGTCCGAGGCTTATGGTCTGTTTCTCGAAGGTGAATCCGACATGGTGCTGAGCTACACCACCTCGCCCGCCTATCACTTGATTGCCGAGGAAGACGCGTCCAAATCCGCCGCAATGTTCGACGAAGGACATTACATGCAGATTGAGGTGGCCGCAAAACTGGCACATACCGACCAGCCGGAACTGGCCGACGAATTTCTGACCTTCATGGTTTCTGACGCGTTCCAGCAGATCATTCCAACAACGAACTGGATGTATCCCGCCGTAATCCCGTCAGCTGGGTTGCCCAAAGGGTTCGAAACCCTGCACACACCCGCAAAGGCTCTTTTTTTCCAGCCTGACGAAGCTGAACCCGTGCGAGACGAGGCTCTGGCCGAATGGCTGGGCGCACTCAGCCAGTAAGCCCCTATCCGGGGTTCTGCGCGGCTGCACTTGTGGCCGCGCTGATACTGGGGACACTCAGCGCAGTAGCCCTGCGTGCCGAAGCCGGGCGTGGATTCGGCCCGGCGGACTGGGCTGCCTTGCGGTTTACCCTGACACAAGCCACTCTATCGGCATTGATCAGCACCGGGCTGGCCATTCCGGTCGCCCGCGCGCTGGCACGACGGCGTTTTCGGGGTCGGCGTGCGCTTATCGCGTTGCTGGGAGCGCCATTCATTTTGCCCGTCATCGTTGCGATTCTCGGGCTGTTGCAAGTCTTTGGACGTGCCGGTTGGATTTCGGATTTTCTGAGCGTGTTCGGGCTACCACCCATTCAGATTTATGGATTGCACGGGGTGGTCTTGGCCCATGTGTTTTTCAACCTTCCCCTGGCAACCCGTCTTGTTCTTCAGGGCTGGCAGGAAATCCCCGCGGAACGCTTTCGCCTGGCTGCGCAACTGGGCTGTGACGGTCGAGCCATTTTCCGGTTGATCGAGATACCGATGCTGACCCGTGTTCTTCCCGGAACGATGGCCGTCATTTTTGCCATTTGCCTGAGCAGCTTCGCGGTCGCCCTGACCTTGGGGGGCGGGCCGCGCGCGACAACGGTCGAACTCGCTATCTATCAGGCATTTACCTATGACTTTGATCTGGGGCGGGCGGCACTTTTGTCTGCCTTGCAGTTGCTGTTGACCGCCGCCGCCGCACTGACCGCCCTAAGGCTTTCACGCCGGGAAGGGTTCGGTTCAGGGCTCGACAGGGCCATTCGACGTTGGGACGGTGACGGAACGATTATCGATACGCTTTGGATCGTGTCAGGTGCGACTTTTTTGTTTCTGCCGCTTGCCTCGGTTGTGATATCAGGAATAACGGGGCTTGCAGAGTTGCCCATACCGATCATTCGCGCGGCACTGATTTCGGTTCTTGTCGCCGCCGCCAGTACGGTTTTCCTTTTGCTTCTGGCCCTGCCAATGGCTGCCGCAGTTGCCAACAGGCGCTTTGGGTTGGTTGAACTCGGAGGCATCCTCGGGCTTGCCGCGTCGCCGTTGGTGATCGGCACCGGATTGTTCATCATGATCCGGCCGATGGCAAATCCAACGACGTTGGCATTGCCGGTCACTGCGTTGGTGAATGCGGTCATGGCATTGCCGTTTGCTTTGCGAATTCTTGTGCCCGCCGCACGAGATGTATCTTCACGATACGGGCGCTTGGCACTCTCGCTGGATATGGGCGGATGGGTTTTCTTTAAGCGCATCATGCTTCCCCGTATGCGCCCGCAGATCGGGTTTGCCGCAGGTCTCGCCGCCGCGCTTTCCATGGGCGATCTCGGCGTGATCGCGCTTTTTGCCGACGCACAGGTTGCCACCCTGCCCCTTCAGATCTACCGCTTGATGGGCGCTTATCAAATGCAGGCCGCAGCGGGTGGCGCATTGATATTGCTGATCCTATCGATGGGAGCATTCTGGGCTTTGGATCGCGGAGGGCGGTGGCATGCTGAAGCTTGAGAACTGCGTTCTTGGGAACGGCAATTTCGTTTTGCGCGCCAATCTCCAAATCGAGGCCGGAGCGAGTGTCGCGATAATTGGCCCTTCGGGGGAAGGAAAAACCACCCTTCTGGAAACCATCGCCGGGTTCCGCGATCTGAAAGAAGGGCAGATATCGTGGCAGGGTCGAGACATGACCCATATCCCGCCGGGAAAACGCCCTTTGGCAATGTTGTTTCAGGACGGCAATCTCTTCCCTCATCTAAGTGCCGAGCGGAACATAGCCCTGGGGATCCGTCCGAAAGGTCGCCTTTCAAAGGCCGAAGAGGTACAGGTACAGGATGCCCTGATGCGAGTTGGGTTGTCCGGGATGGGTGATCGTAAGCCTTCCCAGCTGTCCGGCGGGCAACAAAGCCGCGTCGCCTTGGCTCGCGTGCTTGTGCAGCGGCGACAGTTGCTTTTGCTGGACGAACCGTTCGCCGCCCTTGGTCCCGCACTGAAAGCGGAAATGCTGGATCTTGTTTCCAATCTGATTAACGAGACCAATACAACCTTGTTGATGATCAGCCATGATCCCCAAGATGCGCGTCGTATTGCAAATCAGACGATCCTGGTCACGGATGGGCTCGTGCATCCTCCGGCAGTGACAACGCAACTTTTTGAAACTCCCCCTCCGGGCCTGCGCGACTACCTGGGCTAGGGGTGCTCCGAATGGGCGACCATCAGCGATCGCAGCCACGGATCGTTTCGTTCGCGATCGAAACCCAACCTGAGTATGAAGTTGTACGACCAAAGGCTGATGATATCGCGAATGAAGTTTGCACAATAACCTCGAAATACAGCTGATATCGATAGTGTTGTCGAAATCTGAATTGGGTCCGGGTCAAAAAAGTCCTGGTTTTGGCGCCAGCTCTCTATCACGTGACCGCCTCAGACTAGACGTATTGGCGGTCACTGCTTAACGTTCTGACAAGAATTTAATAATGGGAGGATAATATGTTCAAAATAGCAACCGGCACGATCTTAGGCGCAACAATAGCACTTTCTACCCTTGGGAGTGCTACCACTGGCAACGCCCAGGAGATGTCATTTTTCATTACAAGTGACGGGGCTGGTGACGGTGCGAATTTCGGCGGATTGGAAGGTGCTGATGCGCATTGCACGAAACTTGCCGAAGCTGCCGGATCTTCGCGAACATGGGCCGCATATCTGAGCGCAAGCATGGTGATTGACCGCAGCAGCGGAAGCCCCAAAGTAACCAACGGCATCAGCGCAAGAGACCGGATCGGATCAGGCCCGTGGTACAATGCCAAAGGTGAGATGATCGCGAAAGATGTGGACGATCTGCATAGTGCCAACGCGAATATCAACCTTGAAACCGGGCTGGACGAAAACGGCAATCCTATCAATGGACGAGGCAGCAAGCCGAACGAACATGACATCCTTACAGGAACAGACTCGAACGGACATTTCTCGACAGCTGGCGGGGATACGACCTGCGGCAACTGGACAAGCAACGGCGAGGGTTCTGCAATAGTCGGTCACCATGACCGGGCCGGGCTGAACGACTCCCGGAATATGGTGTCGTGGAATTCCTCGCATGCCTCAGTAGGATGTGGTGAGGCGGATCTTCCCAAGACCGGAGGTGCAGGTTTGCTGTACTGCTTCGCAATCGATTGAGTCTGCGACACCTGTACTTGGTTAACATGTGCCAAGCACAGTCGAACTGTCACATCTTTAGTAGCACAAGCGCCATCGCTGCGACGGTGGCGTCGTGAGCTGCCCCTACGAAATTCGGACACTGACATTGTCTGACGAAAGTTCTCGCTTTTCGTCATCAAAAAAATAAGCGGTGCGCCGATCACATCTGCAGGGTGAAAGTCCAGGGCAGCAGGGCGTTGAAATCGGATTGCTTGTGCCCGATTGCGATGGCGGTCAGGGTTTTGGCAAGCCACGCGGCATGGGGATCGACGCTGTTTGGCTCCAGTTCCACGCGACCGTCGCCAAGGAACACGGTCAGGCCTTCCCGGTATTTGGCAATGTAGCTCAGGGTCTCACCGATGAGTGATTTGGCGAAAATCCAACGTTGCCGCCGACGACGAGATACCGGGAACAGGATCAGAGGTCACAACCAAAGGTGCAAAGTCGGGCTCTGAACGTGTTGCGGTTTGATGCCGCTCCTTTGATAGCATTTAGCCCGAATTGAACCGCCTGCCCGTGTTTCCTGCAGAGAGGATGAGCGCGGTGCTGGAACACATCAAGGCCGAGCAGGTCAAAACCCCGCCGAAGAAACGCTGCGCCAAGGAAGCCCGCAAAGCCAGCCAGAGCTGCGATGTCTGAGGTCTCCGCCCTGTCGGGCTTTGCTCACCTCAGCGCCCAGTTGGGACATGTCCATTTTGCAGAACCAGCGACATTTCTACTTGGTTACAACATTCTCCACGCGCAGGGGGGCGCTACCCTGAACAGCAACCTGTGCCCTTCACGGAGAACCGGGCAATCCGGCCAAACCTGTACGGGTCGACCGTCAACCGATGTCAGGATCTCGCACCGGATCATGATCGCCCGCCATTGTGTCGTCAAAATGGATATGTGAAACTTCCCAGAAGACAATTAGAGGTATATCCAGTTGAGGAGTGCCGTCACGATGACGGGCAAGATGAAGAAAACCGGCGGCGCCTTCTTGTCGATGCTGCACCTGGACAGGCGAACCAAAACACCTCTGACCCGACAACTTGAGAACAAGATACGCAAAGCGATCCTGAATGGCTCCCTGCCCCAGGAAACGCGCTTACCTTCAACCCGCCAATTGGCACAGGATCTTGGTGTATCACGTCTTACGATCAAAAACGCATTTGAACAGCTTGTCACCGAGGGTTTTCTGGAATCACACACAGGCTCGGGCACTTACGTGGCAAACTTGTCACCCGGCGATCTGCCGATCGAAGTCTCTCCCTCGCGACGATCGCATCCCTCGCTCAACCTCGGCCCTGTATCACCCCATATAGAGCAGATCCTCGGGTCGCGCTCGACAACCCGACTTGACCAGGTCTCGGCGTTCAGACCGGGTATTCCGGCCCTGGATCTTTTTCCGCGCCGTGCCTGGGCCGAGGCGCAATCTCGCGCAACCCGCAATCAGGATTCAGCTTTGCTTGGATACGGCCCCCCAGGTGGGCTTGAAGAGTTGAAACGTGCGATTGCCGGCCATGTCAGGGACAGCAGAGGTATCGAATGCGACGCGGACCAGATCGTCGTGACAGCCGGTGCTCAACAAGCGTTTTCAATTGTTCTCATGACCCTTCTGACGCGCGGCAACACCATATGGATGGAAGATCCGGGCCACATTGCATTTCGGGATACCGCGCGGCTTCAGGGGTTGAACGTTCGATCCGTACCGCTTGATAGCGAAGGTTTTTCAATCGCCTATGCCGTCGCCAATCATGACCCCTGCAACCTGATTTTTGTCACGCCGTCGCACCAACACCCGCTTGGCATGACGATGAGCCTCCCTCGCAGAATGGAGTTGCTGGAACTGGCGCGCGATCAGAAAGCGTGGATTGTCGAAGACGACTATGACAGCGAATTCCACTATGAAGAGCGCCCCCAACCCGCCCTCAAGGCACTCGACCCGAACGCGGGAATTCTCTATGTCGGCAGTTTTTCGAAAACAATGTTTCCTGCCATTCGGCTTGGCTATCTGATTTGCCCGCCCGGATTTAGCGGCGCCTTTGCCACCGCTGGAACATTGCTAAGTCAGAACGTATCGCTCCTCCAACAAAAGGCGATGGCTCTTTTCATGCAGGATGGGAGTTACAATGCTCATATCCGAAAGATGAAACAAGCATACCGACAGCGTCGCGATCTTCTTGTCACAACCTTGACGGATCACGCAGCAGATATTCTGGAACCAGCACCTTGCAAGGCGGGTATCCATCTTTTTGCAAGGTTCAACGATACCACGATATCCGATCGTGAAATGGCAAAGCGCCTTTGGGATGCCGGCATCGATTGCCTGCCGGTCTCGATCTTCAGGGATCAGGCACCTGTTGCCCCCGGCCTTTTGCTGGGGTTTGCCTACGCACCGGAACAACAGATTGTCGAAAAGACCATGCAAGCTGTTGTTTGCCTGAAACGTGGTGTTCAGCTCACATGAACAGCTGGAAAGGCCCCGTTGCCGGGGCCTTTTCGCCTTCCTCCCAGTTTATCATGTTGGCCATGGCAGGGAGTATGTTTTGACGTTTGTGAAGAACTTCATGGCTTCGATGACGCCTTCTTTTACGCCGTTTCCGCTGTCCTTGATGCC
>NZ_JBXWRJ010000021.1:0-83263 GCF_059612845.1 Ruegeria sp. YKSE079 | reverse complement strand
ACCCGGCGCTTGCTTCACCGCAAATCCGCCGCTTAATCTGACCAACCAGATGCGCCAGACCCTCTCTTAGATCACGCCGCCAACTGGCCCAAAACCTCTGACGACGGACACAAGGAGCCAAATCCCTTCGAAGACTCTCGAAATGTTGAGGTTGAGGCAAACAGATTTGCGGCGGCCTTCTTGATGCCAGAGGAAGACGTGCGCCTGCGCCTGCCTCGCTTCATTACAGCAGATGTCATCATCAAGGCCAAAAGGCGTTGGAGGGTTTCAGCGATGGCCCTCGCCTATCGCGTGCACCATTTCGAACGACCGATGCTGACTGAGTGGCAATACCGGTCGATCTGCATCGAGCTTGGCAAGCGAGGATACCGCAGCGGGGAACCAGAGGGCATCACCCGGGAAAGCTCTGTTCTCTGGAAGATGGTCCTGTCCGAGCTTTGGTCTGATCGCAAAAATCTCCGGCACATTGCCGACGATTTGGCTCTGCCTGTTGGCGAAGTCGAAATGCTGCTTTCTGGGATTTTACCGCAGGCAGATAGGACGGAAGCGAGCGGGGGCGGCAGTCGCCCGGCTCTGCGAGTTGTGAAATAGGCGTTGGTAGCCCCCAAAGAGATCAAAATCTTGAGGGGGCTATTCCTTCCTGAACGTTCAGCTCAGATCAATTTCAGAGATGGATGATTTCGACGTTGCCCCATTTTTGGTCAAGGTATTCGGCCAAGAGACGGCGGTGGCAGAAATGCGGCGTGTCTTCACTGCAAAGCAAGCAGCATCCATCCAAATCAGCCGGACGAAGCCTTTCGACCCTTCGCTTCATCATCAGGTCCAGATACTGATTTTCATAGTTGGACCAGTCGATTTTCTTTTTCTTGTATGAATCAAGCATAGGCTTGGTCGGAGCAAAGTTTGGAGCATGAACGTAGTCCATGTTGCAAAGGCTCTTGGCAAAGAATTTGAGATCATCCCGCTTGGCAAAGCCTGCAAGCTGCGAGACGTTGTTCAAGCGAACATCGACGAGCTTCCTCGATTGCGACTCCTTTAAGCGGCCAAAGAAATGCTCGGCGGTGGTTTTGGTAAATCCGATAGTAAATACCTGAACCATGTTGTCTTTATCCTTCCCGCCGGTAGGCGATTTGCTTTTCACGACCTTCATACGCCCGGGCAATTAGATCATCTTCAGAGTCAAGCATGTCGCCTCTGGGTGTTCCAAGAATGTCGAGCACTCTCAACATGGTGTTTCTATGTGATTCCAGCGTTCCGTCACCAAGGATGTGGCTAACCTGTGCGCCTCGCTCTTGCAGAATTCTCGAAACCAAAATCGTTCGATGGCATTCAGTTGGGTCACGCTCAGAACACATGAGCGCGACCCGGTAACGCTGACTTCCATCCTCAACTCGCCGGATGCCCGACAGAAAGAGGGACGTTTTGGCCAGTTTCTGGTAACTAACGACATTGTCGATGTAGCAAGATTCATCTTCCGACCTTGCACCAAGTTCTTTTCCCAAGAAAACATAAGCAACCCCGTTTGCTTTGAGCGCGCTCTTGAGGGCATCTGTATTGAATTGTGGCGCGTGGCGACTGTATGGCGAAGACCTTACATCTGCCACGGCGGAAATGTGGTTCTTCGACAGCAAGCTCAAAAAGCTCTCAAATGGCTGCGTTGAGTGCCCTACCGTGTAAATGCGTTTCCTATCGTCCATGAAGTCAGGCTATCAAGCCAGCGACCAACTTGGAAGCTGTGCCCCGCTTCTCCCAAACTTTTGCTAAGCTTATGCAGAGGATTGGATATTCAAGCGTATGCGACGTTCCATCACCCGTGTTAAATCTCTGAAACTGGACGGGGTCAGTGAGCTTGATTTTGTGGCTAACGCCAGCCCAAACAAAACTCACCCATAGATGATCCTCCCGGGAAAACGGATTGTGAATCACTTCAACCGTGGCGCTCTCAGGCTGAACGAGAATGAGCGAACTTGTCGCCGCATTTGCAAAAATAGCTTTCAGCTCATCCTTCCGCCCGTTGTAAGTGCTACTCGCAGGGCCCCATAGCGCTTTGTTGGATGGCGCGACCGCATCTTGGACCTGTGCCGGGGTCAATTGCCCCACCTTTCTCCAGCGAACGCCCGAAGAAATCACCCAGTTCTCGGTTTGATGCTGCTCGGGATGGTGTGCGTCAAAAGTGATTTCAATTACATCTAATAGGGCGACCTGAGTGCCATCGGCATACGTCTTCTCGTCGGTGTTGATTGCTTGATCGGCGCGTTTGCTAACGGGCCTAATCCAATCGCCAAACACGCCATTATTGTATTCAATTCCTGCTACGCAGCTACCGCCGGGGCGGAATGAGTTTGCCAAGCAAACAATCGTTTTTGTTGTGGGCATGAAAAAGACTCCGAGTATTTCGGGATCAATTTAAGGATGAAAGCAGGAGCTTCAAGTTCGCCTGACGCTAATTAGCTGCGCCCTTGCGTCGCGGGAGACCACAGTTGGCAGGATAGAAAGATCACGGTTTCTCGCAGTGAAAGCACATGCAATACTATTTGCAGTCCCGGTGCAGTCCCGGGGCATAAACCAATGAGGTGCAAAAACGGCCAAACCGTCAACACATTGCTTTTCTTGGAGAAAAGTGGTGCCCGGGGGCGGAATCGAACCACCGACACGAGGATTTTCAATCCACTGCTCTACCCCTGAGCTACCCGGGCACGGGAACGGTGTTTGCCGTTGGGTGGAGGCCTTCTATGACTTGCCACAGGCGGTGTCCAGAGGCTTTTTGACATTTTTTCAATGCGGGCGTTCGGACGCTGAAGTGCGAGGTTCGACCGCCTCTTCCACGTCGTCCTCACGTTCGGACGGCAAGCTGTATGAGCCGTTCAGCCACTTGGCCAGATCCAGATCCGCACAGCGTTTCGAGCAGAAAGGGCGGTAGGTTGTCGTCGTCTTGTCACCACAGATCGGACAGCTCATTTCAGCACCTCCGCCAAGGGAATTCTCCCGCGTTTGCGCTGCAACTCGAAATGGCCCAGCGGGGTCCATCCAGCCAGAATCGTTTCCTCGCTGTCTTGCCTGAAGGCCGCGCGCAAGGCGGCCTCGAACCCGCGCCGGTCCTTCTTCGGCATGGGGGCGAGGTCCAGCGTGATCTGTCCGCCCAGGCCGCGCACCCGCAGCGCGCGTGGCAGGATCTTGGCGCATGCGAAATTGGCCTTCTGACCTGCCGCCAGGGACGTATCAGACCCGGTATTCACATCCACGGCGACCAACGCGCGGGTTGGCTGGATAAACAGTTGCCCGCCACCTGCAAGCGGCTCGGCAATCGCTCGGGCCGTATCCAGCGCATCCAGCACGCCATGAACCTCGAACCCGCCAGGTTGCGTCACCACCTCGGCCGTTTCGGTCCAATCGCGCCAGGCAAGGGTATGCGGGCCGTCGCCTTCGGCAAGGATCTCAGGCGCATCCCCCTGGTCGCTCAATACCTTGTCCGCCAATTCCGCCATGGCGGCGATATCCTCGGCGATTGCTTCCGCTTCGGCTCCGTCGCAGCACGACCGCAGGATCAGCCCGTACGCGCTGTCGCCCATGTGTTCATGGGCAATTTCCAGCAACCTGTCGCGCAGGTCCTCGTCGCGGATGTTGCGCGAGATGTTGAAACCCGGCGCATCCGGCGTGACGATGGCATAGCGGCTCTTGAACAGCAGCCGGGACGTGACCGGGATCGCCTTGCCCGGCTCGGCATAGCCGGTGACCTGCACCAGCAGTTGCGCACCGGGCGCCAGGCCTTTGACCTGCCGCAAAAAGGCCGGGCCGTCTGGGGTCGACAAAAACATGCCGCCCTGCCCTTTCACGGGCCGGTCCGCGCGGGCGCGATAGATAGTTCCGGGCGCAGGCGCGTCGCCTTCGATCAGGAAATCATCCAGCCTGCCATCCACCATCAGCGCCGCCGCCTCGCGGTCGTCTATGTGGTCCAGAATGATTGTGCGGCCTTTCATGACACCTCCTGATACAGCGGCAAACCTGCCGCCTGCAACAAACCCGACGTCTCCGCCAACGGCAGGCCGACGATACCGGTGAACGACCCGCTTATCCACGGGATGAAGGCACCCGCAGGTCCCTGAATGGCATAGGCACCGGCCTTACCCTCCCAGTCGCCGCTGGCGAGATAGGAATTGATTTCCACATCCGACAGCCGCTTGACCTTGACCTGGCTGACCACCTCCCGCGCCCAAAGGTCATCGCCGCGCCGCACGGCGACGGCGGTGATCACTTGGTGGCGACGGCCCGACAGGGCATAAAGAAACTTGGCGGCCTCGGCCGCATCCAACGGCTTGCCCAGAATGCGGCGCCCCAGCGCTACGGTGGTGTCGGCGCACAAGACAACGTCGCTGTCCCCGGCCTGCACCGCCTGCACCTTTTCCCGGGCGATCCGGGCGCAATAAGGCCGCGGCAACTCGCCTTTATGGGGCGTTTCGTCAATGTCTGGAGGGGATATCTTGTCGGGCCGCACGCCAAGCTGAGCCAGCAGGTCCAGCCGCCGCGGACTGCCCGATCCCAGGATGAACGCCATAAGGCTGGCGTTACTTGAAACGATAGTTGATCCGACCCTTGGTCAGATCGTAAGGGGTCATCTCGACCTGCACCTTGTCGCCGGCCAGAACGCGGATGCGGTTCTTGCGCATCTTGCCTGCCGTATGTGCGATGATCTCATGGCCGTTTTCCAGCTCGACCCGAAACGTCGCATTCGGCAGGAGTTCCTTCACGACACCGGGAAATTCGAGCGTATCTTCCTTGGCCATGTTCTCTCCTTAAATACGTTGCACCCGCAGAATCTACGGGACGTGCGCTTAAATGAGCGCATTTTCCCCTTAATTCAAGGGCCGAATTGCCTAGATGCCACAGTTTGTGACGGATAAGACGCGGGGTTCCTGCTCGGCCCAGTGGGCCCGGTTCAGCACCCGACCATCTGCACGCACATGGGCAATCGCCCCAAGGTCCACCTCGGCATAGGTCCAGCCGGGCTGGTTCAGCCCGCCCTCGGCCAGAACACCCGTTTCGGGGAACCCAATATCCGGCGGACCAAAGATGCCGCCCGTCCCGGTGTTCATATCCACCGCCTCGGACCAGTCGTTGCAGCCGACCAGAGAAGCCATGACCGTAACGCATTGATTTTCCAGTGCCCGGGCCATCGCGCCGATACGGACACGCCAATAGCCCGACAGCGCCTCGGTGCAGGATGGCACCAGGATCAGATCGGCCTCGGCCAGTGCCCGCCCCAAAAGCGGGAATTCGCTGTCATAACAGATCAGAACACCGATCTTGCCCAGCGCGGTATCGAACAGCTTGAGCGGCCCGCCCGCAACAACATTCCAGTGTTCGCGTTCGAACCGGGTCATGATCTGCTTGTCCTGATGGTCTCGCCCACCCGTCGGGGTGTAGAACTCGGCCCGGTTGACGGGCCTGTCAAATCCCGCATTCACCGGGGCCGAAGTCCCAAGAATATGGACCCCGTACTCCCGCGCGAGATTCTGGTGCAGGACAGCCGCGTCCTCCATCCGATCCGAAACTGCATGGATCGATTTCTCCAGATCTCCGGCAACCTCCGGCCCGTCCAAAGTCGAAAGCTCCATCGCGCCATACTCGGGAAACACCAACAGCTTGGCCCCGTTTCCGGCAGCCTCGGCCACCCAACGGTTCAGCTTGTCCTCGTACTGGGCCCAGCTATCGAGCCAATCGAGCGGATAGGCGGCGGTTGCAAGTTTCATATTGGCGTCCCCGGCTGCGAAGGTCGTGCGACCTTATGCGGGGACGCCGCGCCATGTACAGACCCGATTAGCGGGCGGTTGTCGGGTCGATGATGGTCACGACCTCGGTGATCTTGCTGGCCGGGAAGCCACTGAGTTCCGCGTGCTTGTGAATCGCGTCCTCATTTTCGGCCAGATAGATACAGAATGTCTTGTCGCCCGCGACATACGAGTGCTGCCACTGCACCCCCGGTATCTGGTCCAGCGCCTCGTTCGACTTGGCGGACGCTCCGCCCAGTTCGTCGCCGGACATGCCGCCAACCCCCGGCAAATCGCGCTCAATCACATATCTTTTCATGACTTTCCCCCCTTTGGAAAACTCAAAGGTAACACATTTTTGCATATTTGTATGAGCGAATTTGACGACAGGTTTTCCCCCTGAACACAGCTTTGATCTGTCTCCACTATCACTGCCAAATCTGACTGCGACAGGCTTTAGGCATTTTCTGGCTTGGACGGCCCAAAAGTGACCCTACGATTTTCTGGCCCGGCAAGCGGTCACTGAATGTCAAATCCGGCACCGGTTGTTGAATGGTGCGCCACAAGCGCCCAAAGGCGCGCAGCCGGGATCAGAGATCCCGGATCCAGAATTGCAGCGGCTTTGACGTTTCTTCCTCGTCGCCCAGATCCTTCCACGGGAATTGGGCAACGGCCCCCGGCAATGGCTCGTACCCCCGCGCGCGCCAGAATGCGTCAAGCGGGCGATAGCTTTCCGGCCGCATCGGGTGATCGGCAGGGCGCTGCACGCTGCAAAAGGCGCATTTGGCATACCCCAATTCGCGGGCGTGGGCTTCGCGCAAGTCAAAGAACCTGTGGCCGATCCCCTGCCCCCGGTAATCCGGGATCAACACGGATTCGGCGCAATAAAAGATCTGCCCCATGTCCAGCCCGGTATCGGCAAAGGCTGCGCCGAAATCATCGGCGTGATCGGCCAACGGCATGCCGGTCGAAGCGCCGACCAGCTTGCCTCCGTCAAAGGCGCCAACCACGATGGCGCCCTCGCTTTCGACATAGACCTTCAGATAGTCGCGCTCATAGGCCAGATCGCCGTCGTAGAGATAGGGCCAAGCCCGGAATACCGCGATGCGCAACCGCGCCACATCGTCCAGCGCCGCTTCCAGCGCTGCGCCGGTCAGCGCCCGGACATCCGTGACCTTACCCATTCGAGACCTGTTTCATCCAATCGGCCAGATTGTAGAAAGTGGTGACGCGGGTGATCTTGCCGTCGCGCAGGTCAAAGAACGACCCGGCGGGCAAGCGATAGCTCTGGCCATGCGCCTCAGGCAACCCGTCATCGGTCTCCAGATAGGTGCCATTGACGATGAATTCCGCCGCCGCACGGGTGCCACCCTCGGCCTCGAAAACCACCATGTCGGTCAGGTTTTCTTTATAGCAGCGGTTCATATGGGCGCAGAACGCGGCGAACTTTTCCTTGCCCTCGCGGATCTGCCCTTCGTTCACGTGATGGGCCACGTCATCGGACAGGCAGGCAAGCATTCCGTCGACGTCCCCGGCATTGAAGGCATCGAAATAGCGTTTGACGGTGTCGTTCATGTAATCTCCGTAGGCTCTCCCCAGCGCTCCTTGAGGTGCTGGATGATTTGATCGCGGGTTTGACGATAATGATGTAACTTCTCTTCCCGCGTCTCGCCGAGCCCAGTAGGGTCCATTATTGGCCAATAATCGACATCGAGGTGATAATATCGGGTGAGTTCCAGCGCCCGCCGCTGACTCGCAGGCGACAGCGCGATGACCAGGTCAAAAGACCCCAGATCGTCGCCCCATTCCTGCATCTCGTCAAAGGTGCGCGTACGGTGGCGCGACAGTTCGACGTCGATTTCCTGGCAGACCGCGATGCAGAACCCGTCAACATCCATATCACTTTTGACCCCGGCCGACTGCACATAGGTGCCGGTGCCGTAGAACTTCTTCATGATGCCTTCGGCCATTGGTGACCGCACCGCGTTGTGGTCGCAGCAAAACAGCACCGAGTGCGGCAACGGCTTCACGCGTCAGCCCCCAAAATGCAGAACGCAGATCAGGGTGAACAGGCGGCGCGCGGTGTCGGTGTCGATCTCGGCTTTTCCCTCAAGCCGTTCCTGCAACACACGGCTGCCTTCGTTGTGGATGCCGCGCCGCGCCATGTCGATGGTTTCGATCTGACTGGGCGGCATCGTTTTCACTGCGTTGAAATAACTTTCGCAGATCTGGAAATAGTCTTTCACGACCTGCCGGAACGGGCCAAGCGACAGATGAAACTCGGCGGCTTTCTGGTTGTCTTCGGTTTCGATGTCAAAGACCAGCCGCTTGTCGCGAATGGACAGTTGCAACCGATAGGGACCATCCGGAATGACCCGATCATCCCGTTGGGGCAGGTCGAAACTGTTTTCCTCAAGCAGGTCGAAAATCGCCACCTTGCGCTCCTGCTCGATCTCCGGCGTCGGCGCGGGAAGGTTGCGATCGTCCAGTTCGATATGGCTTATGTGACTCATACTTTCGGTGCTCGGAAAAAACTGCGTTCCGGCAGGGGTACAACAACGTGCAATTGGGGGCAACTGTGTGTCGCCCCGTTCCCATGGGCCACAGGATACCGCGCGGATCTGTCCTTCGGTCTCAACTGTTCAGACGATCCAGCCGCGCCCGCACCGACAATCCGTGCGCCTCCAGGCTCTCCGAAATCGCCAGCCGCTCTGCTGCCGGGCCGATGGCGCGCAGGGCCTCGGGCGACATCTTGCTGATGGTGCTGCGCTTGAGAAAGTCGATCACCGACAGGCCCGAGGAAAACCGGGCCGAACGCGCGGTCGGCAGCACATGGTTCGGCCCGCCCACATAATCGCCGATCGCTTCGGGCGTGTACTGGCCCAGGAAAATGGCGCCTGCGTGGATGGTCTTTTGGCTCAGCGCGTCCGGATCGGCCACGCACAGTTCCAGATGCTCGGGCGCGATACGATTGGACAGCGCCGCAGCTTCGTCCATGTCGCGCACCGTGATAACCGCTCCGAAATCCCGCCAGCTTGTCCCGGCAATGGCGCGGCGCTCCAATGTCTCAAGGCGTTTTTCAACCGCTTCCGCCACCGCTTGGCCAAAACCCGCATCATCGGTGATCAGGATCGACTGCGCGCTCTCGTCATGTTCGGCCTGGCTCAGCAGGTCCAGCGCGATCCAGTCGGGGTTATTGTCCTTGTCGGCAATCACCAGAATCTCGGACGGTCCCGCGATCATGTCGATGCCGACCTTGCCAAAGACGCGGCGCTTGGCGGCGGCGACAAAGGCATTGCCCGGGCCGGTGATCTTGTCAACCGGCCTGACCGCATCAGTCCCATAGGCCAGCGCCGCAATCGCCTGCGCCCCACCTATCCGGTAAATCTCGTCCACCCCGGACAGTTGCGCCGCCAACAGAACCAGCGGATTTACCTGCCCATCCGGCGTCGGCACCGCAATCGCCAGCCGTTCCACCCCCGCCACCTTGGCCGGAATCGCATTCATCAGCACCGATGACGGATAGGAGGCCAGACCGCCCGGCACATATAGCCCCGCCGCCGACACTGCCGACCAGCGCCAGCCCAGCGTCGCGCCTGCCGCATCGGTCCATTCCTCATCCTGCGGCATCTGCCGTTCGTGATAGGCCCGGATGCGCTCGGCGGCCAGTTCCAGCGCCTCGCGCTCCTCCGTCGTAACCTGGCCAGTCGCCTGCGCAATCTCTTGCGGGGAAAACCGCAGGCTTTCCGGGGTCAGTGCGATACGGTCGAACCGCTCGGTCAGTTCGATCACCGCTGCATCGCCCCGCTCCCGTACATCTGCAATGATCGCGGCAACCACTTCGTCCACATCCGGGCTGTCTTCGCGCTTGGCGGCCAGCAGCGCCGCAAACGCGGCATCGAAATCGGGCGACGTGGTGTCAAGAAATTGGGGCATGGCTGGACCTCCGGGCGTTTTGCAGGGTGCATATCGCCGGGGCGCGGCGGTCTCAAGCCTCAGCCGCGGGGGTGCAGCGATTTGTGCCAGTGCCGCGTGATCAAAGTTGCTTGGTCATCGCCTGACAAGAGGCCGCCGGGCCACATTGCGCCGCCCCGTCCCCACGCCAGCCCCGTGCCTCGTAAAACGCACGGGCCGTGGTGGTGCCGACCAGAAATCCGGTTTGGTGCCCCGCATCCCGCAAGCGATCCTCAAGCCGGTCCAACAACGCGGCGCCGAGCCCCTGCCCCACCGCCGATGGCGCAACATAAAGCAGCAACACCTCGCCGCCGGGCGATATCGCGCCAACCCCGCCGGGCTGTCCGTTCCACTCCGCCAGCCAGAACTCGGCATCGCCGTCCAGCCATTTTCGAATGTCCTGCGCGGTCTTGCCCGAGGTCCATTCAGCCAGCGCCCTGGGATCGTCGCGGTGATCGTCGCGGCACAGCAGGGTGATCGATTGCACCAGAATGCGGCTGATATCAAAAACATCAAAAACCGTGGCCCGCCGCAAGGCGATCCCCGATGCAGTTGGGGACATCGCCCGCGATATGCCGCGCTTGTTCTGCACTATTCGGGGTGGTGCGGGGCCTGCCCCGAGGGGGCGCGATAGGGCCGGGTCACGTCTTTCAGACGGGCGTCGAGCGCCTCGACATTCAACCGTATCGCCCCGTCTCCGGCCAACGTCAGCAGGATCTGCCCCGCCTCGTCTCCGGACGGCTCGAACTCGACCGACAGCAGCGACAGGATCATGTCCTTGTCCGACCGGTCGATCCCCTGGCTTGCCACCGACAATACCGAATCGAACACCAGCAGCGACTGAACCCGCTCGAACGCGCGCCCGCGCCGTTCGGCGGCCTCGCGATCCTCCCAGCGGAACCGGTTCAGCAGTAGGGCAAAGCGTTGTTCCGACGGGCGCCAGGACAGTTCCGTAACAGGAAACACCGCGTCCTGCGTCAGTGTGGCGATCACCGTCAGATCGTCGACATCCTCGGCTCCGAGGTTCAGCGGGGCTTCGCGCCCCTCTTCGAATTTTGCGTCCGTCATTGGCCCTTGATCCGTTCTATCCGCGCGCCGACGCCTTCCAGCTTGCGCACCACATGCTCATATCCGCGATCCAGATGATAGACCCGGCTGACCACGGTTTCTCCCTCGGCGGCCAGACCGGCCAGAATCAACGAGACCGACGCCCGCAGATCGGTCGCCATCACCGGCGCGCCTTTCAACCGTTCGACCCCGGTCACCGTCGCGGTGCCGCCATGCACGTCGATCTGGGCACCCATGCGCATCAGTTCAGGCGCATGCATGAAGCGATTCTCGAAAATCCGCTCCTCCAGAACCGAGGTCCCCTCGGCGGTGCACATCAGCGCCATCATCTGCGCCTGCAGATCGGTCGGAAACCCGGGGAAAGGTTCCGTCACCACGTCAACGGCGTTGACCCTGCCGTTGCGGCGCGCCACCTTGAGGCCCTTCTCGGTCTCTTCCACCGCGATCCCAGCCGCATCCAGTTTTTCGACGAACGAGCCCACAAGCTCGATCCGTCCGCCCAGAAGCTCGACTTCGCCGCCGCAGATTGCGGGTGCCAGCATATAGGTGCCCAGCTCGATCCGGTCGGTGACAACCTGATGCGTGGCGCCATGCAGCCGCTCCACACCCTGAATTTCGATGGTCGACGTGCCCTCACCCTCGATCTGGGCGCCCATCTTGCGCAGGCAACGCACCAGATCGACGATCTCGGGTTCGCGCGCGGCGTTCTTCAGTACGGTCGTACCCTTCGCCAGCGTGGCCGCCATCACCATGTTCTCGGTCGCGCCCACCGAAGCGAACCGCATCTCATGCACCGCGCCCTTCAACCCGCCCGGCGCGCTGGCGTGCAGATACCCGTCCTTCAACTCGATCTCGGCTCCCAGCGCCTCCAGCGCCTCGACATGCAAATCCATCGGGCGCGCACCGATGGCGCAGCCGCCGGGCAGCGACACAACGGCCTGGCCAAACCGGGCCAGCAACGGCCCCAGCACAAGGTTCGACGCACGCATCTTGCGCACGATATCATAATCCGCCGTGTGACTGGTCAGATCATGGCTCGACATCGCCAGAACCTGCCCGTCCTGCAACAGCGACACCTCGGCCCCCAGCGATTGCAGCAGCGTCGTCATCGTCTTGATGTCGCTCAGCCGTGGCGCATTGGTCAACGTCAGCGGTTCATCGCTGAGCAGCGTCGCCGGCATCAGCGTGAGGCACGCATTCTTGGCCCCTGCAATGGGTATCTGGCCATTCAGCGGGCCATTGCCGGTAACGAGAATCGAATCCATCTGCTCTTATTCCTTTTCCTCACCGGCCTTGTCATCCGCAGTCGCGCGCGCGCGCGCCTGCGCCTTGCGCCTTGCCAGGTTGGCCTTCAGTGCCGCCTTCAGCCTGTCCTCGCGCGCAGATTCGGATTTGCCGTGTTTTTTTGGTGAATTTTCGTCTGACATGACCTTTCTCTACAGGAGGTAAAAAAAACCGTCCAGACACCCTTGCGCCGCGTTTCGTTTGCGTCTAATCACCCGCTCACCGCGCTGCCGT
The DNA here is from genome assembly GCF_059612845.1 of Ruegeria sp. YKSE079. Taxonomy (NCBI): domain Bacteria; kingdom Pseudomonadati; phylum Pseudomonadota; class Alphaproteobacteria; order Rhodobacterales; family Roseobacteraceae; genus Ruegeria; species Ruegeria sp. YKSE079. The sequence continues at coordinate 70,958 of NZ_JBXWRJ010000021.1, read as the reverse complement.
AGCTCAGGGGTAGAGCACTCCCTTGGTAAGGGAGAGGTCGAGAGTTCAAATCTCTCCGGCAGCACCATCTTAACTTATTGAAAACAAACGCCCGCCTCACGGGATTGAAGATGTGCGCGCCCAACTGCGGGACAGATCTGACAGGATAGGCTGGCGGTGATCCAGCAGTTTTTGTGACCCCGCACGATCCAGATCAAGGACCGGCAAGCTCAAACCAGCTATGGACAAGCATCGGGTTTCGCGCAGGCGGCGACGAAACAACCCGATACTCAGTCTGATACAGGAGCAAGGCCATGGCAAAATCGAAGAATACGGATGCAGACCTGGACGCAACCGCGCCCGCGATGACTCTTGGCTTGATGGGTGTCAATCAGACCGCGGCCAAAGCCTGGATGGACATCATGTCCGAAAGCACGCGGTTCGTGACGGATCGCCTGCAACAGGACTTTGAAACGCACAAGGCTCTGCTGGCCTGCAAGACCCCGGCGGATCTGGTGAAGGTCCAGTCGGAGTTCTTCAAGACCGCGATGGAGCAATATACCGACGAGGCTGCGCGCCTTTTCACGATGATGTCCAAGGCGACGGAAGAAACGATCAAAGACACGCCGTTCCGCCAGTCCCGCGATTATGACGACGTGCCCCTCTGATAGTGGCGACGCCGGATCTTCAGGCGATATCCATTCTGCCGGTCAAAGGCGGCTTGCCATAGGAACTGGCGCAGAGCTAACCGCCCCGAAGCCGTTGCATCAGGTAAACCTCGGCCCCGTCGGGGATCGGCTCGGTCAGGCCACCGGCAATGATCCGACCGTTGATTGCCACCGACACGCCCGCATCGATGGGGCCTTTCAGCGAAGGATAGGCGCGCACCAGTTCGCGCAGCAACTCGCCGGTGTCCGAGGCCTCGACCTCGACCACCTGCTGGCCCCCGGTCAAAGACCGGAGACCAGACCAGAGGTTGACCTCAACCATCGCCCTTGAGCGCCGCCAGAATCCGCGGCGGCGACATGGGCAGGCGGCGCATGCGAACACCTGCTGCGTTCGATACGGCATTCGCGATCGCAGCCAGCGGTGGCACGATTCCGGTTTCCCCCACGCCCCGCACACCGAACGGGTGACCGGGGTTGGGCACCTCGACGATCACCGTGTCGATCATAGGCAGGTCGCTGGCCACCGGGATACGATAATCAAGGAAGATCGAGTTCTGCAGGCGACCGTCCTGGCCATAGATATACTCTTCGTTCAGCGCCCAGCCGATACCTTGCGCCGCGCCGCCCTGATACTGACCTTCGACATAGGTCGGATGGATCGCCTTGCCCGCATCCTGAATGACCGTATAGCGCGTGACACAGGTCTTGCCGGTCTCGGGATCGACCTCGGCATCGACGATATGGGTGCCGAACGACACCCCCGCACCTTCGGGCGTGGCCTCGAAATGGCCCGAGATCGGGCCGCCTGTCGCGCCCATGTCGGCGGTTATTTCGGCCAGCGGCAGCGGATCGAAATCACCAGCATTCGGCCCCGACGGCACGGCACAGCCGTTTTCCCATTTCACCGCATCGACCGGGATACCCCACTTGGCCGCCGCGCGTTCACACAGTTTCTCGACGGCATTGCGCGCCGCCTTGATCGTTGCCAGACCCGAGGCATAGGTCACGCGGCTGCCGTGACTGATGTCATTGTACCCCAGCGTCGCGGTGTCTGCGACCGTCACGCGAACGTTTTCGTAAGGGATGCCCAGCACCTCGGACGCCATCAGCGCCATCGATGCGCGCGACCCGCCAATATCCGGCGTACCCACCATCACCTGCGCCGATCCATCCTCGCTCAGCGCCAGCGACACGCTGGTCTCGCCCCCGTGGTTGAACCAGAACCCGCAGGCGATGCCGCGCCCCTGCCCCGGCTTCAGCGGCGCCGAATAATGCGGATGCGCCTTGGCGGCTTCCAGTGTCTCGACAAGCCCGATGCGGTCGTAGCGCGGGCCATAGCTGGCCTTGGTGCCTTCGTGCGCGGCGTTCTTCAGGCGCACCTCGACCGGGTCCAGACCCAGCTTGTTGCACAGCTCGTCGATCACCGATTCAACCGCAAACGCCCCCATCGGCGCGCCCGGCGCGCGATAGGCCGCCTGTTTCGGGCGGTTGGCCAGCACGTCATAGCCCACCTGCCGCACATTGGTCAGGTTGTAAGGCGCAAAGGCGCACATCGCAGTGAATTCGGCCGGCGCACCCGGAAAGGCGCCGCCCTGCAGGCGGAAGATGCCTTGCGCAGCAGTGATGGTGCCGTCCTTCTTCATCCCGATCTTGATGTCCATCGACGCCGACGAGGTCGGCCCGGTGGCCCGGAACACCTCCGACCGGTTCATCACCAGCTTGACCGGACGGTTGGCCTTGCGGCTCAGCGCCAGCGCCACCGGTTCGATGAACACCGTGGTCTTGCCGCCAAAGCCGCCACCGATTTCCGAGGCCGTGACGCGCAATTGCGACGTCTCGATACCCAGCAGCGCGGCACAGTATTTCTGCACGTACCAATGCCCCTGGGTGCAGCACCACAGCTCACCTTTGCCGTCATTGCCCAATGTGGCCAGACAGGCATGCGGCTCGATATAACCCTGGTGTGTCGCTTCGGTTTCGAAATGGTCCTCGACCACCAGATCCGCCTCGGCAAATCCGGCCTCGACATCGCCGTGACCGCTTTCGTGATAGCGCACGACGTTCGGGTGCATCCCCTCTGGCACCGAGTAATCGGCAGCCCCCTCGCGGATCACCGGCGCATCGGATGCCATCGCCTTGTCCACGTCGGTGACGTGGGGCAGCACCTCGTATTCCACCTCGATCAGCTTCAGCGCATCGCGCGCTGCCAGCGCCGAGGTCGCAGCCACCGCCGCCACCGCATGCCCGTCATACAGCGCCCTGTCTCCCGCCATGACGTTTTCCAGCACATTCCAGAACTCGCCCTCAAGCCCCGGCTTGAACTCGGGCTTGTCCGAGAAATCGGCGCGCGTGACCACCGCTTTCACGTCTTTCAGCGCCTCGGCCTTCGACGTGTCGATCTTCACGATCCGCGCATGCGCATGCGGCGAGCGCAGGATGGCGCCATGCAGCATGCCGGGCGCCTGGGCATCCGCCCCGAACTTGGCGCGGCCCGTCACCTTGTCCAGCCCGTCCGGGCGATCGGGCCGTGTGCCCACAAATCTGAAATCGGTCTTGCGATCGTCAAGCGCCATCACGAAGCCTCCCGCATCTCGGCCGCCGTATCCATCACGGCGCGAATGATCTTGTCATAGCCGGTGCACCGGCACAGGTTCCCCGCCAGCCAGTACCGCGTCTCTTCCTCGGTCGGGTCGGGGTTCTTTTCCAGCAGCGATTTCGCGGCCACCAGAATCCCCGGCGTGCAGACGCCGCATTGCAGGGCGGCATATTCGATGAACTTCTTCTGCAGCGGGTGCAGAACGTCGCCATCGGCGATGCCTTCGACGGTGCCGATCTCCTTGCCTTCGGCCTCGGCCCCCAGCATCAGGCAGGAACAGACCAGCCGACCATCGACGGTGACCGAACAGGCACCGCAATCGCCGGTGCCGCAACCCTCTTTCGCGCCGGTCAGGTTCAGCTTGTCGCGCAGACAGTCCAGCAGGGTTTCACGCGGGTCGCACAGAAACTCGACCGCATCGCCGTTGACAGTGGTTGATACGTGGATCTTGCTCATGGCTCATTCTCCCTTGGCACGGGCATAGGCGATCTTGGCAGCGCGCTTGGCCAGCACGCCGGCGACCTCGGTGCGGAACGCGATGGTGCCGCGCTTGTCGTCGATCGGATTGCAGGCCGCGGATGCCGCCGCCGCGAGCGCCTCCAGCGCGGCGTCATCCAGCGTGGTGCCGATGATGGCCTTTGCACAGTCCTCGACCAGCAGAACCGTCGGCGCAACCGCGCCCAGTGCAACGCGCGCCTCGGTAACGGTGTCGCCATCGAGCCGCAGGTTCACGCCGACACCGACCACCGCGATATCCATCTCGGTACGCGGAATGAACCGCAGATAGGCATCGCCGCCATTTGCCCCCCGTGCCGGGATATGCACGGCCGAAATCACCTCGCCCTTGGCCAGCGACGTCCTGCCCGGACCGGTGGGGACGTCTTCGACCGCAACCTCGCGATCCCCGTTCGGGCCCGTCACCGTCACGGTCACACCGGCCGCCACCATGCCCGGCACGGAATCGGCGGCGGGCGAGGCGTTGCACAGATTGCCGGTCAGCGTCGCGCGCCCCTGCACCTGGGTCGACCCGATCAGATCCATCCCTTCGACCAGCCCGGGCCAGTCCCGCCCAAGCTGCGGATGCTCGCTCATCTCGGCACCCGAGACCGCAACACCCAGCGTCCAGCTGCCGTCATCCTGGCGGGTAATGTCCTGCACCCCCTTGATTTTCTTGATGTCGATCAGCGTATCCGGCGTCACGAAATCCGAACGCAACTGTACCAGCACGTCCGTTCCGCCAGCCAGGAAACGCGTAATGCCCGTCGCATTCACAGCCAGTTCCGAAGCCTCGGCGAAACTGGCGGGGCTGTGATAATCCATGTTTTACCTCGCACCTGTTGATCAGGGTTTCACTTGGTTCGGGGGCGACGTTAGTCCAGCACCCATCCGGCGTCCATGACAGGAACGACGATTTTTTTCGAAGCAAAATGTCGTTTCCAGACCCCCGGGCCAGCGACCCGGGCGTCAAAGGTCGATTTCGATCACCCCGTCCGGTTCTGCGGCGCGGCTCTGGCACAGGATGATCGACCCTTCGCGCTGTTTCTTCGACAGCACGAAATCGCGATGCTCCACCTCGCCCGAGATCAGGCCGCATTTGCACACCCCGCAGATCCCGTCGGCGCATTTCACATCCACATGAATGCCCGCCTCGTTCAGAACCTGTGCGGCGTCCTTGTCCTCGGGCACCACGAATTCGCGCCCCGATCGCGCCAGCCGCACCGTAAAGGAGTGATTTTCGTATTCGTGCTGTTCGGGAACCGAGAAATATTCCAGATGCCGCGCCTCTTCGGGGAATCCCTGCCGTTCAGCCGCCGCCATCACGCCATCCATGTACCGATCCGGCCCGCAGGTATAGACGTGCCAGCCCGGCTGGTAGCCCGCCAGAACCGCATCCAGATCGGCGCGCGTGCCCTTGTCCGAGAAATGCAAGCGCACCCTGTCCGCCCAGGGCATCGCCGCCAGATCGTCCAGATACCCCGCACCGGCCTGCGTGCTGGCAGAATAATGCAACTCGAACTCCGCGCCCATTGCAAACAGCCGGTGGGCAAAGGCGATCATCGGCGTGATGCCGATGCCACCGCCCATCAGGAATGTCCTGCTCGCGCTTTCATCCAGTTCGAAATGATTGATCGGTTTCGAGATGAAAACCTTGCGCCCCTCGTGAAAGATTCTGTGCATCAGGGCCGATCCGCCCCGCCCGTGATCCTCGCGCAACACGCCGATCTGGTATTTCGACCGGTCAGACGGATCGCCCGACATCGAATACTGGCGCAGGAACTCGGGCGCCACCAGCACGTCCAGATGTGCGCCCGCCGTCCATTCCGGCAACGGCACGCCGTCAATGGGCGAGAATTCGAACTTGGTCACATCCGCCGTCATCTTCTCGACCCGGGTCAGTTCCACCCGCATCACCGGCGCATCGCCCGCGATCCGATAGCGGTGGACAACCGACATATCCCCGGCAGCAACGCGCGCCCTGTGTTCCTCGGCGCTGACCATCGCCTCATAGGCCTCGATCCCGGCCTCGCGATCCATCGGAAACGGATAGGGCCAAGGGTGCGGCGCCAGCGGCGCGGGATAGACGGCCAGCGTCTGATCCTCGTATTTCAGCTCCAGCTCCCTTTGCAGACCGCGCCGGTTCAACGGATGCACCGAAGGGCGATAGGCGCCATCCGCCTGCAACTCGATATCCCACCACCATTTCTTGACATCGTTCAGCCCGCCATTGCCCACGGCATCGTCCAGCTTTGCCAGCGCAGGCGCGGCTGACGGGATATTCATCGCGGCCCAGCGGAACGGTTTTTCCTTGAAGATCCCTTCAAGGTTCCACGGGCAGGTTTTCATGCAGCGCCCGCACATCGCCCCGCCCGGCGTGGTGATCCGATAGGTCGCGCATTTCTGGCTATCCGATTTCCAGATTTCATAGCCATTGAACATCCGCTTTGGTCCCGCGGTAATCGCGCCCGACGGGCACTCGCGGGCACATTTGTTGCAGCTTTCGCAGAAATTCTGCAGGCCGAAATCGATGGGTTTGTCATGGGCCATCGGCATGTCCGTGGTCACGACGCCCGATTTCAGGCGCGGCCCCAGATAGGGGTTCAGGATCACCTCGCCAATGCGGCTGACCTCGCCCAGACCACTCAGCAGCAACAGCGGCGGTTGCAACACCTCGCCATCCATCACCGTATGCGCCTTGGCCTTGTAGCCCAGATTTCGAATCTGCTGCGCGATCACCCCACCCAAAAGCGAGAACCGCAAATAGGCGCGCATCGACTGCGCGACGCTGATCCAGTCGTCGCCGGATGCGCCCTCCATCGTCTCATAACCCTGATCGACAATCATGCTGACGGCCTGATCATGCGGCGGCACGATCTCTTCGCCGGTCGCGTCATGCGAATACCAGGCCCAGTCCGGGCAGCGGCTGAGGCCGACCGCGTCGACGCCCAGAAAATAGCTGGCCGCTTTCAGGTTGGCGGCGTTGCGATTGGCGTCATTTGGTTTGTACGTTTCGGCACAGTCCCCATCCTGAAGCAGTACAAAAGCGCCAAGTGCGCGTCTCTGCGCGAAACTGGGCGCGGATTTGCGCGCATAATGACCGCCCTTGGCCCCGTCCTGAACCGCCTTGCCCATATCCCCGAACTGCGCCCGCGCGAACATATCTGTACGTTTCGGAACCCGCGCCACATGAGCCTCGTCGATATAGGTCGTCGGCTCCTCAACCCGTTTCAGCTTCTCGAACGGCTGCGCCCCATCGACATAGCGGCGCCTGGCGTAAGGATCTCTGTTGAAAGCATTTTTTGCAAATCCCTTACCTAGCCACCAGGCAGGGCCTTGGGTTTGGAACCAAGGTTGTTCGGCCATCGGTCGCAACGGCAGATCATGCGCAATCTCCATTTCGGTCGTCACCGCCGCCAACCCGAACCGGCAGCCCAACCAGGGGGCGACCAACACACCGTCCTCGACCGTCGCCAACCCCGCGGCAACCGCCAATTTCCCCAGATCGACATCCGAAGACATCACCGAATGCGCCCGCGCGTCAAACCCAAGAAGGCGAATGTAATTGGCAATTACTGTAGCATTTTCAGTAGCTAACAGGCAGGCTCGGTGATCCTGTGCATCCAGAATCCACTCAGACCCCGACTCATCCGGGTCCGGATCTCGGTTGTGCTCATACAGGAAAATGATGGCGTGACGGTGGCTGTCGATCGAGATCGGTTCGGCCTCCATACTGTCCTTCAGGTCGGCCATGATAACGTCAATGCCCGAGGCCAGAGTCTTGGTCTGGCGCGTCCTGAGCGCATGAGCCAATCGGTCGATATCGGGGTTTCGGCGCGGATTGGACAACATCGCTTCAGTCGGCAGCGGCCCGCATCCCATCATTGATGCATCATTGAAATAACCAAATGATTTCAGATGATTGGCTCGTTCAAGCGGATTTTCCGGGATCTCTGCCACCGCCGGATTGACGAAGCCGTCGCGGATCGCATCCAGCATCGCCTGAAACTCTCCCATCGCGTTGACAATGCTTTCTGGCGTCTGCCGACGGTGAAAACTCAACTCCGCCATCTCTGGTATCTGCGCAAGGTCCGGCAGGTCGGCCGCCCGCGCAAGCCGTTCAAGCGGATAGTGCCCCATGTGCACAGGCCGGTTCTTGTCGGAAAAAAAGCGGAATCCCATCGCGTTCTCCTGTCCTTACCGCCCATCTACTGTGAAATGGACACCAAAACCATTCATGGTTAGTCATATACGGCATGAGCAAATTCGATTTCACTGATCTCGACGGCAAGGTCCTGAGAACCTTTCTGACCATTCTCGAAGAGAGTTCTGTGTCCAAGGCAGCCGACCGTCTTGGGGTCACGCAATCGGCCGTCAGCCACACCCTGTCGAAACTTCGAATTGTACTGGGCGATCCGCTCTTTGTACGTTCGGGTCAGGGGCTAACCCCCACCGAACGCGCCATCGCCCTGCAGGAACCGGTACAACAGATTCTCGACGGGATGCACACCCTGACCGAAGGTCGTCCATTCGATCCGCAATCTGAGGAGATGACTTTCCAGATCGCGGCAAACGACCTGCAACGAGACCTGATCTTTCCCCGGCTTTTGAATGCCGCGCGCACCGACGGTGTGCGCCTGCGGCTGCATTTTGTTCCTTCAGGCGTTCCCGATGCCGCCATTTTGCGAAATGACCGCTGCCAATTGATGCTGACGCCGCTTCCGCCCGACGGACCGGATATCTTTCAGAAGCGGCTGCTGACCAGCCCGCTAATGGTCTATTTCGATGCAAGCCATCGCGCCCCACCTGCGACATGGGAAGAGTATTGCGCCGCCGAACACGTCGAAGTTCGCTTTGCTGACGGGCGCAGCGCCAAGGTGGTCATGCGTGGCGTCGATCAAAGCCAGATCCGCCCTCCGACCGTGACCCTGCCCCATTTCAACGCCATCCCACCTTTTCTGCTCGGTAGCGACCTGATTTCGACTGACACGGCACTGATGAAAATGGGGCCGCTGGCAACACTCGATTGCGCGCCCCTGCCGTTCCGTTGCGAGCCGGTGCAGATCTTCATGGTCTGGCATCAACGTTCAAACGGCGACCCTGCGCACCGATGGTTGCGTGGTCGGATAGAAACGTTGGCATCTCAGTTGCAACCATGATTGCCGCGATAGGATCGGAAACGCTCAGAACCTTGCTTTGACCAGGTGCGTCAGCACCGCGCCGGTTTCGAAAAAGGCGCGGTGCAGACCGGTCCAATTCTCGCGATGCTCCACGACGGCAGGAACCGGCAGCATTTCGGGGTCACCTGACAGCAGGCTTTGGGCGGACATGGCGCCAAACACCGTTCCCGGCCCGATTCCTCGACCGGAATAGCCATGCACGGCCAAGGCGTTCGGTCCGATCAGCGTGATTTTCGGTATATGGTCAGAGGTCATAGCAATGCGCCCGTGCCAGCCAGCGGTCAATGGTTGATCCGCCAGTTGTGGGAATAACTGACCGAGCTTGCGCACGATCCAGTTGCGATGGGCAAAACTGCCTGCATGACCCAGATCACCCATCGCCCCGATCACCAGTCGCCCGACCTGATCCATCCTGAAAGAGGTCATGATCAACCCGGTGTCCCAGCATCCTTCACCTCCGGGCAGGATGGTTGCGCGCATCGCCTGTGGTAAAGGCGCGGTCGCATATTGGAAGTAATATACCGGTACATAGGCCGGTGCAGTATGCGTCAAATCACGATGATAGGCATTTGTCGACTGTAGCAGCGCTTTGGCCCGCACCTCCCCGGATGGTGTCGACAGATGCCACATATCCCCTTCATGACGCAGTGATTGCACCGGGCTTTGCGTGAATACCCGAGCCCCCGCCTCGGTTGCCGCCCGCGCCAGCCCGCGAACATAGGCCATCGGCTGAATTGTTCCCGCGCGCGGATCGAACAAGGCACCGTGAAAAGAACCACTTCCTGTTCGCCTGCGGGTTTCCGCCTCCGACAACAGTTGCACAGGCGCCCCGGAGGCGTTCAGTTGTTCGCAGCGTTGCGACAGATTGCGGAGGCCGGACGGGGAATGCGCGCAGTGCAAAGTTCCGTTTCTGACTGGTTCACAGTCGATCCCGTGCAAATTGATCAACTCGTAGACCCGCGCAGGTGCATCGGCCAACAGCGCGATCAGTCGGTTTCCCGCCTCGGTTCCAAGATGGGCGCGAATATCATCCGGTGGCAACCAAAGGCCAGCATTGGCCAGTCCGACGTTACGACCCGACCCACCATGGCCGATGTCATGTGCTTCCAGCAGGCAGACCGATGCCCCGACTTGCGCCGCATGAAGCGCTGCGGAACAGCCGGTATAACCTCCGCCGATTACCGCAAGATCGACGGTAATCGTTTCGTTCAACACACGCACGTCAGTCTTTTCTCGGCAGGTTTCCTGCCACAGGCTTTTCTCAGAATCCATCAGCACTTCCAATCTGTTCGGATATCGCAACCGAAACAATTTTCCGGCAGTCAGTCGATGACAAGAGTCCTTTGATCCTCGCGGCCCATCGAGATCAGCATGGGGGTTTCCTCCTGCCGTGCCTGAAAATCCGCTTTGCCCGCCATACCGCGCCAGTTTGCCAGCACCAGCGACTGCGCAACCGCCCCGCCCAGCGTTGCCCCAGGCCCGGTGACGATGAAGAGATCCGGAGCGAATTCGCGCGCTGCCGTCTGCACGGCACGCGTAAAGTCATAAGGTTCGGTCACCTGATGGCCCAGTGTATAGCCCCACAAAGCACTGGTATCGGTCGCCCCCGGCCACCAGATCTTACCCCGCCCGTCGATCAGCGGGCGGTCAGGCTGGCGGAACATACCTGCTGCCAGGCGGTTACGCCCCTCGGCCGCGACCGGCGCTTGCAGACGGGTGTGAAAGGCCGCGTGGTTCGACAGGCGCATCGGAAACCGTTCGTGCACCATCGGAACCGTGGCCTCAAAAGCCGCCAACCCTGCCTCGTTACCTGCCAGCACAAGCATCCCGCCCAGATCAATGGAAAGCGCCAGGTCCTGCCCGCCGACCCTGTCGATGCGTGAGACCTGCGCGAGCAACTCTGCCTTGCGTTCAGGATCGTTTACCCAGTCCTCTCCGTTGAAAGGATAAACCAGTTGCCCGCCTAATAAGCGTTCCTGCATCAAAGTGCCCATGGTGTTGACCACCCGGAACCCGTCATCGGCACTAAGTGCTCCTGCGACAGCCAGAGCAATATACCAACCCATCGAGTTTCCGGTCACAGCCAACACTTCGATATCCCCGGCCAATGCCTTCGCGTCTGCCAGCGAGGCCGCATAAATCAGGGGTGAGGCAACATCACCACGAGAGTATTTGCCCACTGTGTAACGCGCGGCACTATCCAGTGCCGTTACCGCCTCTTGCCCGGCCTCTGCTCGGATGATGTCGAAGCCGCGAAACATTTCCATCCGGGCACCGTGGTGGCGATGCAAATAGCCAAGCTCGGGCTTGTTGTAAGTACCCCGACCGGGGCAGATCACGACGGCAGTACGGGTCATTTGCGGGCTCCGGTCAGATTCAGGGCAGCAGCAGCAATGCCGTCTTTCGACGGCAAGGGCGCAGAATAGGCCGGACCGGTCGCGATGAAACAATCCTCAGCCACGACGCGAGCAGTCGGAACGGAACCGATTTCCTCACTGAAGAATGTCATCAACCCCTCGGACTGGCTGCCTGTGCGGCGGCACTCGTCGACGATCAGGACGTGCTTACAACCCTTTGTCGCCTCGCGCAGCGCGTCGGTCGGCATCGGCGCCAGCCAGCGCATGTCGATGATCCGGGTCTTCACCCCCGCTGCCTGCAATTCGGGCAGAGCTTGTTTCGACAGGTAATGCCCGTTGCCATAGGTCACGACAGCCAGGTCGGTGCCGTCACCATGCACGCCGACCTCGCCCAATCTGATCCGTTGGTCGGGCGAAGGATAGGTGGTCATCCACCTCCCATCCTGTCCTTCGTGCAGGTCGCGCATCGGATAAAGCGCGATGGGTTCCAGGAAAACGACCACCCGCTGCTCTTCCCGCGCTAGCCGTACGCACTCGCGCAGCATCCGTGCCGCATCCGCCCCTGTCGATGGGCAGGCAATGATCACTCCGGGAATATCCCGCAGGACGGCAAGCGAGTTGTCATTGTGGAAATGCCCGCCAAAACCTTTCTGATACCCCAGCCCGGCGATGCGCAGCACCATCGGGTTGGTGAATTGTCCATTCGAGAAGAATGGCAATGTTGCGGCCTCGCCCCGGATCTGGTCCTCGGCATTGTGGAGATAGGCCAGGAACTGGATTTCCGGGATCGGAATGAAACCGTTGTGCCCCATACCGATGGCCAGCCCCAGAATGGACTGTTCATCCAGCAATGTGTCGATCACCCGATCGGAACCGAACCGCTGTTGCAGCTTCTGCGTGACGCCATAAACGCCACCCTTGCGCCCCACATCTTCGCCCATACAGACGATCTCACCGTGTTCCAGCATCAGGTCCGTCAGCGCCCAGTTGATCAGACGGCTCATCGGCTGCGGATCGCCCAGCGCACGCATGTCGCCACCGAATGCGGCGGCGCGGGCTTCGGCGCTGGGCCCGTTGGTAGGTTTGCAGGCGCGCTTGGGCGGGATCAAACTGGCCACTACCTCGGTCGCATTGGCCAGATGCGGACGGCTGGCGGCCTCCGCAGCGATGCGATCTGTACGGGCGCAGGTCTCTTCATAGATCTTCAGCGCCTGATCGGGCGACAGCGCCCCGGCCTGATCCAGCAGTCGCACCGTGTGCAACAGCGGATCATTGGCCTCGTCCGCCTCGACCTCAGCCTTGCCCAGATAAGTTGTCGGCACATCTGCGCCCGCATGGCCGTAAAGGCGCACGGTCTTGAGATGCAGAAACGCCGGCTTTCGCCGCGAGCGCACATAATTGGCGGCTTCAAGGGCAACCGCATAGGTCTCAAAAATATCGAGCCCGTTGGCCTGAAAATACCTGATCCCCGGTCGATGCTCCATCGACGCCTGAATCCAGCCCTTGGGTGTCCTGGTCGAGATACCGATACCGTTGTCCTCGCACACGAACAATAGCGGTAGCGGAGTCGATTGCACACTGGTCCACCCGGCCGTGTTGATTGCCCCCTGAGCCGTCGAGTGGTTGGCCGAGGCATCGCCGAAAGAACACATGGCAATCCCGTCCTCGGGCAGTTGACGGTGTTCCGGATCATGCCTGCGCGCGGCCCCCAGACTATAGGCGGCACCTACTGCCTTGGGCAGATGGCTGGCGATGGTCGAGGTCTGCGGCGGGATCATCAACGCCTTTGATCCCAGTACCTTGTGCCGTCCGCCAGAGGTCGGATCTTCCTTGGAGCAGGCAAAGCTCAGCAGCATGTCCCAGGCGATCTGCTGGCCGGGCACCTGCTCGGCGCGGGCAATTTGAAAGGCCGCATCGCGATAGTGCAGAAAAGCGATATCTGTTGGACGCAGGGCATGAGCCACTGCTGCCATCCCCTCATGACCCGACGAGCCGATGGTATAAAACCCCTGCCCCGACTTCTGCATCGCCCGGCTAGTCCGGTCAAGCGCGCGGCTGAGCACCTGAGACCGGAACAGCGAGACCGCGTCGGTCCCGTTCAGCCCCGGCCGCGGCAGTGCTCCGGCAGGCAGGTCGCGTTTGGCAACACGGGTTAGGAAATTGTCGTGAACGATTTGGGCGCGGTCCATGGCTCGGTCTTTTTTCAGGTCTTGTTACAGTGCTTCGACGGCGCGGGCGATACGTGCAAGCCCTTCGGTCAGGCTGTCTGTTGCATAGGCGAAAGACAGGCGCAAATGCCCAGGCATCCCGAAGGCGCGCCCCGGCACCAGCGCAACGCCCACCTCGTCCAGAAGATAACTGCAGAACTCATGATCCACAGGCATTTTGAAGGGTGTCTTCGGAAAGACATAGAACGCCCCATCTGGTTTGGCGCAGGCCAGACCGGCCGCGTTCAGTCCGGAAACCACAAGGTCGCGGCGCGCCTGCATCTCGGCCCGGCGTTCCGTCAGCAACTCTTGTGGCCCTGTGATCGCCACCAGCGCCGCGGCCTGCGCAATCGAACAAGCACCCGACGTGATTTGCCCCTGCACCGCCACCATCGCCTTGATCAGTGGTGCCGGGCCGATGCCCCAGCCAATGCGCCAGCCGGTCATGGAATAGGCTTTGGACACGCCGTTCACGGTCAACGTGCGGCCAGCCAGCGACGGCACCGCCTGCACGAAAGGAGTGAAGGGAACGTACGAGAGATGCTGATAGATTTCGTCGGAGATCACCCAGACATTGGGATGCCGTTCCAACACCGCGCCCAGCGCCTGCAACTCTCCCTCGGAATAAACCGCGCCGGTCGGGTTCGAAGGGGTATTCAGCAACACCCAGCGGGTGCGCGGGGTTATCGCCGCCTCCAACTGCTCAGGCGTCAACTTAAATCCCTGCTCACCGGGGCAATCCAGAACCACCGGCATCCCGCCCGCCAATTTCACCATATCGGCATAGCTGGTCCAGAAAGGTGCCGTGGTGATAACCTCGTCGCCTGAATCGAGTGTGGCCAGAAACGCACCCGCCAGCACTTGTTTGGCGCCAGTGGAAACAATCACATTGGCGGCCTCGGCTTCAGCTTCTGCGGCGATGGCCGCGCGCAACGAAGGTGTTCCGGCAGTGGCGGGATAACGGGTCTGCCCTTCCAGTGCTGCGCGATGAGCGGCTTCGACCACATGGGCCGGTGTCGGGAAGTCTGGCTCCCCCGTACTCAGCGCAATCACATCAACGCCCTGCGTCCGCAGGCGCGCGGCATGTTCCGAAATCTGAACGATTTCTGACAGTTCGACCCCATCAAGCCGTCCGGCGCGCTGAAACCCTGAAGAATTGTTCTGATAAGTCATGCCAATTCACCTTCGATACTTGCGATTCTTGCCTTTCTCCGCCTATTCAGCGCAAAAATCCAATGATATTCCATTTCAAAGGCATGAGGGAAAGTCATATGATTGCACCACGACGGTTTTTGCCTTCGATCTCTTCGCTTTTGGCCCTGGAAGCCGTGGATCGTTTAGGAAGCGCGTCAGCTGCCGCAGACGAGTTGTCGCTGACACAAAGCGCTATCAGCCGTCAGTTGAAAGCCGTAGAGGAACAATTGGGCGTCAACCTGATCCAGCGCAATCAAATGCGTCTGCAACTGACGCCAGCCGCAAGAGAATATGTACAAACTGCGCGCGGCGCGCTGCATCAACTGGCGCAAGCCTCGCTCAAGCTCAAGGCCAACCCCACCGGTGGCTCGCTGCATCTTTCGATCCTGCCAGCGTTCGGAATGCATTGGTTGGCACCTCGCCTTCAGGATTTCGCACGGCAGCACCCGGAAGTTTCGGTGAACCTGAATACGCGGCTGAAACCATTCGATTTCGCGGTGGAACCATTTGATGCTGCCATTCATTTCGGGCGTCAGGATTGGGCCGGGGTCAGCTACCTCAGGATCATGCGTGAAGAAGTCCTGCCAGTCTGCGCGCCTCATTTACGGCCCGATGACTCCACCGCCGATTGGCTGCTGAATGCACCCTTGCTGCATCTGGATACGCGTCCGGACGCATGGGAGCGCTGGTTCGAAGCTCAGAACACTAAGGCAAGCGGTCTCAAGGGAATGTTGTTCGATCAGTTTTCGACAATGATACAGGCAACCATTCACGGGTTGGGTGTGGCCTTGCTGCCCAGCTATCTGGTGGCTCAGGACATCGAAAATGGCAGGCTGGTCCCTGCCTTCGACGCCCCCCGCGTCAGTCTTGGTGACTATTATCTGGTCTGGCCGCAGAACAAGGCCGCATCGGCACCGTTGAAGTCATTCCGGAACTGGCTTGAAGCTCAACTTCTGCCCCGAAAACACGGCTAAGTGCGGGCAGAAATCCCGCTTCTTTCTGGTGATAAATTCTCCAGGGAGTATGAGGGACAGCGTCCCTCATCCAGAATAAGCCGAGAGCGCTGAAGGTGCTCCGTTAAACAACCTCCGTCGGGACTAGACGTCAATCGACCGGGCGATGAGTTCCTTCATCACCTCGTTGGTTCCGCCATAGATCATTTGCACCCGCGCATCGGCGTAGAGCCGCGCAATGGGATATTCCATCATGAAACCGTAGCCTCCGAAAAGCTGCAGGCATTCGTGCATGATTTCGTTCTGCACCTCGGAGCCCCAGTATTTCACCATCGAGGCAGTGGCGGCATCCAGCTCTCCGCGGTCCAGCTTGGCGATGCAGTCGTTGACGAAACTGCGTAGCACCTCGGCCTTGGTCTTGCATTCGGCCAGCTTGAAACGGGTGTTCTGGAAATCCATGACGCGTTGACCGAAGGCCTTGCGCTCCTGCACGTATTTCACGGTCTCGGCGAGGGCGAAATCGATGGCGCCCAGCGCCATGATGCCGATGGTCAGGCGTTCCCACGGCAGTTGCTTCATCAATTGATAAAAGCCCTGCCCCTCCTCCGGGCCGATCAGGTTGGTCATCGGCACTTTGACGTCTTCAAAGAACAGCTCGGCTGTGTCGTTGGCCTTCATCCCCAGCTTCTTGAGATTGCGCCCACGCCGGAATCCACCCGCCCCGTCGGTTTCGACTGCGATCAGCGACACGCCCTTGGCGCCTTGGTTCCTGTCGGTCTTGGCAACTACGATCACCAGGTCGGCCGTCTGGCCATTTGTAATGAAAATTTTGGAACCGTTGATGCGATAGGAGTTTCCGTCCCTATCGGCTGTGGTACGAACCGCTTGCAAATCAGAGCCTGTGCCTGGTTCGGTCATGGCGATGGCACCCACCATTTCGCCCGAGGCAAGCTTGGGCAGCCATTTCTGTTTCTGATCCTCACTGCCATAGGCGGTGATGTAGTGGGTCACGATCGACTGGATACCATAGCCCCAACCCGCATCCCCGCGTGAGGTCTGTTCATAGATGGTGACAGCATCGAACCCCATACCGCCGCCGACGCCGCCATACTCTTCGGGAATGGCGCCCGCCATCAGGCCGGTAGCGCCCGCTTTCCGCCAGAACTCACGGTCCACTACACCGTTGTCAACCCAGGTTTCGATATTGGGCGCAAGCTCGGCGTCCAGAAACCGCCCCGCCATTTCGGCGAACATGCGGTGTTCGTCAGTGACCCAACTGGCTGTGCTGGTAAACAGAGTCATTCCTGCTCCTCCGATCCGAGTTTTCCGACACGCTATCCGTACGACCGCATCCCGCCAACTGTGGTGACGCCGCGTCTTGAACGTCGCAACGCAACGTCTCTGGCGCTCAGGTCGTATTTCGACGGCGCAGGCCTGGAGGCGGGGGCGTTTCGGGTCCGCCTGCAAAGCACTGTGCGATGCACATCCACTCCTGCGCAACCGCCCCCTCGACGCGAAGGCTGGTGTCCGCGATATTGCGGGTTTGGGTGACGACCTGCGAGAACTCCACCGCCGAGCCGGTTATTCTGTTCTCACTGCTGTCGCCAAATTCCCAAACTGCGCCGGACGGCGCGGTCAGTTCCAAACGCGGCATGACATTTGGCACCTCGTGCCCA
This sequence comes from Ruegeria sp. YKSE079, assembly GCF_059612845.1. Classification (NCBI taxonomy): domain Bacteria; kingdom Pseudomonadati; phylum Pseudomonadota; class Alphaproteobacteria; order Rhodobacterales; family Roseobacteraceae; genus Ruegeria; species Ruegeria sp. YKSE079. The sequence goes on along the minus strand of NZ_JBXWRJ010000021.1, from coordinate 53,653 downwards.
TGTACTTTATAGGCCCAACCAAAAGTGTTGACCCCAAGGATCACGATATTCCTGATCCTGTCCGTTTCCTGCCGCCGGGCGCCAAGAATGTCGAATACCGCCTGTCCATGCGCCCATGTTTCCATCTGCCGCGCGGTGATCGAAGAGCGGACAGACATATCGGGTCCGACCCATTTCAACCGCTGCTTGGGATCAAGCTCAGCCCAACGCACACCCATGTCGCGGTAGAGTGTGCGCCACGCAGCGCGCAGCTCCTCTCTTCTCTCGGGGACCATCGCGTTTTCCGTGGCCCGGAACCCCGCTGTCTCGATCCCGGCCAAAGTTTCGGCAACACGGGCCTGAAACGCGTCCTGATCCCGCAAGGATAGATCGGCCATACCGTTCCAGAAATGCAGGTGAACCAGCACATCGTTCAGCGTCCATTCCTTGAACTGGGTAACGATGTCCCATTGATCGCCCGACACATCCGTCAGAACCTTGTCCAGCACCTCGCTTTCTTCCAGAAAATCCCCTGCCTGCTCCATCATTTTTCCTCTTCGATCTCAAACATCAGATCACCGGCGGACACTTGTTGTCCCGCCACAATGTGCACCCGAACCACGCACCCATCCTGCGGGGCCAGGATCTGGTGCTGCATTTTCATCGCCTCAAGCACCGCCAGCGTCTGTCCCTTGCGCACTTTCGCGCCCGCACTCACGCTTAGAATTTGCACTAGCCCCGGCATCGGAGCGGTGATACCTCCCCCATCTGATCCCTCCTCTTCGGCATGCCCTGCCCGTTGCAGGCGCAGCGTAAGCCGGTCACCCCCCATCGCCAGCATCACCTCGCCATCGGCGACGTGGGCCACCGCCCGTATCTGGTCGTCGTTAATTCGGGCTACGACCTCGGGGCCGTTACATTCCAGTTCCACGTCGAAGGTCTGGCCATCCACCGCAATCCTCCAGCCTCCCGGATTGGAGGTTACAGAAAACTCTACCAGCGCACCGGACAGAAGTGCGGAAAGCTTGCGGGGCGGAATCCGAGTGTTCGACCATCCCAATTGATCCGGCGCAACAAAACCGGCGCGTGCAAGAGCAAGTGCCCGCGCGTCTTCGAGTAGCAGCGCAACGGCCAGGGCGATCTGTCCGGAAGCTTGGGGGGCGGAGTTCTGTGCGACAGTGCTGCCGTTCAAGAAGGCCGTCGTTGCTTTGCCCTGAACGAAATCCGGTTCGCTCAGGATGTCCGTCAGTAATCCCGCATTTGTCACGGTTCCCAATAAGACGGTATCTTGCAGGGCACGGATCAACCTCGCTCTTGCGACCTCACGTGTGGGTCCATGGGCAACGATCTTGGCCAACAGCGGATCGTAGTGAGGAGTGATCGACTGCCCTTGGGCAATCCCGGCATCCACGCGAATCCCGGGTCCACTTGCAGGACGCCACAGATGAACCGGGCCTGTTGCCGGGAGAAACCCGTTGCCGGGGTCTTCGGCATAGAGACGTGCCTCGATCGCGTGACCGTTCAGGGTCACATCACTCTGACCCATTGCCAGAGGGACACCCTGCGCCACGGTTATTTGCATGGCTACCAGATCAAGGCCGTTGATCATTTCGGTCACCGGATGCTCGACTTGCAGCCGGGTGTTCATTTCGAGAAAATGGAACTCACCCTCGGCATCAAGCAGGAATTCCACTGTACCCGCGCCCAGGTAATCAACAGCGCGCGCGGCTTCGACGGCGGCGGCCCCCATGCGGTCCCTCAGATCCGGTGTCATCACCGGGCATGGGGCCTCTTCGATGATCTTCTGATGCCGCCTCTGAATCGAACAGTCGCGCTCGCCAAGGTGAATAACGTTACCATCGCCGTCGGCAAAAATCTGAAACTCGACGTGGCGCGGAGCGATAATGGCTTTTTCCAAGATCAACTCTTGCGAGCCAAAGGCATTCGCAGCCTCGGATCTGGCCCGCGCCAGAGCATTTTCCAGTTCCACGGGAGCGTTGACCAACCGCATGCCGCGCCCACCACCGCCAGCCGCCGCCTTGATCATCAGTGGATAGCCTATCCCCTCCGCTGCCTTTGCAAACGCAGCGTCCGATTGGTCCCCACCTTCGTAGCCGGGCACGCAGGGCACGCCGGCCGCTCTCATCAGGCGCTTGGCCTCGGCCTTGTTGCCCATTGCCCGGATGGCTTCCGGACCGGGGCCGATGAATGTCAACCCAGCCTTGGCCACAGCTTCGGCGAACTCGGCGTTTTCGGAGAGAAACCCGTATCCGGGGTGGATCGCCCCGGCGTTGGCCCGTTTTGCCGCGTCCAGGATTTTTCGCGCACACAAATAGCTGTCTGCAACCGGCCCTTCACCGATCCAGATGGAATGATCGGCCAGTTGCAAATGTGGAGAGGCGGCATCGGCGCTGGTGAATACGGCAACGGTCCGCAAACCCAGATCACGCGCCGTGCGGATCACGCGCGCGGCAATCTCGCCCCGGTTGGCGACAAGTATCGTGTCGAAAACCATGCTCAAAACCTCGCCACGCCATATGCTCCGGGTTTGACCTTGCGCGCGCGTCCTTCCAGGCAGGTTTCCAGACAGAAACCCAGCACGCGGCGGGTGTCGCGCGGGTCAATGACACCATGGTCAAGGCACCGCCCCGAGGTATAGAATGCTCCTGCCTGACGGTCGAAATGCGCGGCAATCAGCGCGCTTTGCTTTTCCATCTGCGCTTCATCCACTTCCTCGCCCTTGCGTCTGGCCCCAGCGCGGGCCACAATTGCCATTGTGGCGGCCGCCTGTTCGCCACCCATGACGCCGGTTGTGGCGTTGGGCCAGGCAAACAGGAAATCGGGCTCGTAAGCAAACCCCGACATTCCATAATTTCCGGCACCGAAACTCGCCCCAATATAGAGTGTGATACGCGGCACATCGACCGAAGTTACCGCCTGTATCATCTTGGCGCCGTGTTTGATCATCCCCGCCTGCTCGTATTCGGTGCCAACCATGTAGCCGGTTGTGTTGTTCAGAAAAATGATTGGAATATCGGACTGACCGCACAGCTGAATGAATTGCGCGGCCTTGGTTGCACCTGCCGGATCGATCGGACCGTTGTTGCCGATGATACCCACCGAAATGCCGTTGATCGCCGCCTGAAGACAAACAGTCGAGGCACCGTAGCGCGGCTTGAAATCTTGAAAGTCCGAGCTGTCGACGATGCGCGCCGCCACCTCGCGCATATCATAGGGAACACGGTAGTCGATTGGCACTAGCCCGGCGATATCGCCGATGTCGTATTTAGGTTGCGCGATCTCGCGCGCCCGTGGCTGGAGAAGAGATTTGTTCCAGTCCAAGCGGCGCACGACATCGCGCGCGATTTCGATCCCATGTGCGTCGTCCTCGGCCAGATATTCGACCAGACCGCTGGTCTGCGCATGCATTTCAGAGCCGCCAAGATCACGGTCATTGGCCTTTTCACCGGTCGCGGCATGCACCAAAGCTACTCCGGCAAGAGCCGCCATGCCGTTCTTTTTGACGCCAATCACATAATCTGCCAGCCCAGGCATATAGGCCCCGCCCGCAGTCGAAGGACCGTGCAGAACCGCCAGATTGGGCAGACCTGCCGTCGAAAGCCGCGCCAGATTGCGGAACAGCTTGCCGCCATTGGCCCACAGTTCAACCCGGTATTCCATCAGGTTTGCCCCGGCGCTTTCCACCAGATGCACGAAGGGGAGTTTTTGTTTCAACGCGATTTCCTGCGCCGACAAAAAGGCCGCAGCCGTCATCTCGACCATTGCGCCTGCCTTGATGCCGCTGTCATCAACAACGATCATGCATCGCACCCCCGAGACAAAACCGATTCCGGCAATGACCGATGCGCCGGGCACGGATTTTGTCGGATCATCCGTGTCCACCAGATATCCGGCCAGACTGTGCAACTGCAAAAACGGCATGCCCGGATCTAGCAGAGCAGCCATCCTGTCTCGCGGGGTCAGTTGGCCGCGCTCGGCCATTCTGTCGCGCCGCTGTTCGGATAGGGCAACGGCGCGGGCTTCGAGCGTGCGCAACTCATCCACCATCGCCAGCATATCTGCCCGATTTCGGGCGAATGTTTCGCTGTCGCGTTCAACCCGGCTGATGAAAGCCATGGCGCCCCTCCGTTGACAACGTGCGACCGATCCGGCGTCGCGCGACATTCTTGCAGCTTTGCCGCGGGCCGCGCTTTTCAGATCGCCCGCTGTGTTTTTAGGTTGCCGCCATGCACGCAAGCGGTCAACGGGCGGCGATGGATTGCGACGCCACGGAACATGCCCGCACCCCGGGGAAGAAGATACCTTGACCTGCCTTTCGCCCTTCATGACGCCCGAACGCGAGGCGTATCGCGCCAATCTCGCACGGTTTTTTGACAGCGAAGTCAGACCTTTCGTCGATCAGTGGGAAGCGAAACGGGCAGTCCCGTTGGAGTTGCACCAAAAACTGGGGGCTTTGGGTGTATTTGGTTTCGGCATCCCCGAGGAATTTGGCGGGTTGGGTTTTGACGACGCCTTTATGCGCGCCGACTATACCGAACTTGCGTTTGGCTGTGGCGCGTCGGGCGTGGCGGCCGCTGTTGGCGGGCGCATGATTTCGCTGGGACCGATCGTTCAGTTTGCCAGTGAAGAATTCAAGCAGACAGTGGTCCCGGAGATCGTGGCCGGACGGATGAATTCTTCACTGGCAATCACCGAGCCGGGCGGCGGGTCGGACGTGGCAAACCTGAAAATGAAAGCCGAGCGCACGTCGCATGGCTGGGTGCTGAACGGCGCCAAGGCGTTCATAACAGGTGGCATGGACTCACAGTGGTTCGTCGTGGGTGCCCGAACCGGCGGGTCCGGCCTGACCGGAATCTCGTTGTTCCTGATCGAGGCCGACACACCCGGCTTCTCCCGCACACCTCTGGGAGAAAAGATGGGATGGCACTGCTCAGAGCAGGCTATGCTAAATTTCGACAATTGCCTGGTTCCGGCACCGGCCCTGATCGGACCCGAGAACAAGGGCTTTCTCGCGATAATGAGCAACTTCAACCACGAACGCCTTGCCATGGTTGCGGGCAGCTTGGGGATGATGCGGCTGTGTTACAAATCAGCGCTTGAGTGGGCGAGACAACGTCGGACGTTCGGTAAATACCTGATTGAACATCAGGTGATAGCTCACAAATTCGCCGAGATGTCGGCCCGGATCGATATGATCGAAGCCTATCTTGAGCGGATATGCTGGGGCATTAGTCAAGGCCTGATGCCGGCCGCCGAGATTGCCAAGTCCAAGGTGCAGGCGAGCAAAGCACTGGAATTCGTCGCCTCCGAAGCGTTACAGGTTTTCGGCGGGGCCGGGTATATGTCAGGCAACCCGGTCGAACGGGTCTGGCGTGAGGTCAAGGTCATGGCTATAGGTGGCGGTTCAGAGGAGATCATGCGCGATCTTGCTGTGCGCCAAATGAGGTTGAGTGGCGAATAGCTCGGCCCCCGTCACGTCAGCGCGGCCTTCAACAATACCTCGGCCGCATCTTTGGCATCCATCGCGGGCTGACTGGTGTTCAGCAAAACTGAAGACACGATTGCGCCTTCCTTGAGCAACAAAAGCTGGCTTCCCAACTTTTCCGGATTCCGGGCACCTGCTTGGCGGGCCAGATGAACAATGTGATTCAAAATCAGCCGCTTGTGTTCAGCAGCTTGCGCATGGATCGGGTGATCCTTTTCCTGGTACTCGGCCCCAGCCTTGATGAACATGCAACCGCGATAACCGTCTTCTTCGAACCATTCGGCCAGCGCATCAAAGCCCGCAAGAAGTTGTCCGGCAGGCGTATCCGCCAGTTCCTGAATGCGGCGCAGGAACCAGTTTCGAAAATTCTCGTCCCGAAGTCTCAGTGCGGCAAGGATTAACTCTTCCTTTGTGCGGAAGTGCTTGTACATCGAGGTCTTTGAGACTCCGGTTTCCGTCACAAGCTTGTCCATTCCGGTGGCATGAAATCCATCGCGGTAGAAGACCTGCAGCGCTTTTCGGACCAGTTCATCCCGTTTGTTCGGACGCATGATTCGGCTCCATAGTGTACCGAACAGTACATAGTTCCCGAGGACGCAGAAGGCAAATGCTCTGCCAAAACCCTTAGAAATCTGCATTTTAACCACTTCAGCATTCAGGCACAGACACTTTTTTCCGTTTCACACTTGAAATCATTTACTGATCAGTACACTTTGAAGCTTAAGTTTACCGATCAGTACGCACTCGGAGATAAACCATGCGACGCCGCGCCAGTCTGTTTCCCCCTCAACATCTGCCAGTTCTGCTGGCCCTGGCGATACTCGTCGCCACTCTTGCCTGAAAGCGACCTTTCATATGAACCGCCCTCCTCTTCCGCCCTTCACGCTGGAAACCGCCGCGCAAAAGGTGCGAATGGCCGAAAACGCGTGGAACAGCCGCAACCCGGATATCGTGACGCCAGCTTACACCGACGACAGCCAGTGGCGGAACCGAGCCGAGTTCCTGTCCGGTCACGATGTGATCCATGCCTTTCTGGCCCGGAAATGGCATTCGGAACTGGACTATCGTCTGATCAAGGAGCTCTGGGCCTTTTCCGACAACCGTATCGCCGTGCGCTATGCCTATGAATGGCGGAATGACAGCCGGCATTGGTTCCGCTCCTATGGGAACGAGAACTGGGAGTTCGCTCAAGATGGCCGCATGGCACACCGCCACGCATCGCTGAACGATCTACCGATTTCCGAGCAGGATCGCCTGTTCCACTGGCCGCTTGGCCCTCGCCCCGACGATCATCCCGGCTTGTCCGATCTGGGTCTTTGAAAGGAAAGTCATGCCACGCGCCTTTTCCGAACTAACCTTCACACCCACTGTCCGCGCCCAACAGGAGCGGATGGGATCAGCAGCAACTTATGCAAAATTCATCGAAGGTGGCCCGCAGCAGGGTCACCAGATCGGCCCCGCCGAGAAGGCATTCATCGAAGGCCGCGACGGGTTCTATCAGGCGAGCGTATCCGAAACCGGTTGGCCCTATGTCCAGCATCGCGGCGGTCCCGTCGGTTTTTTGAAAGTGCTTGGGCCGACTACAATTGGTTACGCCGATTTTTCCGGCAACAAACAATACATCTCGCGCGGCAATCTGGATGGCAATGACAGGATTGCGATGATCCTGATGGATTACGCCAATCAGCGTCGTCTCAAGATTCTGGGCCGCGTCGAGTTCTCCGAAGGCAAAGCCGCTGCGGCCAGCCTTTTTCCCGAAGGCGCTGATGCGACGGCAGAACGAGCGGTGATCATTCGTGTCGAGGGTTTGGACTGGAATTGCCCTCGTCACATCACACCTCGCTTCACCGAAGAAGAACTACGCCCACATCTCAATGCGCTGGGACAACAACTGGTACAACTTCAGGCCGAAAACCAGCGCCTGAAAGACGAGTTGGCCGACGCTACAAAAGGCTGAGGTCGCTTTCCGGGCGTCGCGCCCATCACCCCAAACCCAAAGGACTGAACCATGAGACGGATTTTTTCAAACACCGCCATGGCGGTGGCCGCTACCGCTTTGCTTGCACTACCTGCGACTGCCGGTCAGACCGGCGCGAATGCGACCGTCTTTAGAACGGAAACAATTGGCGGAATGAAGATTGCTTATCGCGAAGCCGGAGATCCGACGAATCCGACGGTTCTATTGCTGCATGGCTTTCCCACCTCGTCGCACATGTTCCGCAACCTGATTCCCGAACTTTCCGAGAATTATCATGTGATCGCGCCGGACTATCCCGGTTTCGGAGCATCTGACATGCCCGATGCCGCCGAATACGATTACAGTTTTGAAGGCGCTGCACGGATTGTAACCGAATTGTTGAACGCCAAAGGCGTTGACCAGTACTCAGTGTATCTGATGGACTATGGGGCTCCGGTCGGCTTTCGCATGTTCGCGGACGACCCGGAACGGGTGACGGGCTTTATCATTCAGAACGGCAACGCGTACGAAGAGGGGTTGCGCGAGTTCTGGGAACCGATCAAAGCCTATTGGGCAGACCCATCTACGGAAAACGGCGATGCTCTTCGCGCCTTTCTGACAATGGATGCAACCAAATGGCAATTCACTCACGGAACTCAGGATCCCGATGCCATCAGCCCCGACAACTTCTGGCACGTGCAATACCTGCTGGACCGCCCTGGCAATCAGGAAGTGCAGCTTGAGATGTTTCTGGATTACGGCACCAATGTCGGGGAGTACCCGAAATGGCAGGCCCTGTTTCGCGAGCATCAACCGCCCGCGCTTCTGATGTGGGGGAAAAACGACGTGATTTTTCCCGAAGAAGGGGCTCATCCCTATAAGCGCGATTTAAAAGACCTAGAGTTCCACATGCTCAACACCGGCCATTTCGCGCTGGAAGAATATGGGACCGAGATCGCAACCGAGATGAAAGATTTTCTCGCCCGTATCAATTGAGGGCACCTGGTTCTCTGGCTTGCCGGAGAGCCGTTTTTAACGGAGTTAGACCTATGACAACTCATGTCGAACGCATCGCTGCTTTTGCTGATGGTGCCCAAGGCGGCAACCCTGCCGGTGTATTCATCGCCGATGCCCTGCCTCCGGATTCCGAAATGCAGCGAATTGCTGCGGAAGTCGGTTATTCCGAAACTGCTTTTGCAGCCCCTAAGGGAGAAGGTTGGCGGGTTCGCTTTTTCGCTCCGGCAGGGGAGGTCGCATTTTGCGGCCACGCTACGATTGCACTGGGGGCGAACCTGGCGGAACGGTTTGGCGACGGCACCTTTGCGCTGCATCTGAATGACGCACAGATTTCAGTTGAAGGCGCGCGAAGTGAGACGCGGGTACAAGCCGCGCTGATTTCTCCGCCCACCCATAGTCGAGTGGTTGACGTAGAAACCCTGGACTCCGCGTTGGCCTTGTTTGCACTGGATGACGATGATCTGAACCCAACCCTGTCCCCGGCCGTCGCCAATGCGGGCAACGACCACCTGATCCTTGCGCTGAAGGACCGGTCGAAACTTGCACAAATGGACTACGACCTGAACCTAGGTGCAAAATTTATGGAATTGAACGGTTTCACCACGATTAGCCTGCTGTGGCTGGAAACCCCGCGCAGGTTTCACAGCCGTAACGCCTTTGCCGTTGGCGGCGTGCTGGAAGATCCGGCGACAGGCGCGGCGGCGGCGGCGCTGGCAGGTTACCTTAGGGATATCGGCTGGCCACACGGCGGCGCAATTGACATCGTTCAAGGCGAAGACATGGGCGCAAGATCGCTGCTACGTGCCGAAATTGGTGAACAACCCGGAGAAGGTATCAGGGTTTCAGGAACCGCTCGCCGGATCTGAGACCGCACTACACAGTGACTGTTTCGGCCTGCAATCTCAGCCAGTTCACAAAGGTTCTGACCGCAGGCCGCAATACCCCGGGGCGGGTTTCGACATAGTAGACACCGAAAAGCTTTTCGGAGAACAACTCAACAATACGGCCCGCATCGATGTCCTCTTGAAAGAACGCACGGCTGCTATATGTGATCCCGTCCCCACGCCGCACCGCATTCATGATCAGGTTTCCCGGCATCTGATGGACCACCAAAGGGCGATCCTGCACTACTCCGTGATACGTCAGCCACTCTGCAGCCTCGTTGGTGCCAAGTTCCTGCAACCAGGGCAAGTCCATCAGAGATGCCGGATCGGACAAGTCCCGTCCGGCAACCAGTTCCGGCGCGCCGATCAACACCATGTCCGACAATAGCAACGGCTCGACATCGCTGACCGGGCGGCGCTTGTCACGATACCGGATCGCAATATCGACTCCGCCGGGCTTCAGCTCGACCAAATCGGCAGTCGGGTTTAGCATCAATGTGATGTCGGGATTGCTTTGTTGAAACGCGGCCATGCGTGGAAGCAGCCATTCAACGGCAAACGCGGGCGACATGGTGATTTGAACCGGTCTGTTGGCCAGGCTGTCGGTCAGACGCTCGACACCACGCCCGATAGTGGCAAATCCAACCTCCAGATCCCGCGCAAGCGCTATCCCTTCCTCGGTCAGTTCAATCCCACGCCCAACTCTCGTGACCAGTGGCGTTCCCAGCCGGTCCTCCAGCAATCGAACCTGCTGGCTGACAGCAGCGTGGGTGACGTTCAACCGCCCCGCCGCAAGAGAGAAACTACCGGTTTCGGCTACTGCCGAAAAGGCGCGCAATCCATTGAGAGGGGGAAGTTTCAGCCAGTTCATTCGATAGTATTTCTAACAATTATACAAATTAATTTTGTTGCACGATCCGCCGATTTCCTCAAGTCTCATAGCATACAAGGCGAAGATTTCTTCTAAAGTATGAAAGACATTCTTTACCTTGGGAGGTAATAAAGGAGGTTGGACATGGCCACCGGCTCAACGCAACACGAAGGCGGATGTTACTGCGGCGCCGTCAGATACCGGATCGAACAGGCGCCCGATTTCTCTGCTCATTGCCATTGCCGTTCGTGCCAAATGGCGCTGGGAGGGGCTTTCGTGACCTGGGCCAAGGTTCCGTCCAGCGAGTTCTCGGTAACCAAGGGGAAAATCAAGTTTTGTGAAAAGACGCCGGGAGTCAGGCGCGGATTTTGCGGCGATTGCGGCACCACCCTGACCTATGCCGCAGGTCACGAGGTCGAAGGCCAGGACTGGAGCGGGGACGCCTGGTTCGCCGCCGTGACGCTGGATGACCCAACCATCGCGACACCAAAGAACCATGTCTTCGTTTCACATAAACAACCGTGGATCACCCTGCCGGCAAACGCACCTGCCTTCGACACATTCTGACCCATCTCAAACCCGCGAAAGGAGAACACGATGTCACAGTCGTTTTCATACGCCTGCAAGGATTATCCCGGCATGGAGGCCTGCCCCGGAAAAGTCGTTGCGGCGACCGAGGACGAGGTCTGGAAATTGATGGAGCTTCACGCGGTGGTCGCACATGGCGAAGACCCTTCGGCCTGGAGCGACGAAGACCGTGCCGAATTGGCGAAACTGATAAAGACAGAGTAACTGGTGAAACCCTCGGGACTCCGCCACTTCGCAGCAGAACGGCTCTACCAGAGTCCTTTCAAGACGGCGATCATCCCATCCAGCGTCGTACCGGGGCGTTGCTTTCCTCAAGCGCTTGGCAGACAACGTCGATCAGTGTCGGTCCATCGTGTGCAACCGCCTCGGCGAGCACCTTTTCCAGATCGGCAGGGTTCTCGACCCGCCAACTTTTGACACCATAGGCCGCTGCGATCGCTGCATGATCGGTTTGGTTGAAATCGACGTTGTAATACCGTGCATCCTTGTCCGCGAACTGGCTGGCCTTGATCCAGCCGAAGTTGGAGTTCGAAAACACGACATATGTGATGGGCGCACGCGCACGGCAGACGGTTTCCAACTCACCGCAAGTGAATCCGAACGACCCGTCGCCCATCAGCGCCACGGTTTTCGAGGTTGGTCGCCCGTACCACGCACCCAACGCCGCCGAAAGCGAATACCCCAACGCACCATGTGCCCGGTTGGTAATGAAATGCCGCCCAGGTTTCGGCAACTGATAGTAGGCCGAGAAATAGGGACAACTGGTGCCGGGATCGGACACGACGGTGGCGTCCTCTGGCAACACCTTCATCAGTGCGGCGATCACCCGTTCGGGTCGGATCGGCGCCTGAGAAGACTGTGCGAGTTTCTCGAATACTTCAAATTTGCGCTTTTTCTTTTCTGCAATTGCGGCAGCACCGCCAAAAGTTTTGGCCCCCTGGTCGAACCTGTCTAGCACCGCGTTGACTTCGGCCAGCGCAAGCCGCAAATCGCCTACTACGGCGACTTCGGTTCGGTAATTGGCATTCATCACCATCGGGTCGTTGTCGAAATGGACGATCCGGGTGCCGGGTTTTGGCGCCTCCCACCGAGCCGTCGTGGTCGAGCCGGCACGACAGCCCATGAACACGACCAGATCGGCCGCCTCCATCATTTCCCATGTTTCGTCGGTGCCACCATTGGACCCGACAACACCCAAACAATTCGGATGCGTTTCGGCCAATGATCCCTGCCCCGAGATCGAGGTTGCAACCGGTATGTCCAGCCGGGTGGCCAAGCGATCAAGTTCATCCCAGGCCCGCGCAATGACAACACCGCCACCGCAAACGATCAGCGGGTTCTTGGCCGACACAATTGCCTCGACTGCTGCCTGAGCCGCTCCTGGTGCCGGCACCTGAGGATAAGCAGGATAGGTCGCGGTAGCCGCATCGGCCCAGATGTCAGACACATCAACAGGGTCATATTGAACGTCATAAGGCAGCCCGATATGCGCCGCGCCTGACCGCCCGGTGGTCATTGCCCGAAATGCCGCGCGAACCATGCGAGGAATGTGGTCTGCGCGTTTGATCACCGTGTTCCACTTGGTCAGCGGCGCCATCAGCGCCTCCTGGTTCACCTCGGTCAGTGGGTATTTCCCATAAGACGCCACCGAGATATCCGTGGTGATGCCGAGCACTGCATAAGAGCTTTCAGACGCCTCGATCAGTCCTGGCAGGATATAGGTCGCCCCGCCACCCGATGGCCCCTCGGCCACACCGACACGCCCGGTCACGCGGGAATAACCATCGGCCATATACATCGCGCTGCGCTCATCACGAGTCAGAACGTGAGTGATGTTGTGATCGAGCCGCAGCATGGCGTCGTAGAACGGCAGCGTGGTGTCGCCGCAAAGGCCAAAGATATGCTGCACGCCTTGCGCCTCAAGCATCCGCATCATCGCCTCGGCGCCGTTCATCTGATTGCTCATTTCACTCCCCTGCAGAATCGTGTTCAAAATTGTATACAGAATTGCATTACATCTTGCACACATGTCAATCCCGTCCTAATCTCGGCGCCAAGAGGAGCGGATATGTCCAAGGCAGAAAGCAATGTTGACCGATTGTACGAAGCGTTGCGGCGCATGGCGGCGGATTTCGCCTTCAAGCCGGATGCCCGCATCAATGAAAGTGCATTGGCCACCCAACTCAACGCCTCGCGTACACCAATCCGCGAAGCCTTGAACCGGCTAGTGGCCGAAGGCTTTCTGACCTTTCATTCAGGGCGCGGCTTTTTCTGCCGCTCGCTCTCGCCTGAACTGGTGATGGACCTGTACGAGGCCCGTGTCGCTGTTGAAGTCGAAGCGGTACGCCTGGCCTGCGAGCGCGGAACAGATCATGCGATCACCGCACTGATGCAGGAACTCGAAGACATCGCGCCTGACTATACCCCTGAAGCAGATCCAGAGCAGCTCTTGGCAATGGACGAACGCTTTCACGGTCAGTTGTGCCAACTGTCGGGCAATGCCGAACTGTGCCGGATGCTTGCCAACCTTAATGACCGCATCCGATATCTACGTCTGATCGATCTTCGCAGGCTTCGCGAAACGGCATCAGACAGCAAAACCATGATCTCGGCCCATCGCCGCATTCTGAAGGCTATAGCCACCCGCGACGCGAATGAGGCAACCGTCCAGATGCGCGCCCATATCGAGCGCCGACGCGAAGGCGCAACACAAGCCGTTCGCGACGCTTACGCCCAACTCTATGTCCCTGATTTCTGAGGTCCACATGTCTGTTCATACCGGAGGGAAGACCGTATTTGGCGCCGCAATCGGCATCCTGATGCTGGAAACCCGCTTTCCGCGCATCCTCGGTGACATGGGCAACGCCGCAACCTGGCCATTTCCTGTGCACTACCGTGTGGTACGCGGCGCGTCACCCGAGAAAGTCGTGCGCGGGAACCCCAAGGATCTGCTGGATGCCTTTGTCCAAGCAGGCCGCGATCTGGTCGCTACCGGGGCGGATGGCATTACCACGAATTGCGGGTTTCTTGCACTGGTGCAGGACGAACTGCGTGAAGCACTTGGCGTGCCGGTCGCAACGTCGTCGCTGATACAGGTTCCGATGGTGCAGGCTATGTTGCCGCCAACAAGAAAGCCGGTGATCCTGACGATTTCGAAAACGACTTTGACCGATGCCCACCTGAAAGCTGCCGGAGTCCCGCTGGACACACCCATCTATGGCACTGACGGGGGGCGGGCCTTTACACGCGACATCTTGGGCGACGCCCCCCGGATCGACTTCGAGGCCTGCAGGCTTGACCTGCTGGATGCCGCTGACGAGATCATTGCAAACGAACCGGATGCAGGCGCGATCGTGCTGGAATGCACCAACATGGTTCCGTATGCTGCGGATATCCGCAAACGTACGGGTCTTCCGGTCTATTCGGTCTATTCAATGATCGAATGGTTCCAAGCGGGCCTGATGCCGCGCAAATTCGCACTTGAACTGGACGATCCGCGCCACCTTTAACCCGGAAAACGAGTTTTGCCCCATCCTGAACGCCAGACGGGGTTGCCCTTTGGGCCGGGCTTTGCTTTGTCTCGGCAGAGTATCCCCGGCCGCTCCGATTTATGGTCGCGACCGGGCAATCGGGAGGATCACCAGATGGCGAAAATTGCATTCCTTGGCCTCGGCGTCATGGGCTATCCCATGGCCGGGCATCTTCAAGCCGCGAGCCACGATGTCACCGTTTACAATCGCACACAGGCCAAGGCCGAGGCCTGGGTTGAGCAACACCACGGCGCGATGGCGTCGACGCCTGAAGAGGCTGCGCGCGGAGCCGAATTCGTGATGGCCTGCGTCGGCAATGACGACGACCTGCGCATGGTTTGCACGGGTGAGAACGGCGCGTTTCATGGCATGGCCCACGGCTCGGTATTTGTCGATCACACTACCGTATCAGCCAAAGTGACCCGCCAGCTGTACGAGGCAGGTCAGTCCAAAGGGATTGCCTTTGTGGATGCGCCTATTTCGGGTGGTCAGGCCGGGGCAGAAAACGGGGTTTTGTCGATCATGTGCGGTGGGGATCAGGCTGCCTTTGACCAGGCTGAGCCCGTGATGCAGATCTATGCCAGGATTTGCCGCCGCATCGGTGACAGCGGGGCCGGACAAATGACGAAGATGTGCAACCAGATTGCCATTGCCGGGCTAGTTCAAGGCCTGAGCGAGGCATTGCATTTCGCCGAAAAGGCGGGGCTGGACGGGCGTGCGGTTGTCGAGGTGATCAGCCAGGGCGCGGCCGGGAGCTGGCAGATGTCAAACCGGTACGAGACGATGCTGGATGACCATTTCGACCACGGTTTCGCGGTTGACTGGATGCGCAAGGATTTGGGTATCTGCCTGAATACCGCCAACGAAACCGGGGCATCGCTTCCGGTCACCGCTTTGGTCGATCAGTTCTATAAGGATGTGCAAAAACTGGGCGGTGGCCGTTGGGACACCTCGTCACTGATCAAGCGCCTGCGCGCGCTGGATTAAGCATCAGGTTTTGAAGAGAGGACACCGGAACCGATGAGCGGCGATACGGCATTCTGGGCCGAGGCCCTGCACAGGCATTGGGGCATTCAGGCAAAACTGACCCGTCTGGACGGCGAATTTGACCTGAACTTTCTGGCCGAAGGCATGAATGGGCAGGATCATGTTTTGAAAGTGATGCGTCCGGATTGCGATGCCGAATTGGTGGATCTGCAAATCAAAGCATTGGAGCATATCGGTATTCAAGCGCCCGGCCTGCCCTTTCCGGGCGTCATACCGGCGCTCGACGACAACCGGCTTCCTGAAATCGCGGACAAAGACGGAAAACCGCGGCTTGTCTGGTTGATGGAAAGATTGCCTGGCCGTTGTTATGCGAAATCCGCTCCCAAACCCGAAGATCTGATCCTGAAACTCGGTCGCGTGCTGGGCGCGACGGACCGAGCACTTGCAAGCTTTGATCACGAAGGGCTTCGGCGCGAAGGCTTCAAATGGGATCTCATGCAGGCCGGATGGATTTCCAAACATCTCGACACAATTGGAGATCCGTCCCGACGAGCAATTCTTCTAGAAATATGTAGAGCTTTTGAAGCAGCTTCCTGCAAACTCGCCGATCTGCCGAAACAGGCCATTCACAACGATGCAAACGACTATAACGTTCTGGTCGAAGGCGAGTTGCATGAACGTCGGTCGATTTCGGGGCTGATCGATCTGGGCGACATGTGTGCGGCGCCAAAAGTTTGTGAGGTGGCGATTGCCGGGGCTTATGTGGTGCTGGACCATCCGCACCCAGAACGAGCATTGTCTGCATTGGTTCGCGCATATCACGCCGCGAACCGGCTAAGCGCCGCCGAAGTCGATCTGATCTGGCCGCTGCTCAGAACACGGCTGGCGGTTTCGGTGGTGAACTCCTCACTGATGGCCGCTGAAAACCCCGACGATCCATACGTGACGATCAGTCAGGCCCCAGCGTGGCGGTTCCTGGAAAACACGGCCATTAATGGTGGCATGATGCCCGCGCGCCTGCGCGTTGCCTGCGGCTTGCCGGTGACGGATGGGGCCGAACGCATTCATGCCTATCTTGAGGAACACCGGGGCGATTTCGCGGAATTGTTCGGACAGGATTTGTCACATGCGCCGATGGGGTCCCTTTCCGTCGAAAATTCGTTTTGGCCACAAAACCCGTTCCACATGCCACTGGAAGAAGCCGCCCGCGTGGGCGAAGAGTTTGGTACGGATATGTGGCTGGGCTATTACAACGAACCCCGGCTGATCTACGCCGATACCGCGTTCCGCAAAGGGCCGTGGAAAGCCAGCGACCGGCGCACGGTGCATTTGGCGGTGGACGTTTTCGCCCCGGCTGGCACGATCCTTTACGCGCCGATGAGCGGGCGCGTCGAAGCGGTTGAAAACCGAGATCATCACCTCGACTACGGCGGAGTGGTAATCCTGCATCACGAAACGCCTCAGGGCGATGCCTTCTATACCCTATACGGCCATCTCGACCCCGAGATTTGCGACCGCTTGAAACCGGGCGATCCGGTGGCTCAGGGTTCAGCCTTTGCCAAGCTCGGCGATGCCAGACAGAACGGCGGCTGGGCGCCGCATGTGCATTTCCAGCTGGCGCTGACCACGGCCGGAATGGAAAACGACTGGCCCGGCGTTGGCGATCCGGACGAGATGGACCTGTGGCACGCGGTTTGCCCGAACCCTGCGGCGCTGCTGAACCTGCCTGATGACAAGGTGTCTTATCGCCCGACCGACAAGGCCCAGGTTCTGGCCGAGCGGCAAGCACATTTCGGTGGCAACCTGTCACTGACCTACGACGATCCTGTCATGCTGGTGCGTGGCTGGAAACACCACTTGTTCGACGAATGGGGACGGCCTTATCTGGACGCCTATAACAATGTCCCCCATGTAGGGCATGCGCATCCCCGCGTTCAGGCGGCCGCGGCGGACCAACTCAGGCGGATGAACGCGAACACCCGCTATCTGCATCCGGCACAGACAGCATTTGCAAAAAAGGTTCTGTCCAAAATGCCGGACCACCTGGAGGTTTGCTTTTTCGTCAATTCCGGCACCGAAGCCAACGAACTGGCCTTGCGGTTGGCGCGCGCGCATACCGGCGCCAAGGGAATGGTGACGCCCAATCACGGTTATCACGGCAACACGACCGGTGCGATTGACATCTCGGCCTACAAGTTCAACAAGCCGGGCGGCGTGGGGCAAGCGGATTGGGTCGAATTGGTCGAAGTCGCGGATGACTATCGCGGATCATTCAAGCGGAACGATCCCGAGCGCGCCAAGAAATTTGCGGATCTCGTCGACCCGGCCATCGCTGCCTTGCAGGAGAAGGGCCATGGCGTAGCGGGGTTCATCGCCGAAACCTTCCCGTCAGTCGGCGGCCAGATCATTCCACCCAAGGGATACCTTCCCGCTGTCTACAAGAAAATCCGCGCCGCCGGTGGGGTATGTATCGCGGACGAGGTTCAGACCGGTCTTGGCCGGTTGGGTGAGTTCTACTTCGGTTTTGAACATCAAGGAGCGCTGCCAGATATCGTGGTGTTGGGCAAACCCATCGGCAACGGGCACCCGCTGGGTGTTCTGGTCACGACCAAGGCAATTGCCGAAAGCTTTGACAACGGTATCGAGTTCTTTTCGACCTTTGGCGGGTCTACCCTGTCCTGTCTGATCGGCAAAGAGGTTCTGGACATCGTCGATGACGAAGGCTTGCAGGAAAACGCGCGCCTCATGGGCGAGCGCCTGATGACCGGTCTACGCCAGATTGATGCGGACTTCGCTTGTATCGGGGATGTACGGGGAATGGGCCTGTTCCTTGGCGTAGAATTAATCAACCCGGACGGGTCCGAAGGCACCGAGATCTGTAAATACGTCAAGAACCGGATGCGGGACCATCGGATTCTGATCGGCAGCGAAGGGCCAAAAGACAACATCCTGAAAATCCGTCCGCCGCTGACCGTCGAGGCCGATGACGTTGACATGATCCTTTGGGCCTTACGCGTCGTTCTGGATGAGGTGGGAACCTTCACCCCGGCCCCTGCGTGCGATCACGGCCAGCATCACGCGGGATGCGGTTGTTGCTGATCAGAACCGGTCATCAATGCAGATGCCTGTTTTGGCAGGACAGGTTTCGGCAACCCTCAAAGTGAGTGTCCGCGACACGCCGCAAGGCCAGCCCGAGTTGTTCAGACAGAGCGACTAGGGCCGGTGCAACATCGGCTCTTACGATCAGCGAAGCGACCATAAGGGCGTCTTCCCTTGCCCCCTCCGAAGCAGCCCCGACCATATGGGCGAAACAGCTTTCGTCCGCCCCGAGACATTCGCATTCAATCTCATGCCGCACCAGCGGACGCCGACCATAATGTGCACAGAGCATACAAATCTGGTCCAGCGTCGCTGCCACCGATTGATCCTTTCCGGTTGAGATGGTCAAATCCGAGTTCTGACCGTCGCTCCTCGCTTGGTCTCGATCGCTCCATCGGCGCAGATACATGACCACCCTCGCTTCGATCGGACCCAAATCGGACAGCCGGCCAACCGCGGCCGCACCTCGCGAGATTTGGTTGCTCATTTCGTCAGGATCAGCTTGCCTGCGCGGGTGATGCGCAAGGTATAAAGCTGGTCTCCCAAGGCAATATGGGCGAGGTTTCCACCTGCGGTCAGATCTTCGGCTTTGTGAGCAGGTAGCACCTGAACAGCATAGCCTTGAGAGGGTGTCGGGTTTTGAACGTTCATCGCGTCATCTCCAGAGTCCGGGTCACGAATGCGTTCCACAAAACCGCTGGCGCGTCCGCGTCGCAGCGGCAATACCAGTAACATTCGCTTCCATTTTCATTGCTGGCTGACCCGAATTCCGGGGTGGCTACTGCTCTTGGGTTAATCTGATTATTTTAGTAAGGTAAGTCAAGCGGGGATTTCCAGTATCGGATCTCATCATGTTATTGTTATTCACGTTATTGAATGTAATTATGCGTTCAGGAGGATCCATCATGCTCATGACCCGCCGAACATTTCTAAAAGCAACCGCGGCCACAACCGCCTTGAGTACCAGACCAACCTGGGCCGCAACGGAAATCAGTCTGGGCCAGGCCCGGATCGTCAGCCTCAGCGACGGCCATCTGACTGTCCCGGCCGAGTTTTTCTTCGACGCCATGCCACAGGATCAATTGGCCCCGATTCTAAAAAAATACGGGTTGACCGGCGATCTGATAAAGCCCCCCTGCAACGTGACGCTGCTCCAAACCGGAAACAGGAATATCCTGTTTGACGTGGGCGCTGGCCCTGGATTTCAGGATGGTGCCGGCAAGCTGTCAGAGGCGCTGGGTGCAATCGACCTAACCCCCGAAGACATCACGGATGTTATCTTCACCCATGGTCATGCCGATCACCTGTGGGGCGCTCTGGATGACTTTGACGAACCATTCTTCATCAACGCACGACACATGATGGGGAAGGCCGAATGGGACTATTGGTGGAACCCGAATACTGTCAATGAAATCGGTGCCGCACGTCAGACCATGGCAGTTGGAGCAAAACGCCGGTTGGATGTGCTTGAAGACCGCATCGAGCTTTTTGATGATGGAGAGGAGATCCTTTCTGGCGTCGCTGCGCGCGCAACCCCTGGCCATACGCTGGGCCATATGTCATTCGAACTGCGCAGTGGGTCTGAATCCCTGATGATCGTTGGCGATGCGCTCATTAACTTTCACGTCGCATTCGAGCGGCCTGATTGGCACTCCGGTTCGGACCACGATCAGGAAATGGCCGCCGCGACACGTGTGCAACTTCTGGACCAGCTGGCCTCGCAGCACACCCGGATCATTGGGTTTCATCTCAGTCATGGCGGCATCGGGCATGTTGATCGAAGCGGCGATGCCTATCATTTTGTTCCGCTGAACTCATAGCCAAAACTAAGACGACATTCTGTTTCCGGTGGATTTTCTGGCGCGGCGCTGTCACTGGTAGGCTTGACAAGACCGGAGATGTCATGACCACACCCATCGTATTCGACCTTGACGGCACCCTGATTGACAGTGCGCCGGATATCGCGGCGGCGGTCAACCGGATGCTTGAGGCAGAGTGCGTTGCGCCACTTGACCTGGCAACGGTAATTGGCTTCACCGGGAACGGCCTGCCTCATCTGGTAAAAATGGTGATCCATCACTGCGCCTTGGATATTGCCTCTCATCCTCGGCTTACACAGGTAACACTGGATCACTACAAAGCCGCGCCAAGCGAAATGACCGTTTTATATCCTGGCGTCAGGGACGCTTTGCAAGCGCTGAAATCCCGTGGACACGCCCTTGGCATCTGCACCAACAAACCTGAAGGCGCGGCCCGGCTGGTTCTGGATGACCTGGGGTTGGCCCCATACTTCGATGTGGTCGTCGGAGGCGATACCCTGAATGTTCGCAAGCCCGACCCAGCCGCCCTTTGGGCCGCATTCGATGCCTTGCCCAACGGCCCGCACCTTTATGTCGGTGACAGCGAAGTGGATGCCGAGACCGCGCTACGCGCCGAAGTGCCGTTCTTTCTATTCACCCAAGGCTATAGCAAACGTCCTGCCGAAGAACTGCCGCATTCTGCGCGCTATGACCACAGCAGCCATTTGCCGGAACTGGTCGAAAGGCACTTGGTCGCCCTCGCAAAATAGTCTCGTCAGACGACAAGTAAGCGCCAGGCCTCGATCAAACCCTGCAGCGTCATGCGCGCCTCATCCGCCAGTGCCGCCGGCGCGCCCTGTGCCGTCAGAGCTTCCACATACAGGCTGGCCAGAGGATCGTCACCGATCACCGCCAATTGTTGACCCAGCCAGAAAGGGCGCGCAGCAGCCAGTTCGGCCCCGATCAGGGCGCCGAAAATACGGGCGCGGGCCGCCTCGGGCTCCAACCCGTTCATGACACCATCGGCATGAACGCCATAAAGGCGTGCCAAAATGCGTTCGGGTTTGGCAATGGCATCCTCAAGCGCGGCGATGAAAGCTGGCCGGTCGAACCCCTCTGTCATCAGCGCCAAAGTCGTGGCCGGGACATGCTTCAGGGCCGAAAGCATAGAGCCGGTGAGAAAAGTCTGGAAACTGACAACCTCTCCGGCACTGACATGCACCCATCGACTTTGCTGTCCGGTCAGACACACAACCCCGTCCCAGTCCTTGTTGAGCGCCAGAAATCCCGCCACGCGGGTTTCGTCGCCCGTCATCATGTCTGGCGGCGTGGACTGTCGTATTCCCGGCACCATATGCAGGTTCACCCGGTCGTCGTCCAACGAAACCGCCCAAGTCCCATCGGAGAAGGGTCTACAGGGAACCGCCGGGCCCAACGGCCCGAGCGCGCCGCAGGTCACCACCGGAACAGCGCCCTGCCCCAACCAAGGAAAGACAAGATCGATCAAGGCGTCTCTGTCAGTTTTTTCGACACCTTGCTGCTCGACCCGGTCCAACACATCCGAACCACGCATGGCCCAGGCCCGCTGGCGGGTCTGGCCCCAATCCACCGCAATCCATTCGGGCGCCATCCGGTTTTCTCCGTTCCGATCCAGGTTTGAACCGTTCTAGGCCAGCAAGTCACCCGATGCCATCCCCGGGCTTATTCGGAAACGGTGTTTTCCGTTCCTTCCGCACCGGAAAACACGACTAGAACGCGCGCAATATCCGCGCCCGTATTGGTGCCTTCGTGTGGCGATCCGAATGCTTCGACCAGCGCATCGCCCTGATTGTAGGTTCTGATGCCGGCGTCGCCGTAATCCACCGTCAACTCACCTTCCAGCATGTAGCCCGTCAAAGGCGCCTCATGCCGGTGCAATCCGGTTTTCTGCCCCGGCTGCATGGTGACGATTGCAACCGTGATCTGCGGTGTTCCTTCAGGATATTGCAGAGGCTCCCCCAGAATGGAGGTTTCCGTTTGCAGCAGCAGCTGCACCGGCGGATAAGTATCCTTGGCCCAGACACCAGACGCCGTCGCGCCGATCAGCAAAACAGTGGGCAGTATGGATTTCATGTCGAATCTCCTGTTCGAGCTATGAAGGTCGCCGTGTGAATGGTGCGACATTGGCTAGGGATAGGATAATGGCAATCCCAGCAACTCGTCGAGTTGCCGCGCAATCCAGCCATGCGGGATGAAATGCCCGCCGGGATGAGTGTCAAGCGTCACCCGCCCCCCGTCGCAATCATTCCACGCCACGCGCGAAAGTTTCAAATACGGCACCACCTGCCAATCGCCCTGCGGCGTTGCCTCGTGACACCCGTTGCGTTGCCGCCAAAGGGCTACCGGATAGGTCGTGTCGCCGCCGGGGCCAAAGGGAAAGCTCATCACCGTATCATCAAGGCCATGCACATGGCGCACCTCGGCTGGCCCTTGCGGGCAGTCCTCGGTCTGGTTCAACGTGCCTGCGATGGCAAGCAGGGCGGCAACGTGATTGCCCGACTGGCAGACATAGCGCCACGCCATGGCCGAGCCATAGGAATAGCCCGAGACATAGATGCGGTCGAGGTCGATGGGATAGGTCTTGGCCACATCTTCCAGAACCCTGTTGGCAAAGGCCACATCGTCGGTGTCAGAGGTCCAGAAATCCCAGGTCTTGCGCCGCCCGTTGGGCGCAACCAGCAGGACCCCGCGCTTGCGGGTGGCGCTGGCGATACGCTGGTGATTGACCACCACGGTGCCCTGCCGCGCCCAGCCGTGGAAATGCAGCAGCACCGGCAGAGGCGTCTGCCTGTCCCAGCCGTCAGGTTCAAGCACGTGATACGAGCGGTCACCGAGATCACAGGCGGTATCGCCGTGGCATTCGGATTTCCAGGGCCCCATGGCAAAGGCGGGCGTGGTCATCAGCAGGAGAAGGCAGAACAATCGACGGATCATGTGCCCGACCCTAACGCGACAATCCGCCCTGTCACTTAACATATCGGTGTAGTCCGAACGTAGGCCGGGCTTCAGCCCGGCACCCACCCATCGCACATGGCGGGCTGAAGCCCGCCCTACATCAGTTAAAACATCAAACCGGGCCATCGCCAGATCGCGGGATGGCAATCAAACCTTGAGCTGGGCAGTTTATGGTCGTCAATTTTGTGTGTCGTTGAAACTGGGCACCTGCGGAGACAAATCGCCAGCCCGTCCGGGCGGTCTCGCGATGGCGCGGCGGCCTATCGGCCTTTGCGCCGCGCCTACTTTTTGAAGCGATCAATGAGTTTTTTGGTTTTCCGCAACTGCGATTGTTGATCGCGCACGGTTTGGTCCCGTTTTTCCCAGACGCGGTGGTGTGCCAGCATGAAGAGCCCGTGAAATGGCGTCGCAGCAAGCAGAATAAGGATGCTCATCCATCCGGGAAGGAAACTTGCGAACCCGCAAAACACCAAAAACCATCCAAAAAGCAGAGCGAATCCGACCCATCGATGATTGCGCCCGGAAAACGCAAAACACCAGTCGTAATATTTAGAGAGATATACTCCCAGAAAATACACCTACCGACTCAAACCACCATGCAGGTTCGGCATATCCAGCGCCGCGAACCCATAGTGGCGCAGCCAGCGCAGGTCGGAATCAAAGAACGCCCGCAAATCCGGAATACCGTATTTCAGCATCGCCAGACGGTCGATGCCGATGCCAAAGGCAAAACCCTGATAAACCTCAGGGTCGATCCCACCGGCGGCGATCACCTTGGGGTGGACCATGCCGGAACCCAGAATTTCCATCCAGTCGTCGCCCTCGCCGATCTTCAGCTGGCCGTTATCCCAGGAACAGCGGATATCGACCTCGGCCGACGGCTCGGTGAACGGGAAGTGCGAGGCACGGAAGCGCAGTTCGACGTCGTCGACCTCGAAGAAGGCTTTGACGAACTCTTCCAACACCCATTTCAGGTTCGCCATCGAGATGTCCTTGTCGATGGCCAACCCCTCGACCTGATGGAACATCGGCGTGTGGGTCTGGTCATAGTCGGCGCGGTACACACCGCCCGGACAGATCACGCGGATCGGCGCACCCTGCAGTTCCATCGACCGGATCTGCACCGGTGAGGTATGGGTGCGCAGCACGTGTGGCGGGCGGTTGTCACCCTCGGCACGGTGCATATAAAACGTGTCCATCTCGGCCCGTGCAGGGTGGTGGCCGGGGATGTTCAAAGCGTCAAAGTTGTGCCAGTCGGTTTCGATCCGGGGCCCTTCAGCGACCGAGAAACCAAGCTCGGCAAAAATCGCGGTCAGTTCCTCACTGGCCTGACTGACCGGGTGCAGCGTGCCCTGACGGCGCGGGCGCGTGGGCAGGGTGACGTCCAGCCATTCGGTACGCAAACGCTCATCCAGTGCAGCATCCGCCAATGCTGCCTTCTTGGCGGCCAGCGCCGAGTTGATTTCGTCCTTCAGCGCGTTCAGCGCTGGGCCTGCGACCTGACGTTCTTCGGGCGTCATCTTGCCCAATTCGCGCATCTTCAGCGCCACTTCGCCCTTTTTGCCCACGGCGGCGACACGGATCGCCTCCAGCGCGGTTTCGTCGCCTGCCTCGGCAATCTGCCCCAGATACTTTACCTTAAGATCGTCCATGACGGTCCCCTGAATTTGGTCCAGAACCTGCTATCGGCCAATGGCGCTGAATGCAAGACAAGCGCGGTATCGCAAGGCACATTCCGGCAAATCGGGCCGGGTTGGCCATAGCTGGCCTGATGCACGAAACCCTCAGTGGTGCGCCATAGTGGACGCGCCTGCCCGACACAGGGTGAAATTTCCACCCGTTTCAGGCAAACTTGCATCCGACAGCTCGAAAGCGACGGTGCTGAAATGCTGGAATACGGGATTGCCATAAAGAACGCGACCGGAGGCGGCGGCGGGTCAAAAGGGTTTGATCTGTCGGGGCTGATGGAGTCTGTCACCTCGGACCCGACGGCACTTGTGATCGGCGGAGCAGTTGCAGCCGCAGTTCTCTGGTTTCTTCTGAGCTGATCCGCTGAACCTTTCCCGGCTCAATAACGAAAAAGGCCACCCCCAAAAAGGAGCGGCCCTGTTCACTGTCTCTCAAAAGAGGGTCAGGCAGCCAGAGCAGCCTGTGCCTTGGCGACGATCGCGCCGAACGCTTCCGGTTCGTGCACGGCCAGGTCGGCCAGAACTTTGCGGTCCACTTCGATGCCGGCCAGGTTCAGGCCGTTGATGAAGCGGGAATAGGTCAGAGCCTCGTCATGGCTGCGCACAGCAGCGTTGATCCGCTGGATCCACAGCGCGCGGAAGTTGCGCTTGCGATTCTTGCGGTCGCGGGTTGCGTACTGGTTGGCCTTGTCGACGGCCTGACGGGCAACCTTGAAGGTGCTCTTGCGGCGGCCATAGTAACCTTTGGCGGCCTTGATGACCTTCTTGTGACGGGCGTGAGTTACGGTTCCACCTTTAACGCGGGACATCTCTCAAATCTCCTCTTAGCGGTCGTAGGGCATGTAGCCCTTGACGATCTTGGCGTCGGGGGCGGACAGGGTGGTGGTGCCACGGGCATTGCGGATGAATTTCTTGTGCCGCTTGATCATGCCATGACGCTTGCCGGCCTGGGCCGTCAGGACCTTACCGGTCGCAGTCACCTTGAAGCGCTTCTTGGCGCTCGACTTGGTCTTCATCTTGGGCATTTCCGTCTCCTTCATTCGGGTTCGGTCTTGACGCGACTCGGCATGCCACATCGGCCGGTCGCGCGGTCAGAGGCGCCGTTTACGCAAGTCCGCGCAAACTGGCAAGGGGTTTCGCACATTTTCAGGCGCGAAAACTCCGAAAACGCGCTTAGCCCGGATCGGTATTATAGATCAAGCGTTCATCGCAGGGGGCAACGCGCAGGATGTTGGTCGTACCGGGGACGTTGAATGGCACACCCGCCGTTACTACGATCTGATCGGTTTCCGTTGCGAAACCGCCAGCGCGGGCGGCACGGGCCGCGTTGACGACGGCACTTTTGAACCGCTCCAACTCGGGCGTCATCACGCAGTTGCAGCCCCAGCTCAGGCACAGGCGCCGCGCGGTTCCGACCAACGAAGTCATGGCGATGATCGGCACGCCGGGACGCTCGCGCGCGGTCAGCAACGCTGTTGTGCCGCTTTGAGTGAAACAGCAGATCGCCTTGATATCGGTCTTTTCCGCAATCTCGCGCGCGGCGGCGACAATGCCGTCGGCGATGGTCGTTCCCTTGGCGCTGCGGGAGGCATTGATGATCTGCGAATAGGTCGGATCGGCCTCGACTTCGATCGCTACCTTGTTCATCGTCTGAACCGCCTCAATCGGATAGCTTCCGGCCGCCGATTCCGCACTGAGCATGATGGCGTCGGTCCCTTCGTAAATCGCGGTTGCCACATCGGAGACCTCCGCTCGGGTCGGCATCGGGCTTTCGATCATGCTTTCGAGCATCTGTGTCGCCACGATCACCGGTTTGGCCGCAGCCCTGCATTTTCGCACCAGGCGCTTCTGAATCGGCGGCACCGCCGACACCGGCAACTCCACCCCCAAATCACCGCGCGCCACCATGATCCCATCCGAGGCATCCAGGATTTCGTCAAACGCCTCGACCGCCGCAGGTTTTTCGATCTTTGACAGTATGGCGGCGCGACCGTCAGCAAGTGCGCGGGCCTCGAAGACATCCTTGGAGCGCTGAACAAAGCTCAACGCCAGCCAATCCACCCCCAACTGACAGGCGAATTCCAGATCAGCCCGGTCTTTTTCAGACAGCGCCGCAAGTGGCAGCACTACGTCCGGCACGTTCACGCCCTTGCGATTCGAGATTGTGCCCCCGGTTTCAATCGTACAATCGGCAAATTCGCGGCCACAACGGTCCACAACCAGTCGAATCTTACCATCGTTGACCAACAGATGCGCGCCGGGTTCCAAAGCCTCAAAAATTTCTGGATGCGGCAGGCAAACTCGGGTTGCGTCCCCTGCCGCCTGATCCAGATCCAGCCGGAAGGTGGCGCCTTCCTCCAATTCTACCACATCCTTGGCGAACACGCCCACACGCAGTTTCGGCCCTTGCAGGTCAGCCAAAATCGCAATCGGGCTATCCAGAT
The DNA here is from genome assembly GCF_059612845.1 of Ruegeria sp. YKSE079. Taxonomy (NCBI): domain Bacteria; kingdom Pseudomonadati; phylum Pseudomonadota; class Alphaproteobacteria; order Rhodobacterales; family Roseobacteraceae; genus Ruegeria; species Ruegeria sp. YKSE079. Next base: position 26,310 of record NZ_JBXWRJ010000021.1, on the reverse strand, counting down.
CCTTTTCCACCTGCCGGATGATCCGGTGTTTTTCGCGAATCTCGTCATGGGTTCCATGGCTCATGTTCAGCCGGAATACGTCGGCGCCCGCCTCGTGCAGCGCGCGGATCATCTCGTAAGTGTCGGACGCCGGACCCAGCGTCGCCACGATTTTTACATTTCTCAGGCGTCGCATCGACCTTGCTCTCCTTAATTCGGCTTCTGTTATCGCAAACAGTGATCGGCTCGCTTATCGCGCAATTCCCTTTCTCAGGCAACTGCCCTACACCTGCGACAAACAAGATGACAGGCTGATGACATACACCCCTTTTTTCGTACATGGCGAGGACCGCCCGTCCCGCTGGCTGATTACCTGCGATCATGCAACCAACATGGTTCCTCCCGCCATCAACGGCGGCGATCTGGGGCTGCCGCGTGAGGATATGGAGCGCCATATCGCCTATGATGTGGGTGCCTATGAGGTGTCGAAACATTTGGGTGAAATCCTGAACGCACCGGTGATCGCCGCCAACTTCTCTCGCCTTGTAATCGATCCAAACCGGGGCGAGGACGATCCGACCCTGCTGATGAAACTCTATGACGGCTCGATCATCCCCGGCAACCGCCACGCCGATGCCGAAGAACGAGAAAAACGGTTGGACCTTTGCTATCGCCCCTACCACGACGCGCTTGGGCGGATGGCGGCACTGCCACACGCTGTCATTGTGTCGATGCACTCCTTTACCCGGCAACTGCGGGGCCGGGACCCGCGCCCTTGGCATATCGGCGTTCTGCATACCGAGGATGAGAGGTTTTCTCGCCCCCTGATCAATCACCTGCAGGCAGAGCCAGACCTGTGTATCGGTATCAACGAGCCCTATACCGGGATCTTGTCGGGAGACGCGATTGACAAGCACTGCACCGCACACAATCGCCCTAACGCACTGATCGAGATCAGGAATGATCTGATTGCCGATCACGCAGGACAACGCGCTTGGGCCGAAAGGCTGGCCCCCATTCTCGAAGGGGCGCTTCACGACAGCGGTGTGTGAGCCTCTCGCGCTAGTCGAACTGGACGATTACCGCTTCAAAATCTTCTTCGCCCATTACGCAGGTGTGGTGGCCCTTGCCGTGACGATCCTCCATGTGCCAGACGTCTCCGGGGCCAATGTCGCGTGTTTCGCCATCACTCGCTGTGACCCGGACTGTTCCGGCCAGACAGATCAGCTTTTGCCGCACCGGACTGACGTGGACCGGCTCATCCCAGCCCGCCCGGAGTCTTAGAAACAACATCTGTCGCGCACGTTCTGGGGCAGATATTTCAATGCTTTTGGCTGGCGGAGCAAAGGCCTTCTCCTCCAGCGCAACCTCGACGGTCTCCCAATGGCTTTCACCTGTCTCATCTGCGAAAAGTCTGAAATATCTCACCGTTTACTCCCAACATGCCTTTGCTCCCATCCGACACTGAATTCCTTCGAAGACACCGTGGAACGCCTGCAAAAAAACATGCCGGGCGAACTCATAAGCTGCAAGGCAAAACCATCGTCCAGTTGTTTTGCAGTTCGGTTCGCCTTTCTGCCCTCAAAGGGCTGGGCATTTTGTGGCGTCACCCAAAATCAACCCGTCCTTGCCTAAAATCACTTGTGACGTCAGGTCGGATTGGCCGGGCGCTCTCCGCGCATTCTTGTGAGTGCATCCAGTTACCCCCATATCGAAAAGGAAAGGAGACGACCATGACTCAGGCAACCCTGGCGACGGTCTTCGGCTGGATGACGGTCTTGAATATCAGTATCTTACTCCTCAGCACATTGATGGTGGTTGCCTTGCAAGACCGGATCGCGACCATTCATGGCAACATGTTCGGCATGGAAAAGACAGAGGTCAAAAAGGTCTATTTCCGATATCTGGCTAACTACAAGATTTTGACGCTGGTCTTCTGCCTTGTGCCGTGGGTGGCGTTGAAACTGGCCTGATCCCGTGATCGATGTGGTGGCCACCTCATGGCCTCCGATTATTGTATCGCCGGACAAGTGTTGCTACCTCAAGGCCAAGTCACTCACACGGAGCCCACGCATGGACCAGCAAACCGAAATCGAAGTTCAGGCCGCAGCCTTCCGCCGCCTTCAAAAACACCTGATGGAAGATCGCACGGACGTACAGAATATCGACCTGATGAATCTTGCCGGGTTCTGCCGCAACTGCCTTGCACGCTGGTATCAGGAAGCGGCCAACGAAAAGGGCATCGAAATGGACAAGAACGAGGCCCGCGAGATCTACTACGGCATGACCATGGACGAGTGGAAAACCAACTACCAGACCGAAGCCAGCCAAGAGAAACAGGCTGCCTTCAAGGTCGCGTTCGAGGAAAACGTCCTCAAGAAGGGCTGAACACTATACCACGCGCAGCCAGGTCGTCGAATGCGGCCGCGTCGACACCAAATTCCTCCAATATGGCGCGGCTGTCCGCGCCATGGGCGCGGGGTGGGTTGGTCAATGCAGGCGCTCCGAAATCGTAGGTGAAGCCCGCCACGGGAAACCTGCGATCATCCACCTTTTGAATGACGTTTCGCGTGGCCAGCTGCGCCTCGTCTAACGTTTCTTCTAAACTCCGTACACGAGCCGCCGGCACGTGGTGTGCGTTGAGCACCTGCTCCCATTCCTCAGCCGTTCGCGAAGCCATGGCCTGCGCGATTGCGGCGGAATCCGCCTCTCGTCGTTTGCCGATTTCAGCGCGGGGCGTTTGCAAGATTTCTTCGGCAAGCTCATGCTTGCCGATCGCCCGCATCAGGTTCGCCATCTGAGTATTGGTGTATGCTCCGATCATCAGCAAACCGTCCGCAGTTTCGAATGTCGCATAGCCGGCAAGCGAAGGGTCGTTGTTACCATGTGGTTTTGGCGCCTTTCCAGTTGCCAATGCGGTCATCGAGTTAGAGTTCATCATCATCAACGCGCAGTCGGTCATTGCCACGTCGATCCTCCGTCCCTGCCCTGTCGTCGCGCGCCCAAAAAGCGCCGCTGAAATCGCCAGCGCGGCCTGCGCCCCGGTTCCGTAATCTACCATGGCCGGTCCGACACGAATTGGGGTGCCGTTCACCTCGCCATTGGCGGTCATGACCCCTGTATAGGCCTGTATTACCACGTCATAGGCCGGATGGCCTGCCTTCGGCCCTGTCGCACCGAACCCGCTGATGGCGCAATAGATCAGATCAGGTTTCAAGGCCGCTAGCCGATCATATCGCAATCCCAAAGCTTCGACTGCGCGGGCCGTATAGTTTTGCACCACGACATCTGCGGTTCGAACCAGCCGGTCAAAGATCTCCCGACCCTCGTCCGATTTCAGATCAAGCGCCAAGGTGCGTTTCCCAGCCCCCTGCGCTTGAAACCCCAACCCCATGCCAATGGCGTTCAGCGCTGCATCCGCGCCCTCCGCACGGGTCATGTCGGGTTGCGTCACCGGTTCTATCTTTATGACCTCGGCCCCAAGAACGCCAAGTTGAAAGGTACAAAACGGTCCCGCATAGACATGCGTAAGATCAAGCACTCGTATTCCCTTGAATGGCTGCATGTTCCGCCCCTCCCACATTGAACCTAGGGGCGAGGGATTTCGTACACTGGGCAGTTTGCGCCAACTCGCTGTCGCATTCATTCCGAAGGACGCAGAAACGCACAAATACTGTTTGGAAAGCGACCTGACAGTCGCGGACAATCTGTCATATCCTTACTGCAAACATCAGGCGTCCCGAGGTGATCATGCCCAATCCATTGCCAACCTATTTTATCTCGCATGGTGGCGGTCCATGGCCATGGCTGCCTGACATGCGCCAACGGTTCAAGGAACTGGAAACGTCTCTGGCACGGATGCCACAAGATATTGGCGAAAGGCCTAAAGCGGTCCTGATGATCTCGGGACACTGGGAAGACAGCGATGCATATGCTGTCATGTCATCCCCCCGACCGCCCATGGTGTATGACTATTTCGGTTTTCCGCCAGAGACCTATGAAATCGTTTATCCGGCACCCGGTGCTCCTGATCTGGCCCGGCGCAGTGCTGATCTGATGGCGGCAGCAGGTCTGCCGGTTCGGCTGGACGACACTCAAGGGTTCGATCACGGAACATTCGCGCCGATGGCGGTGATGTATCCTGAAGCGAATATGCCGACCTTTCAGATCTCTCTGCGCAGTCACTATGACCCGGCAGAGCATCTGGCACTCGGCCGCGCCCTTGCCCCATTGCGCAATGATGGCGTGCTGATCGTCGGTTCCGGCCTCAGCTATCACAACCTGCGCCTGATGGGACGCGAGGGGGAAAAGCCCTCGGCGGAATTCGACGCCTGGCTCGACGCAGCACTTGGACTTGAACCGGATGCCAGAACGCAAGCAATGCTGAATTGGGAAAGCGCTCCGTCCGCGCGCACCTGTCACGCGCAGGAGGACCATCTGGTGCCGCTTTTTGTGGCGCTGGGGGCCGCCGAAGAGGCCCCCGCAAAACGCGTGTATCACGAAACCCAGTTTTTCGGCTCGCTTACCGCGTCAAGCTATCGGTTCGGTTGAGCGGCAACTCAGATTGCCTCTTTGCGGGCTTCGTCCAGATAAATCTCGCGCAGACGTCGGGCGATCGGTCCGGGTGTGCCATCCCCTAGTCGCACTCCGTCGATCTCGACAACCGGCATGACAAAGGCGCTTGCCGAAGTGGTGAATGCCTCGTCCGCTTCTTTCGCTTCGTCGATGGTGAACAGGCGTTCTTCGATCTCCATCTGCGCCTCGGCAGCCAGACGCAGCACCGCCTTGCGGGTGATCCCGTGCAGGATGTCGTTCGACAGCGGCCGAGTCACGATCTTGCCGGCCTTGACGAAATAGGCGTTATTCGAGGTGCCTTCGGTCACGAACCCATCCTCGATCATCCAGGCGTCGTCGCAGCCCGCCGCCTTGGCCATCATCTTGCCCATCGAAGGATACAAAAGCTGGACCGTCTTGATGTCGCGACGGCCCCAGCGGATATCTTCGATCGAAATGATCTTGTTGCCTTTAGCCGCCGCCGGGCTGTCGGCCAGACCAGGCTTGTTTTGGGTGAACAGAACGATCGTCGGCTTGGTATCGGCCGACGGAAACACGAAATCCCGATCCCCGTCGGAGCCGCGGGTTACTTGCAGGTAAACCAAACCCTCGTCGATCCCGTTCAGCTTCACCAGTTGGCGATGAACTTCCAGCAACTCGTCCTTGCTGCAGGGCTCGGCCATGTCCAGTTCGTCCAACGACCGCTTTAGGCGCACCGCGTGGCCCTCAAAGTCGATCAGCTTGCCGCCCAGAACGCTGGTCACCTCATAGACCGCGTCGGCCATCAGAAACCCCCGGTCAAAGATCGAGACTTTTGCCTCGTCCTCAGGCAGGTATTCTCCATTCACATAAACGGTGCGGGTCATGTCTTGTGTCTCCTCAGCCCCAGAGCGCCGCTTTGGGCGGGTACACTCCGGCATCATCAAAAATCAACGGGGTGTCGCGGTCTTCGGCCAACAACAGCGGGCCGTCAAGATCTGTCACCATCGCGCCCTGAGCCACCAGTGTCGCAGGGGCCATCGCCAGTGAACTGCCCACCATGCACCCCACCATGATGTCGTACCCCTCGGCCAACGCGGCTGCGCGCAGCTTCAACGCCTCGGTCAGACCGCCGGTCTTGTCCAGCTTGATGTTAACCACATCGTATTTGCCCTTGAGCGAGGGCAGGCTGGCACGGTCATGACAGCTCTCGTCGGCACAGACCGGCACCGGGCGATCCATCCCGATCAGCGCTTCGTCCTGCCCGGCTGGCAAGGGCTGTTCGACCAATGCAACACCCAGTCGCACCAGATGCGGCGCGAGGTCAGCATACACCTCGGCGGTCCATCCCTCGTTTGCGTCAACGATGATTTTTGCGTTCGGCGCACCCGCACGGACCGCTTCCAGTCGGGGCATGTCGTCGGGCGTACCCAGCTTGATCTTCAGCAAAGGCCGATGGGCATTTTTGGCTGCCTGCGCCTGCATCGCCTCGGGCGTGTCCAAAGACAGCGTGTAAGCGGTGATTTCCGGTCCCGGCTCCGGCAGACCTGCCAGCTCCCAAACCCGCTTGCCTGTCCGCTTGGCTTCCAGATCCCACAAAGCGCAATCCACCGCATTGCGCGCCGCACCAGCAGGCAACAGGTCCATCAACCCTTCGCGCGTAAACTCCGCAGGCAACCCGACAATCTCGGCTTCGACCGTTTCCAGTGTCTCGTCGTAACGCGCATAAGGCACGCATTCGCCCCAACCTTGATGCGCACCGTCTGTCACCCGCACCGTCAACACCTTGGCTTCGGTCCGCGACCCGCGTGAGATGGTGAACACCTGCGCCAGCCGGAACACGTCGCGAGAGACTTCGATCTGCACTCGCCTGCTCCTTCATCTTTTTCCAAATACTCCCGCCGGAGGCGGCCATACTCCGCCACCGGCGAGCCGCTTGCATCACATCGCGGCGAGCGCGTCCACCAGCTTGTCGGACCCAAACCTGAATGGATCGGTCGCAGGCAACCCCATATCGGCCTCAATCTGCGCCAGATAGGCCTTGGCGTCGCCTTCGCCCATGTGCTGGGTATTTACCGAAACACCCACCACTTTGCAGTCAGGGTTAGCCACCAGAGCCAAGTTCAGCGCGGTATCGCGCAGCGCTTCGAGCGTCGGCAACTGATAGGTCGGAAGGCCGCGCATGTGCTCCCGCGTGGGTTCGTGGCACAAGATCAGCGCATCCGGCTGACCGCCATGAATCAGCGCCATGGTGACGCCCGAATAGGAAACGTGGAACAGGCTGCCCTGCCCTTCGATCAGGTCCCAGTGATCGTCGTCATTGTCCGGGGTCAGCCATTCCACCGATCCGGCCATGAAATCGGCGATCACCGCATCCAGTGGCACACCGTCACCGGTGATCAGGATGCCGGTCTGCCCGGTAGCGCGGAAGCTCGACTTCATGCCGCGCTCGCGCATTTCCTTGTCCATTGCCAGCGCTGTATACATCTTGCCCACTGAGCAATCGGTGCCAACCGCCAGGCACCGCTTGCCCTTGCGCTTGATGCCGTTGGCAATCGGGTAATCCACCGAAGGCACGCGCACGTCATGAAGGGTCCGTCCACAAGCTTCGGCTACGGCCACCAGATCCGGCTCGTTGCGCAAAAGGTTGTGCAAGCCCGAGGCCAGATCAAACCCTTCCTCCAGCGCCATGACCAGAACTTTCTTCCATTCCTGGCTGATCACACCACCCCGGTTGGCCACGCCAATGACCAGCGTCTTGGCCCCTGCCTCGCGCGCTTCGACCAGATCCATGTCCTTCAGACCCAGATCGGCCTTGCAACCGTCCATACGGAATTGACCCACGGCGTTTTCCGGACGCCAGTCCTTGATGCCGACGGCAACCTTGGCCGCCAGTTGGTCGGGCGCATCGCCCAAAAACAGCAGATACGGTGTCTCGATCATTGCGGTGCACTCCTTTGTTTCCGGCGTACCCTATTGAAGCGCCGTTACGAGCGTTTCGCGTATTTCCCCGCTCACTTCACTCAAAGCGAAGATCATTGCACGATCTGCGATAATCACGCAAGAATCTTCGAAGTTTTCAAACTGATTAATCTTTAATCACCTTATCAGCGCCTTATCTTGATGGATGCTGCGATTGCATTGCTGCGCACGCATAATGACGCTTGCGCAAGTGCGCGCAATTTAATACCTCATTCTGCAAGAAAATCGCAATTTCCTTACTCAATGAGGTCAACCGATGAGTTTCCGCATACAGCCCGCCGCCCCTGCGCGCCCCAATCGTTGCCAGTTGTTCGGTCCCGGCTCCAACACCAAGCTGTTTCCAAAAATGGCGGCGTCGGCAGCGGATGTCATCAACCTCGATCTTGAAGATTCGGTTGCGCCTTCGGACAAAGATACTGCCCGCGCCAATGTGATCGAGGCGCTGAACACCCTCGATTGGGGCAACAAGACCATGTCGGTGCGCATCAACGGGCTGGATACACCCTATTGGTACCGCGATGTGGTGGACGTGCTGGAACAGGCGGGTGATCGGCTGGATCAGATCATGATCCCCAAGGTGGGTTGCGCCGCCGATGTCTATGCCGTCGACGCGCTGGTCACCGCCATTGAACGCGCCAAGGGCCGGACCAAGCCGATCAGTTTCGAAGTGATCATCGAATCCTCTGCCGGCATTGCCCATGTCGAGGAAATCGCAGCCTCCTCCCCCCGTTTGCAGGCGATGAGCCTGGGCGCGGCTGATTTTGCCGCCTCGATGGGGATGCAGACCACCGGCATCGGTGGCACGCAGGAAAATTATTATATGTTGTGCAATGGCGAAAAGCACTGGTCAGACCCGTGGCACTGGGCCCAGGCCGCCATCGTTGCTGCTTGCCGCACCCACGGGGTGTTGCCGGTGGACGGACCGTTCGGAGATTTCTCGGACGACGAAGGCTATGTCGCGCAAGCCAGACGTTCAGCCACGCTCGGAATGGTCGGCAAATGGGCGATCCACCCCAAACAGATTGCGCTGGCCAATCAGGTTTTCACCCCGTCCGACGAAGCGGTGACCGAGGCCCGCGAAATCCTTGCCGCAATGGAGCAGGCCAAGGCCAAAGGCGAAGGTGCTACTGTCTACAAGGGTCGCCTGGTTGACATCGCTTCGATCAAGCAGGCCGAGGTGATCGTGGCCCAGGCAGAACTGATTTCCGCAAACGGCTGACGCCCATATCGAGATTTTGCGAAAGGGCGTCCATCGGGCGCCCTTTTCTGATAGGTTTCCAAGTATGACCGAGTTGACATTGTTTCATACCGCCGCAGTGCATTGCGCCACCTTTGACGCTCTTTCGGCGCGGATCGCGCCGGATGCAAAGCTGACGCATGTTGTGCGCCCTGACTGGCTGGACCGGGGCTTGCACGGGATCAATGCCGAACTGGCGTTGGAAATCCACTCGGCCATCTTCACTGCGCCAAACGCGATTTGCACCTGTTCGACAATCGGCGAGATCGCTGCGCGGGCCGGGGCACTGCGCGTCGACTGGCCCATGATGCAAGAGGCCGCATCAACCGGAGGACCGGTCCTGATGGCTTATTGTCTGGACAGCACGCGCGAACCTTCGACCCGGTTGTTGACCAAAGCCTTTGCCGAGATCGGACTGGAACCCAACATCCGTGAGTTGCCACTTGCCCATCTTTGGGTGCATTTTATCTCGGGCGATACCGAAGCCTTTGCCAAACGCATTGCCGTGCAGCTGTCGCGCGCACTGGAAATTGCCCCGGACACAGCTTGTGTCGTGTTGGCACAGGCCTCTATGGCCGGGGCAACGGCACATCTGAATTGCGGCATTCCGGTACTCAGCGCACCCGAATCCGCATTGCGCGCAGCACTTGGCCTTTCCCCAAAATGACGAACGGGGCCAAATGGCCCCGCTTGCTTTGATCACTCAAGCTGGTCAATGACCAAAGACGTCGTTCGGCACCCATTTGAGCTTGTCACCCTTCTTGCCCCATTTCATCATCAGGCACGCAGTGCTGTATTTCTGAAAATAGACGATGCTCAGATCATACCAGCCCGCTTTTGGCACTTCGACATCCACGCGCTGATTGGCTTCGCAGGGTTGGCGGCTGGAAAAATATCCAACCTGCTGCCCGCCGATATTCGCATCGATTCCATCGTTCGACCAGGTTTCCAGCGTATAGGTTCCCGGCGCGTCGAACCGGATATACCCTTTGATGTCAGCAGCAACATTCATCGCCTGATCGAAGGTCATGACAGGCTCGCCCTCATCGGTGTCTCGGTAGTCGAGACCGCTGAGCGGCAAGCCCGGTTTGGCGTCGGCAATCATGCTTTTGGCGGCACTGATCGACTGAATCTGCGCGGGCGGATCACCCGCCCAGGCATATTTCACCGCAAGCCCCGCCTTGGGATTCGACGGCTGTGGGCTTGCGGGAGTAAGCGTCAGGGTCTCGGCCGAGGCCGTGACAACCATTCCCAGTGCAAGAACTCCGGCCAACCCGGTAACGACAGATTTCATCATCAACTCCCTGTTGGGTGCGTCGCCGCCGTTTTCCCCGGTCTTTCACAACGCCATCAACAAAAGCCTATTCGGCAAGTTTTCACTCGGCAAGTCCGACGTGATCACTTTTCCAGCACACATGTTTTCAAGGTTTTGAAAGCGCCGAAATTAATCACCCCGCAACTAACGCAAAAAAGATCAGAAGGTTCCCGTATGGAACTTGTGGCGGCTTCAAAGAACCTCAGATCAACCAAAGTCCAAAACCGCCGAGGTGTTTCTTGCCACTCGCCCAACACACCGTCGACATCCTATTCGGGTAACTTAAATCTTGCCGAGTTGCATCTTGGGCGACCTCGGGCCATATAACGCGGAGATTCCGCTTTGAGAGACGTCATGACCCAGTATCTGGATTTCGAGAAACCGCTGGCTGAAATCGAAGGCAAGGCCGAAGAGTTACGCGCGCTGGCCCGGGCCAACGAAGAAATGGACGTGGCTGACGAAGCGGCGGCGCTGGATGCCAAGGCTGCCAAGATGATGGACGAGTTGTACAAGGATCTGACACCCTGGCGGAAATGCCAGGTGGCACGCCATCCGGAACGACCTCATTGTCAGGACTATATCAAAGCGCTGTTCACAGAATACACGCCCCTGGCCGGGGACCGAAACTTTGCCGACGATCTTGCCGTGATGGGCGGGTTGGCGCGTTTCGACGACCAACCGGTCATGGTGATCGGCCACGAAAAGGGAAGCGACACCAAGTCGCGGATCGAACGCAACTTCGGCATGGCCCGGCCCGAAGGATACCGCAAAGCCGTACGCCTGATGGAAATGGCAGGCCGATTTGGCCTGCCGGTTATCACTCTGATCGACACTGCTGGCGCCTACCCCGGCAAGGGCGCCGAAGAGCGCGGCCAGTCCGAAGCAATCGCCCGCTCGACCGAGATGTGCCTCAAGATCGGCGTACCGCTTGTTTCGGTCATCATCGGCGAGGGTGGCTCGGGCGGGGCGGTTGCGTTCGCCACCGCTAACCGCGTGGCGATGTTGGAACACTCGGTTTATTCGGTGATCTCTCCCGAAGGTTGCGCCTCGATCCTGTGGAAGGATGCCGAAAAAATGCGCGAGGCCGCCGAAGCGCTGCGCCTGACCGCGCAGGACTTGCACAAGCTGGGCGTGATCGATCGGATCATTACCGAACCAAAAGGCGGCGCGCACCGGGATAAACACAGCACCATCGAGGCCGTCAGCAAGGCGATTGCCACCATGCTGACGGAACTGGGCGGCAAGGACAGCGCGACCCTGATCAAGGACCGCCGTCAGAAGTTCCTGGATATCGGGTCCAGGGGACTCGCGGCCTGAGCCGCGCCGCTAGCCTCGACGCAGCATCCGTAACAGCTCGGCAGATGGCTGGCCTGTCACCGTCAGGTTGTTGGCGCGCTGATAGGCACTGATTGCCGTCGTGGACTTCGACCCGATCACCCCATCCGCACCTTGCGTGTCGAACCCGGCGGCAGTCAGGCGTTGTTGCAACTCCTTGCGGTCATCCAGCGTCAACCCGGTTTCATCGGGACCAAAGGATGCGTTGAACGGTCCGCCTCCGGCGATCCGGTCGGACAGGTGGCCCACACCAATCGCATAGCTGTCCGAGTTGTTGTATCGCTTGATAACCCTGAAATTCTGGAAAACCGCAATCTGTGGTCCGGGCACCTGCGGCTGCAAGGTGGCAATCGGTGTTCCCGAACGGGCCGCGGCAGAGCCAATCTCGCCGCCCCAGGGCTGCCCCCGAACCCACCCTGAGCGCGCCAGATACGCCGCCGTCGAGGCCAGCGCATCGGTAGGATCCTCTGACCAGATATCGCGCCGTCCGTCGCCGGTGAAATCGACGGCATAGGCCAGATAAGACGTCGGGATGAATTGCGTGTGCCCCATCGCTCCCGCCCAACTTCCGGTCATGTTCCGGGGCGCTGTATCCCCGTTCTGAACGATCTTCAGTGCCGCAACCAGCTGGCTTTCAAAGAATGCACCGCGCCGCCCGTCATAGGCCAGTGTCGACAGTGCCGAGACCACCGGCACATCACCACGACGCGCGCCATAGCGGCTTTCGAGCCCCCAGATGGCAACGACAACTTCCTTGTCCACGCCGTAGTGCGACTCGATCTGCGACAGGGTACTGCCGTGGCGTTGCAACATCTGTCGGCCGGTGTCGATGCGCTCGTCCGAGGCAGCGATGGCCAGATAATCCTCCAGCGAGCGTTTGAATTCCGTCTGGTTGCGGTCCCGCTCGATCACTTCGGGCAGATAGCCGGCCTCCTGAAACGCTGTGTTGATCGTGGATTGGGAAATACCCTGCGCTGACGCACGGTTCTTGAAACTGGTCACCCAGGCCTCCCAGCCCGCATTCGGCACCGCGCGCATCCGTGTGACTTGCGGTGTGGGCGCCACACCACCGCCCGAACAGGCGGTCACAAGCGTTGCGCCAACTCCAAGGGAAAACATCCGTCGATTGATCATTGCCCGGCCTGCTCTTTTTCTGATTTGCCTTTGCCCCAGAATACAGCGATCAACTGCGCCACGCCAGAAGGCGTTTTTCCAAAAGCCCGATGGCCCAGCTCGTCAGAATGCCCAGCGCCGACAGAATGACAACTCCGGCAAAAAGTCGCTCAAGGTCATACAGCGCGCCTGCCTGAAGGATGTAGGCGCCGATGCCAAATTCGGCGCCCAGCATCTCGGCTGCGACCAAGAGAATGATGCCGATTGCCAGTGAAACGCGCAGTCCGGACAGGATTCCGGGTAGTGCGCCGGGCAGGACGATCTTGCGGACGATGCTGTTCCAGCCAAGGCCAAAGCTTTGCCCCATGCGGATCAGGTTGCGGTCGACATTGTCCACCGCGCCATAGGTGGAGACCACCGTAGGCGTGAAGGTGCCCAGCGCGATCAGGGCGTATTTAGACCCCTCGTCGATACCGAACCAGATCACGAAAAGCGGCAGCAGCGCGATCTTGGGGATTGGAAAAATCGCGGCCACCAAAGGCACCAGCCCGGCCCGCACGTAAGAAAACAGACCGATCAAGACACCAACGCAGATCCCTGCGCTTACACCCATCGCCGACCCCACAAGAAGCCGCGTCACCGAGGGAAGCAGATGCGTCCACAACGCGCCTGAACGGGCCAGTTCCATCAACGTGGCCCCCACGTCCGAGGGGCGCGGAAGGGTCAGGTTCGAGATCCAGCCAGCCCGCGTTCCCCATTCGATAAGTATAAGCAATACAATGAAAACCGCAGCTCCTGCACCGCGTTTTGAAACCGGCGAAAAGCCACCGCCGCGAAACGGGACAGGGCGTGAGGCGTCAGGCATCGGCCAACTCCTGATCCGCCGCCAGCGCCTCTTCGCGCATCAGGTCCCAGAGCCGCTTTTGCAGCGCTTCGAGGTCGGAATCTCCGGCCCCTCTTTCGGTCAGCGGCGTGTCGATAGCGATCACTTCGCGCACCCGTCCGGGGCGGCGCGACAGGACTGCGATGCGGTGACCCAGACGCACCGCCTCGGCCAGGTTATGGGTGACATATACGGCTGTGAATGGCTGCCGTGACCACAGTGAAATCAGGTCTTCCATCAACAGTTCGCGGGTCTGCGCGTCCAGCGCGGACAGCGGTTCATCGAGCAGCAGAACCGCCGGGTTGACCGCCAGTGCGCGCGCGATTGCGACGCGCTGCTTCATGCCGCCGGACAACTGTCTGGGCAGTGCATTTGCGAAATCTGTCAGTTTTGTACGCTCCAGAACATCCGATATGCCATTTTGTACAACTCGCGACGGCAGCCGGTGATCCTCCAGCACCAGTGAAATGTTCCCCGCCACGCTGCGCCACGGCAGCAGGGCAAAGTCCTGAAACACGAAAGTCAGGGGGTTGAGGCATCCGTCGGGAACCTCGCCCGATTGCAACACCTGCCCCTGGTCCGGCTGCTCCAGTCCGCCGATCATCCGCAGCAAGGTTGACTTGCCGCAGCCCGAGGGGCCGACCACGCACAGGATTTCACCCGCAGGGATGTGCAGCGAGACATCGTCAAGCACCAGCATGTCACCATAGCGGTGCGTCAGGTTCCGGATTGTCAGTTCCATGAAGAAATCGGGCGGGTGGCCCCGCCCGGTCCGCTCAGATCATCTGGACATATGACGGATCAACCAGAACTTCGCTGGTGATCTCCGGCTTGATCAGCCCTTCGGACTTGAACCAGCTCAACTGGTCCTCGACCGAGGTCATGTTCAGCGCCGCGCCCTGATTGATACGCATCGCGCCGTTGCGGATCGACGGTGCGGCCTTTTCATAGGGGCGGTCGGTGTAGACGTATTTGTGGATCAGCTGCACCATGTCCTCGGCGGCTTCGTCACCGGCTGTGCTGTCGACCAGCGCGGCGTTGAAATCATCCGCCCCGCGCGAAAAGGCGCGCAGGAAAGCCTCGGTCTGGGCGCGTTCGTTGGCGGCATTGTCTGCCGAAGTGAACACGGTCGTGACCTGATAGTCGGGGATGTAGTCGGCAACATTGCCGATCACCTGAACCGCACCACCACCTGCCAGAGCCTTGGCGATGTGGGGTACGATCGACCATGCATCCACCTGCCCCGATTTCATCGCGCCAATGATCGCGCCGACCTTCTGCAGCGGGGTGAAGCTGACCGAGACACCCTCGGCGGCCGCGATCCTGGACCCCATGTAGTGAAAGGACGATCCCGGTTGCGTGACCGCGAATTTCTTGCCGTCCAGCGCCGCCGGGCTGGTCAAGCCGGCCTCGTAAGCGGCATTCGAGGCCAGGATCATCTGGCCGTCGATGCCCTGCTCTTCGCTGAGAGCGCCGCCGATCACCCTGGTTGCGCCTTTTTCGGCAAGGCTGATCAAACCACCCGAGATCGCCGTCACCGCATAATCCGCATCGCCGCTGGCAATCGCCACCGCCATCGGTTGCGCCGCCTCGAAAAAGCGGAACTCGATATCCAGCCCCTCGTCCGAGAAATAGCCGCGCTCGTAGGCAACAAAAGACGCGGCATGGCTGGTAAAGCGCAACGCGCCGACCGTCATCTTGGTGTTGGCAAGGGCCGGAGTTCCCAAGGCGGGCAGCGCCGCCGCGCCCCCCATCAATCCCAAGGCGCCGCGGCGGGTGAAGTGTGTCATGGTCTCTCTCCCCTATTGTTCGAAGGATAATGTCTCAGATAGGGACATCATCCAAGCCCTGTCCGCCATTCGCTGCGCCGGCTGAGGTGACCGGCGCGGGTGAATTTGGAGATTTGGCCGATTCGAGTGACACTGACCGGACAGAAAAGAGACCGGGGAGCGCCATGTCAGATCCGTATTCCAACCTCGCAGCGCAGGACCACGCCGTTCAATCCACGATCGCGGATGCGATGGAGGCGCGTTGTCTTGACCCGTCGCAGGTCGCGATACGCGAAGCTTATCTGCGCGGGATGAAACTGCCGTCCGGCGCTTTTGCGGTGGAACTGGGGTCGGGTACCGGCCATGTGACACACGACCTGATCAAGGTTGCCGGGGCCGCCAGCGCGTTGGGGATCGAGCCCTCACCGGTCATGGTCGAGCGGGCGCGCGCGCAGTTCGCGGCCGAGCCGAACCTGAGTTTCCAGACCGGTGATGCCAGAGACACCGGGTTGCAGGACGCATCCGTGGACATGGTCTTGATGCACACGCTGTTATGTCATGTCCCCACCCCTCGCGATGCGATTGCCGAGGCATTCCGCATCCTCAGGCCGGGCGGCGTGCTGGCGATCTGTGATGGGGATTACGACACCGCCACGGCCCAGATCGGCGATTACGACCCTTTGGACCAGATCGTCCGGTTCATGATCAACCAGAATGTCACCAACCTGTGGATCATGCGTCAGGTGGGCGATCTGCTGACGCATGCAGGGTTCGAGCCAGGCACGCGACAAGGGCATGGATATGTGGCCGAAGGCGAGGCCGGGTATTTCATGACGGTAATTGACCGGGGCGCGGACAGGATGGCCGAGACCGGATTGTTGTTCCCGGAAACGGCGGCGGCCCTGAAAGCGGAGGCGCGGCAGCGGCTGCAGGCCAACAGGTTTTTCGGCTTCATGTCCTATGTCAGCCAGATCGCCACAAAGCCCTGAATGCTGTCGGTCAGGTGACCAGCAGCCGCAACCCCTGGGTGACGTCGGAACGGACCGCCAAACGCAACCCCGGTTCGTCGCCTGCCTTGAGCGCGGCGATGATCAGCCGGTGATAATGCGGCGTATCGGTACGTTGCAGCCGCCCGTAAAGCGCGCGCATGGTCGGGCCAAGCTGTAGCCAGACGGTTTCGGCAATGGCCAGCATCGCCGGCGCCTGCGCCCGCAGATAGAGCGTGCGGTGAAATTCCAGATTGGCGCGGATATAACCCACCCCGTCACGCTTGGTGACCATTTCGGCCACGTTCATGTTGATCGCCTGCAACCGGTCGATCAGCGCCATATGCGCACGCGGCAGGGCGCGGCTGGCCAGTTCCACCTCGAGCAGGGCGCGCAGGGCGGCCAGCTCCTCGATCCGGTCGTTGGTCAGCTCTGGCGTCGAGACCCGGCCCGAAGAGGACAGGAACAACGCGCCTTCGGCGGCAAGGCGCCGCACCGCTTCGCGCGCAGGCGTCATCGAGACACCGAATTCCTTGCCGATCCCGCGCAGGGTCAAGGCGTGCCCCGGAGGGATTTCGCCATGCATGATCCGCGACCGCAGGACCCGGTAGATCCGGTCATGCGTGGCGGATTGGATGTCGGTCTGGCGTGCGCTCAACATCCGTTCATGTGATCACAAATTCGCCCAAGGTCAACTCACACCTGCGTCGAAACGATAACGATGCAGGCTGTTGCCATTGTCGCGCAGCCAATTTCGGGGAGCGTCATACGGGCCAAAGATCCGCTCGACCTGGGCCCAGAACGCGCGAGAGTGATTCATCTCGGCCAGATGCGCCACTTCGTGCGCGGCAACATAGTGCAGCACGTCGGGCGGGGCGAGGATCAGCCGCCACGAAAACATGAGCGCCCCTTCGGAGTTGCACGATCCCCAGCGCGAGCGCGTGTCCCGCAATGTCAGCCGCACGTAGCGCCGGCCAATCATGGCGGCATAGTCGTCACAGGCCCCGGTCAGCCGGTCGCGGGCCAGTTCCTGAAGGTATCGCAACAGGCGGCGCTCTGCCCGGCCCTCGGGAACGGCGATTTCGTTCGCCCGCAACTCCACCCGCCGCCCGGTGGCGGGCACGATTCGCCGCAAGCTGCCCTCGACCGGGATGTCCTGCCCGTAGTGCAGTGCCACATGGTCGGGGCGTTTCTCAAGATGCTGGCGAATCCAGCCTTCCTTCGCGCGGGCGAAATCCAGTGCCTCTGCCTCGGGGATACCGGTGGGCAGGGTCAGCGTAACCCGCCCGTCCAGTTGGGAAATCCGAAGGCTGATACGCCGCGCCCGCGCCGAACGCCGCAGCGTCAGCGGCACGGCGGGATGCCCTGGCAATGCATGTCGTCCCAAGATGCGCCCCCTTTTGCGTAAAGGCTTTGACAGTCCCTACCGCATGTGGCAGGTGACCTGAATCGTCAACACGACTCAGCAGATATCAAGGGGATTCCACATGCCCAAGGAAGAATGGGGTGTAAAGCGCGTTTGCCCGACAACAGGCAAACGGTTTTATGACCTGAACAAGAACCCGATTGTCAGCCCCTATACGGGCGAGATCGTGGAACTGGACACCGGCAAGAGCCGGATGATCGCCGCCGATGCCGAAGATGCCGCATCGGTCAAGGCCCGCGAAGCCGTATCGGATGACGATCTTCTCGACGATGACGACGCCGTGGATGTCGATCTCGACGACGATCTGCTCGACGATGACGATGACGACGACAGCGTCTCGCTGGACGACATCACCGACGTGTCGTCGGACGACGAGTCCTGAACCGCCGCACGGGGCAGCAATGCCCCGCGCCGCACCCGCACGACCGTTGGGTCGCACGGGGTCAACGCCCGAAGATTTTGGCCTGATCGGTGTATTTTTGGCTTGCACTCTTCACCGGCGTTGCATAAACGTCCGTCCACCGCACAGGCGGTACGGCATGGGGCCTTAGCTCAGTTGGGAGAGCGCTTGCATGGCATGCAAGAGGTCAGGGGTTCGACTCCCCTAGGCTCCACCAAATCCTAGCTGAAAAGCACCAGATAGGCCTGCCTTTACTGTCAGAGAATTTGCCTCTGACCGGGCGTTCAGCGCAGAAACCTAGCCTACGGCCAGATTGCATGCTCCTCCTATCGAAATACTTCCTTAGCGAGTTGAAATGGCGGCCTAAATAAATACCCTCTTCGAATGTTATTCGAGATTGAAGCTGTAGATGAGTCCGGACCTACGCTATAGGGCTCTAATACCGCGAAAGACTTGGAGGTTCCGATTTTGCAATCGAGCATTGAGGTCAGACCACTGACCAAACGGCGATTGACAGGTGAGCTGTACACGCGCGACGCGAAGATCGAGGAGCGATTGGGCGAGCTATCCGCAGTGTCGCGAGATGAGCTGATCGAACGTATTTCAGTGTCGAGAAAAACAGATCCGAACTACGTACCAAGCGAGTGCTTGGTGTATTTCATTCGGAACAGCCGCGAAGACAACACTGAAGCGTGGTTTGAGCGGCTTTTTAAAATACTCGCTGAGAGAGTGCTGAGGGCACTTCCGCGCGAAGGTGTCAGTGGGGGTAAGACAGCGTCGCTTACCAATCTAGCTATACGAGATAGGGTCTTTGGCAGGTTTGTGGAGCTATTGTCTCTGGACCGTACATCCGGTTCGGACAAGCTTGATTACTTTGAGGTCCGGTTTGACGGAGCGTTGGCCAGCTTAAGGCGAGACGCACAAGAGCAGGCATGGCGCGAGGAAAACCGGTCTGCACCGCTCGAATACGACACGGAAACAGGCGAACTCTCCGAGGAAGTCGAACGTGCCGCAGGGAGTTTTGATCTGAGCGAAGCGCTAGAAATCGACGACCCAGATTACCGGTCCCGATGGGAAGCGGCGATTGACACTTTACCAAGAAGACAAATGAGGATCATCCAGATGCTGAGAGAAGGAATTCCGATAGACTCAAAAGACCCCAACATAGTTACAATAGCAAAGGCACTTGGAAAGTCAGAAAAGACCATCAGGACACATCGCGACAAGGCTTTTGCGGCTTTACGCGAAGCTCTGAATGGAGATGACCAGTGAGCGCCGACAAAAACCGACCATCAAAGGAAGATGTGCTCAACGCATTGGCGGTCGAACCTCGGCACGATCGGCTGACGATTGAACGATATCTGAAAGACTACCCCGAGTACTCCAATGAGCTGATCGACCTCGCGAGAGAGCTCTCGCGAAGTCCTGAGAGCGACTCAGGTCCACTTAGGGCGTCCGAAAGTCGACTTATCGATGATGCTTGGCGACAGTTTGCTCCGTTGGAAACGAAAGCGGCGGCAGATCCGCTGGCTGCCTTATCTGTTGATCAATCGCGACATCTCGCAAGAACGCTCGATGTTCCAAGGCAGGTCATCACAGCGTTTAAGGAACGACGGGTTGATGTCGAGACGGTTCCCAGGCCTTTCCTTGCTAAATTTGCAGGCGCTATTCAGCTAACGGTTGCAGCTTTCACCCAAAGCCTAACTGTTTCACCGGGCTCTGGGCTGGCTCGCAGCTATAAAGCTGATGCGAAACCGCAGATCATGGGCAAGGTGTCTTTCGAGCGGCTCCTCGTCGATGCCGGAGTTCCAGACGCACGACGCGCAGAGCTTATGGATCAAGGCGACTGACGTGGACGGCGTAGAACTCGCAAGACAGGCTGCGACTCGACTGCACAAAGTCGCGGTTTCGGATGGTCATGATCCCACGCAACCGTACGAGTTCGCGATCGCCGAAGCCAATCGCCGCGGATTTGATGTTGAGGAAACATCACCCAGTTCTCCCTTGCTCGAGGGCAGTCGCGCGACAGTCATACATGCGGATCGATTGATCTTGCATGAGAACGCGGGAACCGCATTCGAGAAGGCTTTTCTGGTCGCTCACGAGATCGGTCATTTGGAACTTGGCGACGGCGCGGAGGGTGAACAGACAACGGAAATTGATCCTACGCGCGCTGCGGAGCCCTCTCCGATCGGAATGGAACGTGTTGTTGACTACGGTCGCAGGCAACGCCGTGAAGTTCAAATGGACCTCTTCGCGCGCGAATTTCTTCTCCCACGCGCTGTCGTAAAAAGCCTTCATCTCGAATCGCAGCTAACTGCATCGGACATTGCTCAACGTTTCGGGGCGCCCTTTGATGTCGTCGCCCAACAACTGTTCGACGCGTTGCTCCTGCCCGAAGTTATCTCCGAGCTTGAGACCGAATCCGTGGAGCGGACACCGAATGCTCTTCAGGCAGCAGCAGCATCGCATCGTGGGAATGCCTATCTTCTGGAAGCGGGACCTGGAACGGGGAAGACCCAGACGCTCGTGGCGCGAGTTGATGCACTCTTGGAAGAAGGCGTCGATCCGCGTCGCATTTTGTTGCTGACTTTTTCTAATAAGGCGGCAGGCGAAATGGCGGATCGAATTGCACGCAAGCACAGTTCGGCAGCGACAGCGATGTGGATCGGAACCTTTCATGCCTTTGGCTTGGACATTGTCCGGCGATTTCATGGCGAACTGGGTCTTCCGACAGATCCACGCATGATGGATAGGATTGAGGCGGTCGAACTACTTGAGGAAGAATTTCCCCGTCTGGACCTCGCCCATTATCGAAACTTGTATGATCCCACACAGATCATTTCCGATATTCTTCAGGCGATTTCCAGGGCCAAGGACGAAGTTGTCGATCCCGCGCGCTACGCCGGCTTGGCGGAGGAAATGGCGGCTTCCGCGGCGACGGAGGACCAAAGGGTTGCTGCCGCGAAGGCTTTGGAAGTGGCCCGCGTTTATGAGGCATATGAACGGCTAAAGGCTAACGTTCACTGCGTCGATTTTGGTGACCTTATTTCTATGCCTGTTCGACTGTTGGAGAGCCGTTCTGACATTTGTGAGCATCTTCGATCCCAATACGACCACATCTTGGTCGATGAGTATCAGGATGTGAATCGAAGCAGTGTCCGCCTCCTCACAGCACTGTGTCCCGACGGCCGCAACCTGTGGGCAGTTGGAGATGCAAAGCAGTCGATCTACCGCTTCAGGGGCGCGTCATCATTCAACATGGCGCGCTTTGGGGTCAGCGATTTCCCAGGCGGCGAACGGGGACGCTTGAAGAAGAACTATAGGTCAGTGGAAGAGATTGTAGATACCTTCTCCGATTTTGCGGCGGACATGATCGTGGGGGATACCGAGAGCGGTCTTGAGGCCGTGCGCGGCTCAAATGGTGCCCGTTCTACGCTGCGCAAGGTCGCACAAGCGCCGGACCAGATTGTTGCCATCTCTGAGGCGATTCAAGAGCGCCATCGTGATGGGTGCGCCTTTCGTGAGCAGGTGGTGCTGTGCACTGGCAATGAAAAGCTCTCGGAAATCGGACAGAGCCTGGAGCGCCTCGGTGTTCCAGTTCTATTTTTGGGAAGCTTGTTCGAACGCCCCGAAATCAAAGATCTGATGTCGTTGCTCACCATTTTAAGCGACAAGAGGGCAATGGGGTTGGTACGGGTCGCCTGCATCGGTGATTTTAAAATGCCGATCGATGATGTGGGTAAAATCTACCGGCATCTGCGGTCTTCTGATGGCAACCCAAAGAACTGGCTGGAAAACACCGACTTGACGGCTAGCTTGTCAGAATGCGGCCAAATGAGCTTGGCCAATCTCAAGGCTGCATTCGACGGTTTCGATGACACATCGGAACCCTGGGCTGTGATTGCGCACCTGTTGCTGGATCGCACAAGAATTGCTGCGCGTTTGAGTATTTCTGAAACGACGGTTCATCGTACGCAGGGAATTGCCATTTGGCAGTTTCTAAATTTTCTGAGAAGTCAGCCAACAGGACAAGGGCGGCCCATCAAGCGGCTTTTGGATCGTGTGCGCAGATTAGTTCGCCTGGGTGATGATCGCGACCTACGACAATTGCCGTTGGCCGCCCAAGGTATTGATGCTGTCCGGTTGATGACAATTCACGGAGCCAAGGGTCTTGAGTTTGAGACAGTTCATTTGCCGGGCTTGAATGCAGATACGATCCCAAGAAAGCCTCCACCTCCACCGTGCCCGCCACCTGATGGGATGGTGGAGGGGACGACAAAGAGTGCTCTGAAGGCGTTTCAAACCGGACAGGCGGAAGAGCAAGAGTGCCTATTTTACGTTGCGATGTCGCGTGCACGCGACAGGCTTCTGATCTATGCGCCGACGCAGAAGTTAAACGGCAGCAGGCGAAATCTATCCAGCTTCATCGATCGGCTTGGGTCGAGAATTGATCATCAGACCATCCAACCCGGCAGCAAGTTGGCTGCCGTACCGGAGATGGCTGATGTCATGCTCGAGGTCAGCGGGCGCATTCGTTTCAGCGGTGCTCAGCTCTCCCTCTACGAACGCTGTCCGCGACGGTTTTTCTATACACACGTTCTGCAAGTGGGCGGGCGCCGCACTGCTACACCGTTTATGCAAATGCACGAAGCCGTGCGAGCCGTGGTGAAGGAGGTTATCGCAGGCAACACGACATTTTCTTCTGATGCCGACCTTCGAGGCCAAGTCGCAAAGGCCTTTTCGATCCATGACCTTTCACAAAATGGGTATGTTCGAGAGTACACGGACTATGCAGTGGCGATGGTCTCGTTTTTCCTTTCGACGCGCGGTGATCATACTCCTGAAACGCCGACCGCTGTGAAGGTTCGACTGGGCGATGAGGAACTCGTAATCGAGCCAGACGATATCCTTTTGAGAGCGGACGGAAGTCGCGCCGTGAGAAAGATCCAGACTGGTCATTTTCGAAAATCGGAAACGGATGATGTTGGAACAGCAGCGTTTTTGCTGGCTGCCCGGCAGGCGTTTCCAGGAGCTGACGTCGAGTTTCTTCATTTGTCTGATGAAACAACTCGACCGATGGACATGACGGATAAAAAGCTGGGAACCCGTCGCGACAAACTGACCAAAAATCTCCAGGACATTCGTTCCGGGCGCTTTCCTGCCAAGCCATCGGCGCGGGTTTGCCCCGGATGCCCTGCTTTTTTCGTGTGCGGCCCGACGCCCGACGGCATTTTGAAAAAAAAGTTCGACTAAATTTACCGGTCTCCGAAAGTCACTTCGATTGACCCCTTAGAAGCCGGGCATGGGTCCGGCACAAGCTAAGGAGCAAATCAAGATGACTCTCGACGACATTCCTGATCATGATGATCTTTCTGATGCGCTGCGCGAAGACCGCCCGCTGCACAAGGCGCGGGCTTATCGTATCCGCTTCGCGCTCGACGGGCTGAAATTCCGGAAGCTGGACGTTCCGGACCCGATTCCCCTGGGTCGGCAGATCATTGCCGCGGCCGGGTGCAATCCGGATGATGATTTCAGTCTCTTTGCCATCCTCGCCTCGGGTGATTTCGAGGACATTCGGCTTGATGAACCTTTCGACCTTCGGGCACGGGGTGCCGAGCGGTTTGTCGCGTTCCAGACTGATCGCAATTTCAAACTGACGCTTGATAATCGGCAGATCGAGTGGGGCAAGCCTGCCATCTCCGGAGCCGCTCTCTACAAGCTTGCCAACATCGATGATGACGAAGCTATTTTCCTCCAGAAACGCGGCGGGACCGACCAACTCGTCGAACCGGATGATTTGATGGATTTGAATGAGCCCGGGATCGAACGGTTCATCACTGCGCGGCGCCCAGATGCGACTTGCATCATTGTCGTAAACTCTCGGCCCCGTGAGGTCGAAGACCGTCACGTGACTTTTGAGGAAGTCGTGAAACTGGCTTTTCCGGGCGCGCACGACCCGAATGTCATTTTTTCGATGACGTTCCGCCACGCCGCTTCGAAGCCTCACGCGGGTGAACTTGCCGCGGGTGGTTCTGTCAAAATCAAAAAGAAGGGGACTGTATTCAATGTCACACGCACTGTTCAGTCTTAATGACGATCTCAAGCGCCTGCGCAATGAAGGTTACCTCGTGCAAGTAGTGGGCGGTTGTCTAGTGATGCGGAACGTCCCATACGTCGACAAGAGCCGTGATGTTCGCAGTGGCACACTGATCTCCAGCCTGACATTGGCTGGGGATCAGACCTGCCGACCAGATACGCATGTCATTCACTTTGACGGTGAATACCCGTGTACTGCAGACGGACGCCCGATCGACCAGATCCGGCATCAGAGCCGAAATATTGATCTCGGGAATGGCCTGGCTGCGAAGCACTCATTCTCAAGCAAACCAGAGGGCGGGTATGTCGACTATTTTCACAAGATGACGACATATGCGGCAATTCTCTCCGGTCCGGCTGAGGTTGTGGATTGCAATGCCACTCCGAGAACGATGAAAGAGCCGGAAGCGGAAGAAGAAAGTGTCTTCAACTACACCGAAACCGCTTCAGACCGAGTTGGCATTGGCGCGCTTTCCGATCTTCTGAAATCTGATGTCATTGCGATTGTCGGTTTGGGGGGAACAGGCGGTTACATATTGGACCTGGTTGCCAAAACTCCAGTCTCTGAGATCAGGTTGTTCGACCCTGACGAATTTCTTCAGCACAACGCGTTTCGTGCGCCCGGAGCTGCATCCATTGAGGAGTTGCGGGAGGTGTCTAAGAAGGTGGACTATTTCAAAACGGCCTATTCCAAGATGCACCGTGGAATCGTCGCCTGCGACGAAGCCATGAGCGCAGCCAATCTGGACAAACTCGACGGCGTGACATTTGCTTTTCTGTCGATGGATGCTGGCGAAGAAAAGCGGCTCGTCGTCGAGAAACTTGAGACTATCGGCGCATCGTTCATCGATGTCGGTATGGGCCTTGAGCTTGATGACGGATCGCTTGGAGGCATTCTCCGCGTGACTGCGAGCACCCCTGACATGCGGGGTCATGTTCACAACGGCCGCGTGTCCTTTTCTGGGGGCGGGGAAAAGGATCTCTATTCTTCAAATATTCAGGTTGCGGACTTGAACGCGCTGAATGCGGTACTTGCTGTCGTAAAGTGGAAGAAACTTCGCGGCTTCTATCGAGACTTGGAGCGGGAATACCACAGCACATACACCACGGACGGCAACATGCTATTGAACGGTGACACAAAATGATGCGGCATAATCGACTGGAACACACTTTCGTTCAACATATTCCGGAAATGGTTGAGCCAGGTATTCTCTACATCTCGATGGAGTACGGGACAGCCGCTCACAGCTGTTGCTGCGGGTGCGGAGAGGAGGTTGTTACACCGTTCACACCGACTGATTGGAAAATGATCTTTGATGGCGAAACAGTGTCATTAAACCCTTCCATTGGGAACTGGACGTTAGCTTGCCGGTCGCACTACGTGATTAAGCGAGGGCGCGTTATTGAAGCTGGACCGTGGACGGATGAGCAGGTGGCGGCAGAACGATTGCGCGATCAGAAGGCGAAGTCTCGTCACTATACCGACCAGCCAACTGTCAATACGACACCCAGCCCTACACGTGGTTTGGAGCATGATACTCAACGCGCAAGCATCTGGAAACGGATCTGGCACTATTTCTGGTAGGACAGAGGCTCTTGGGAATTGACCTATGGTCGGAGCGAAAGGGTTTGGAAATGATACTCAGGACCGCCATGCAAAAAGAACGTACGCTTTCGCTTCGCGTAACAAGTAGTGGTTCCGATGTGATCTGACAGTTGGTCATATTCCCAGATGCCCGCAATGATAGCAGCGACTGGTGGGAGCGCAGTTCCCCCCATTTGGTCAAACATGCCGGAAGTACCTGTGCTCATGGCCAGCCATGAAATCTGCACATCGCCTTTTCCTCATCTGAAGAGAGCGATACCGTTACGTTCGGCGAGGGACCATGGCACATAGGCTTGATTTCTAATTGATTCTGTGTCCCTGCAGACTTGCCGAGTTGCCACCGGGAGAAAGTCTATGAAGTTCGATATCTATCCGCACTCTAGGAAGGCCCTGAGTGCAATCACGGGCCAGCTAGGACTGCAGCAGGACAATTGGGACGACTTCGATTTCAAGACTACGTACGGCCTCTATTACCAGCCATCAAAGAGCTCTGACCTTCTTTATGTCGGTGGCGTGAAGATCTTGAAACTGGGACATGTTTGACGTCAGCGCCAATGGGACAGTTTAGGTTGATTTGATAAGGGAGGGTTTCTGGCTCATCGTAACCATCAAGGAGTGGAGATGAGACAGAAACCCGGAACCAAGCA